>JBDLRJ010000209.1:0-2620 GCA_039800145.1 Pseudomonadota bacterium | reverse complement strand
GCAGTCTGCCCGAGCCGGGCCACCGGGCCCGGTCAAGTTTGACGACCTGACGAGCCGGGTCACGGTTACGCGCCGGGGGACCTGGACCTGACCTCCCTCATCACCCGGCCAGTGGCTTGCTCACGTCTGGCAGGCGGCGTGCGAGTGGGCTCACCACCAGCTGGCGCCACCGGATGTCGAGGCGCGGACTCGGACGCGGGCCACACCGGATTGGGCGACCGGGCGACCACGTCCCGCGGGCCGGATTCTCGGTCATCACGGACCTCGCGGACTCAGGTCACGGACCGGGTCCTTGCTCGCGCGGTTTGTGCCCGTCAGACGCCAGCCGCGCAGCGGGCCTAGATCATTCCCGTTAGTTCCCTGCAGCAGGTGTAAACCTACCTCCCTTAAACCCTGCACCAGGGTCAACGCGTTGCAAAAGTGCGCATCCAGTGGGTGCACCTTCGTTGCCTCCTCTGCCCTTGCTCCTGCTCCCTCCGAATTTCAGCCCCGATTTCAGAAGGCGATGCAGCCTGTGCCCTGCTGTGCCTTGCTTGCCGCTCGATCCGCCGCTCAAGCAAATTTCTATGTCGTCCTGTGGACACCCGTTGGTCGCTCCTGCTCATCCTTCCGTCTTCGGTCGTTGCTGGGATCGGTCGGTGGTTCTGATTCCTGCTAAATATCCTTTATACCCAGCCATTTGTTTCCATCCAAGTTCTGGCCCTCACGATTGGGAGGTCGAACCCTGGTTCTGTGTTTCGGACTTCTACTGTCAGTTATCTTCTGGCCGTCAACCCGCGTGACTGGTCGAAGGGAAACTCGGCAAGTTGTTCTACTGTTACATCCACCTGCTTATATCCACAGTCAGCCCGACTTCTGGCCCCCGCGGTTTCGGGAGGTCGATCTCCGGCTCGGATACCTGTTGCGGACTCATACTTCTCGGTCGGACGCGCTCGGCAACCCGTCTGCCCGGCTGCTGAGTTTCCCGCGTTTCGTCTGTTCAATTGCACGAGCTCGCGGTCGCCGTCGTCGCTCCTGCAGTTGCATCTGCTCCCGTCCACGTTTACATGCGGGGTCGCCCCGAGCCGAAATCCCGCAAGTCCGGAAATCACCACGTCCGGCGGCGCAACAAGGCTGCCCACGCGGCCGCTGCTCGCCTTGTACTGGAATCGGCTGCCCCTGTTCGCGACCTCCGAGAAACGCTCACCGGTCCGCGTCGGCACCCCTCCGCTACCAGGACGGTGCGAGTGGCTCCTCCCGCGGTCCCCGCTCCTGCCGCCTCCTCGGCTCCTGCGGAGCCTCCCAGACCCTCCGCCCGGCCGGCTCCCCCTCCATTCCTTGCGGAGGCTGTGCGCGCCCAGGCCGAACACCGCGCCACTCTGCTCGCGGAGCGCGAGCTTCTGGGCCGCTCCTCGTTCCTGTCCCCGCGCCCCGAGGCCTCCGCCGCGGAGCGTCCCCCTCCTGCCCGCCTGGGCGACGCCGAGCGCCTGCAGTTCCAAGTTCGTCTGCGCAGCGCGGAGCTGTTCGCCGCTGGCCTCGCCCGCATCGTGGACGCTCAAGCCGAGAACCTCTGGACGGTCCACTCTCGTATCCGCGACTTGGAGCACGCGCCCTTCGGCCTGGCCCCGCTGGGCTGTTTCCCGCCCCACGATCTCCCCGCCCGGGACCCTGGCCCTACCGCGGCTCGCGACCCGCCCGTCCAGCCGCCTCCCTGGGCCTCGAGCACCGCCCGCTGCGTCGTCGCCCGCGGCTCGGCCCCTCCTGCGTCACCCGCTGCCGCCGGTGACACCCGGGAGGTCCTGTCCCGCGGCCCCGAGCCGTTACCTGCCGCCCCCCCTTCATAGGGACCCCGGGTGGTTCGCCGCCTGCATCCGCGTCTCGGCGGCGCTCGCGTGGTCATGCCTGCGGGTACTCTCTTCTCGTCCGACGACCCGGACCTTGCCGTTCACGTCCGGACGCTTGAGGACCGCATCGCTCGCCTCTTCCCCGAATTTGCGGACGGCCGAGCGGCGGCCCGCCTGCGCCTCGCGCCTGACCAGCTCACGGGCCGTGGTGTCGCACTGGCCGCCGGCTACCTTCCCCCCGCGAACACGGCGCTGGCCCTCTACTACGGCCACGTGGTGGACGGGTGGCCTTCCGGCGAGTTTGTCCTGGACCTTCCCCCCTTTCGCGTGGGCGGGCGCTCCTGGCACCCATCCATCGACGCGGCCGCTATATGCCGGACGCCGAACCCCCCCGCCTGCAATGCGGCGCTTTTCAATCACAAGTGTCATGACGCTACGGTGGTCCTCCGGCAGCCGGCCGAGCTGCGCGGTTGTTCCCGGGCTCTCTCCTGCGTCGTGGCGTACCCCACTGCCGCACTGCAGCCCGGCGGGAGCTTGCTCTGGGACTACGACGGCGGCGCTCGTCGAGGAAACAGTGGCTTCTCGGTCGACCTCGCCCGCAGCCTCGAGCTGCGCGCGGAGGGCGTTGACTCCGTTCCCTGCGCCTGTCGCGGCGTGCTGCCCTGCCCGCGGAGCCGCTGGTTCCGCGTCTTCCCCGGCGGCGGCGTCTGAGCCCCCCCACGGCAACCGCGCACGGATCCGCTGGACCCGGACGTCACTGGTGATCCTCGCGACCCTGTTGCTGGCCTGCCTCGCCG
>JBDLRJ010000208.1:0-9229 GCA_039800145.1 Pseudomonadota bacterium | reverse complement strand
GCTTCGCCACCTCCGTGGCCCTCCGTGCCTCGGTGGCGAGCCGGGCCGTCACCTACCCGTCCTCGGTGACGCGCGTGGACGCGGGGCTGCGGGTGGACGCGTGGGAGGACGCGGGGCTGGGCCTCGGGGTCGAGGCCTTCGCGGGGTACCGCTCGCATGGCTTCGCCGTGCAGACTGCCTCCGACGGCTCGGTGCTGGACGGTCTCGCCCAGCCCACCTGGACGGCGCTCCGGTTGGGCGCCGCTGCCACCTGGCGCACCGGCCGCGTGGGGGTCTTCCTCGAGGGGGCCGGGCTCCCCGTGCTCGGGACGGGGGAGCTGCAGAAGGCCTACTTCCCGCGCACCTCTGCCCTCGGCTTCGAGGGGCGTCTCGGGGCGGACGTGGCGCTGCTGAGCTGGCTGGGGGTCCGCGTGGACGGGCACCTCACCCGCTACGGCGCCCGCTTCACCACGCAGGCGTCGGACGCCTACGTGGCCTCCGGTGCCGCGGACCTGTACGCCGGAGCAAGTCTGGCGATCCGCGGCAGTTTCTAGGCTAACCTCCGGTCCATGACCGGCCTACGACTGTTGTCTTCATCCCTCCTGCTGCTGGCGGCGACCGCCTCCGCGGCCGAGCCCACCGTCTACGTGGCCCCCTTCAAGGGACCGAAGACGGCCGCAGCCGTCCAGAAGGAGCTGTCCACCGTCCTCTGCGCCCGCGCGAAGTGCGTGGAGCTGCCGAAGGCGGCCGTGAAGGGGCAGCCGAAGCCCCCGCCCCCGGATTTCACGCTCTTCGGGACCGTGGCCGTGGTGAAGAAGGAGGCGAAGCTGGAGCTGCTGCTGCAGCCCGCCCCGGTGAAGGGCAAGCCGCCCGCGCCGCCTGCGTACAAGAAGGCCTGGCCGCTGTCCGCCGTGCAAGCGCTCCCCAACGTGGACCCGGTGTCCGAGGAGCTCGAGAACGCGCTCGGCATCCCGCGTCCGCCGCCGCCTCCGCCTCCCCCGCCGCCGCCGCCTCCCCCGCCGCCCCCCGAGGAGCCGCCTCCGCCGCCGCCGGTGGTGGAGAAGCCGAAGGAGCCGGCGCCGCCCATCGTGGTGGTGCAGGTGGGACTGGACGTGTCCACGCGCAGCTGGGGCTACGTGACGAAGCCGAGCAGCAACCTCCGCGGCTACTCGGCGCCCGCCATCTTCCTGCCCGCGGCGCGGCTGGAGCTCTACCCGCTGGCGCGCACGGGCAACGCGGCGCTCGCGGGCATCGGGCTCGAGGGCGGGTACCAGATGTCCGTGGGGCTGAGCTCCGCGTCGAAGGACGGTCCCACGTTCCCGAGCAGCGTGACCCGGATGGACGCGGGGCTGCGCTACAAGCTCCCTGCGCTCGTGGACGGCAAGCTGGGGCTGTCCGTCTTCGGCGGCTACCGCATTCACAGCTTCCGACTCTCCCCGGCCAAGGACGGCACGGTCATCACGGGCCTGCCCAACCCCACCTGGACGGCGGCGCGCGCAGGGGCCGGCGTCTCGTGGAAGTTCGGCGCCGTGTCGGCGTTCCTCGAGGGGGCGGCGCTGCCGCTGCTCGGCACGGGGGAGCTGCAGAAGAGCTATTTCCCGAAGACGACGGGGCTGGGGCTGGAGGGCCAGGCGGGGGCGGACATCGCCCTCAACTCCATGCTCGGGCTCCGGCTCGCGGGCTTCGTCACGCGCTACGCCACCAGCTTCACCACGGAGCCGACGGCCGAGTTCGTGGCCACGGGCGCGGTGGACCTCTACGCGGGCGGCACGGCCGCGGTGCGGCTCTCGTTCTAGGCGCAGCGGGGCAGAGGCCCCCGGCACAGGCATGACTTCCCGGCCCCGGCCGATCCAGGTGCGCGCGGTGCGCTCCGTGGCGGAGGTGTCCGCGGCGGCGTGGAACGCGCTGCTGGACGACGCGGCGCGTCCGTTCCTGGACCACCGCTACCTCACCGCGCTCGAGCAGAGCGGGACTGCGCCCGGCAACGGGTGGTTCCCGAGCCACCTGCTGGCCGAGCGGGGCGGCAAGCTGGTGGGGGCGGCCCCCGCGTGGGTGAAGCTGCCGGGGGCGGGCGAGTTCGTGGACGACTCCGCGTGGGATCTCGCGAGCCGGCGGCTGGGCCGTCCCTGGCATCCCAAGCTGGTGCTGGGGCTGCCGTTCACCCCCATCACCGGGCGGCGGCTGCTCGTGGCCACGGAAGAGGACGGTGACCTCGTGCGCGGCCAGCTGCTCGCGGCCGCGGAGGGGCTCGCCACCTCCGAGGGGCTCTCCTCCATCCACGTCCACTTCCACCTGGAGGACGAGGCCGCGGCACTGGCAGCGGCCGGGTACCTGCCGCGGCTCGGGGTGCAGTACCACTGGCTCAACGAGGGGTACGCCACGCCGGAGGACTTCCTGCAGCGCTTCCGGTCGTCCCGGCGAACCCAGCTGCGGCGCGAGCAGCGCGCCGTGGCCGAGGCGGGCGTCAGCCTGCGCACGCTGCGGGGCGACGAGGTGGACGCCTCCGCGGAGGCGCTCTTCCAGCTGTACGCCGGGACGGCGCGGCGCAACGGCTCCATCCCCTACCTGTCCGAGGGATTCTTCGCGCACCTGCTGCGGGACTTCCGCGCGGAGCTGGAGCTGGTGGAAGCCCGGCGGCAGGGTCGGCGGGTGGCCGCCGCGCTCAACATTTCCGGGCCGGGCGCGCTCTATGGCCGTTACTGGGGATGCGTGGAGGACCTGCCCTTCCTGCACTTCGCCGTGTGCCTCTACCACCCCGTGGACGCGTGCATCTCGCGCGGCGTGGGGCGTTTCGAGCCGGGGGCCGGCGGCGAGCACAAGCTGGCGCGCGGCTTCACCCCGGTGCTGACGCGCTCCGCCCACCGGCTGTTCCACGCCCCGCTCGCCGCGCGGGTGTCACGCAGCCTGGAGGCCGAGCGTGCCGCCCTCACGTCGGGCTTGCCCGCGTGGCGCAGAGACAGTGGACTGAAGGCCAAGGACTGACACCCCATGCCCACCCGTTACGAGAACGATCCCGACTCCGGCGTGGTCACCGAGTCGCGGCCGAAGCAGAGGCTGCAGAAGCCGCGGATGTTCAAGGTGCTGCTGCACAACGATCACTACACGACGCGCGAGTTCGTGGTGGCCATCCTCTGCGAGGTGTTCCGCAAGACGGAGACCGAGGCGGTGCAGATCATGCTCCACGTGCACCACAACGGCATGGGCGTGGCGGGCATCTACACGCGCGACGTGGCGGAGACGAAGATCCAACTCGTGGAACAGCGCGCGCGGGAGGAGGAGTTTCCCCTGCGCCTGACCATGGAACCCGAGGACGACTGAAGCCATGCCCGGACCGACCATCTCGAAGGATCTCCAGGAGACGCTCAGGCGCTCCGTGGAGGAGGCGCGCTCCCTGCGCCACGAGTACCTCACGCTCGAGCACCTGCTGCTCGCCATGTGCGCAGAAGCCCGCGCGCGGGAGATCTTCGACGGCGTGGCGCTGG
The DNA here is from genome assembly GCA_039800145.1 of Pseudomonadota bacterium. GTDB lineage: Bacteria > Myxococcota > Myxococcia > Myxococcales > Myxococcaceae > VGRA01. Next base: position 5,768 of record JBDLRJ010000208.1, on the reverse strand, counting down.
ACGTGAAGAAGCTGGAGGCGGCGCTCAGGTCCTGGCTCGAGGAGACCGTGGAGCAGCTGCCCCCGAACGTGAAGCGGGATCCCCAGCAGACCCTGGGGCTCGAGCGCGTGCTGCAGCGCGCGGCCATCCATGCCCTCTCGTCCGACCAGCCGAAGGTGGAGTCCGGGGACGTCCTGGTGGCGCTCTTCCGCGAGGAGGACAGCCACGCGCTCTTCCTGCTGCAGCAGGCGGGCGTCACGCGCGGGGACCTGCTCCGCTTCATCTCCCACGGCGTCCGCAAGGAGGAGAGCGGGGACGACGGCGAGGAGATGGAGGGCGTGGGCTCGCCGAATGGGATGGACGAGGACGAGGACGGCGAGGGGCCGGCACGCCCCGGCGAGAAGGCGAAGTCGCCGCTCGAGCAGTACTGCACGAGCCTGGTGCAGGAGGCGGCGGAGGGGCGGATAGATCCGCTCATCGGGCGCGAGGCAGAGCTGGAGCGCACCGTCCAGGTGCTGTGCCGGAGGCGGAAGAACAACCCGCTGTACGTGGGCGAGAGCGGCGTGGGGAAGACCGCCATCGCCGAGGGGCTCGCGCTGCGCATCTTCGAGGGGAAGGTGCCGCAGCCGCTGCTCTCCGCGAACGTCTACTCGCTGGACATGGGGGCGCTGCTCGCGGGGACCAAGTTCCGCGGGCAGTTCGAGGAGCGGCTCAAGGGCGTGCTGAAGGCGGTGCAGAAGGAGGAGAACGCCATCCTCTTCATCGACGAGATCCACACCATCGTCGGTGCGGGGGCCACGTCCGGGGGCTCCATGGACGCCTCCAACCTCCTCAAGCCGGCGCTCGCGTCCGGGCGGCTGCGCTGCATCGGCTCCACGACGTACCAGGAGTACAAGGGGGCGTTCGACCGGGACCGGGCGCTCGCGCGGCGGTTCCAGAAGATCGACGTGGGGGAGCCCACGGTGGAGGAGACGGTCCAGATCCTCCGGGGGCTCAAGCCCCAGTACGAGAAGCACCACGGCGTCAGCTACACGGACGACGCGCTGAAGGCCGCCGCCGAGCTCTCCGCCAAGCACCTGGTGGACCGCTTCCTGCCGGACAAGGCCATCGACGTGGTGGACGAGGCGGGCGCGGCCGAGCGGCTCAAGCCGGACGGGGCGCGCACGGGGGTGGTGGACGCGGAGGCGGTGGAGGGCGTGGTCGCGAAGATGGCGAAGGTGCCGCGCAAGACGGTGTCCGCGAAGGACCGGATGCAGATTCAAAACCTCGAGCCCGCGCTCAAGGCGGTCATCTTCGGCCAGGACAAGGCCATCGAGGAGTTGGCGGCGGCCATCAAGCTGTCCCGCTCCGGGCTGCGCGCGCCGGGCAAGCCCATCGGCAGCTACCTGTTCAGCGGCCCCACGGGCGTGGGGAAGACGGAGCTCGCCAAGCAGCTCGCGGCGGTGCTCGGCGTGGAGTTCCTCCGCTTCGACATGAGCGAGTACAGCGAGCGCCACACGGTGAGCCGCCTCATCGGTGCGCCGCCCGGCTACGTGGGCTTCGACCAGGGCGGGCTGCTCACGGACGCGGTGCGCAAGGCGCCCTATTCCGTGGTGGTGTTGGACGAAATTGAGAAGGCCCACCCGGACCTGTTCAACATCCTGCTCCAGGTGATGGACCACGCCACGCTGACGGACAACAACGGGCGCAAGGCGGACTTCCGCAACGTGGTGCTCATCCTCACCACCAACGCGGGGGCGCGCGAGTCGCAGGAGAAGGTGGTGGGCTTCGGCTCCACCGCGCCCACGGTGCTGTCCGGGGACGCCTCCAAGGCGAAGGCGGCGGTGGAGCGGACCTTCACGCCGGAGTTCCGAAACCGGCTGGACGCGTGGATTCCCTTCGCGCCGCTCACCGCGGAGACCATCCTGCGCGTGGTGGACAAGGAGGTGGGGCTGCTGCAGAAGCAGCTGGACGACAAGAAGGTAAAGCTCGTCCTCTCGCCCGAGGCGCGCGGCTGGCTCGCGGAGAAGGGCTACGAGCCGGCGTTCGGTGCGCGGCCCATGGCGCGGCTGGTGGACCAGTCCATCAAGAAGCCGCTCGCGGAGGCGCTGCTGTTCGGGGACCTGCAGCACGGCGGGGTCGCCCACGTGTCGCTCGGGGCCTCCGGGGACAGGCTCGAGGTCACCTTCCAACCTGCCCCGGCGGTGGCGTAGCCCCTTCGACCTTCGACGGGCGCCTTGCGGGGGCCCCTGGCCGCCGATACCGTCACGACGTGCCGGCGCATTCCGAGACGCTGCCTGACTGGGAGAGGCTGCTTTCAGCCGAGCGCCACGTCCAGCACCTGGTCCCGGGCGCCGTCCTCGTGGGCGGCACCGCGGCTGCGCTCCATGCCTCGCACCGTCGCAGCATGGACGGTGACCACGTCCTGGAGGACCTCCGCGCTCGCTTCGACGAGGTCCTGGCGAGGCTCGAGTCCGCCGCGGGTTGGCAAACCGCGCGCATTCAACGACCCGTGCTCATCCTCGGACGGATGGAGGGCGTTCTCACGGGCATCCGCCAACTCCGGCGGAGCGAACCGCTGGAGGTGGAGCAAGTCGGGGGGCTGACCGTCCCGACGCTCCCCGAGATGGCACGCATCAAGGGCTGGCTGCTCACGACGCGGTACACGGTCCGCGACTACCTCGACACGGTCGTCCTCTGTGAGCGGCTGGGTGGAGAGGGAACGCGGGCGGCCTTCACCCGGTTCGACGAACTGTACCGGCAGCCCACGGGGGCCTCTCCGCTCGTCGAACTGGTCGAGAGGCTCTCCGCGGCGAAGCCACTCGACGAGGTGCAAGTGGACCTGGCCAATTACCGGGGGCTCGTCCAGCCGTGGACGGACTGGGGGCATGTGATCGCCCGGGGGCGTTCGTTCGCGGGTGTCCTCTCGAGGCTCCTGCTCGAGCCGGAGGGCGCGCCGTGAAGACACCGCATCTCGCCACCTCGCAGGCGCTTTGGAACCGGGACCGACTGGACCTCGGCAGCGATGAAGTCCTTGCCCAGGTGCTCGACCGCGGCGAGCTCGCTGCATGGCGCGAGCTGTATGCCCTGGCACGGCACGACGCGGCACTCCGCGCCCGGATCGCCCGCATCGTCCGGTCCGTTCCGCTGCCCATGCCCTGCTTCTGGCTGACCGCGCTCGCCAACCTGGGTGAGCCCGTGAAGTGGGACGCCGCGCTCCCCGCCTACGGCGATTCCGACGTCTGAGGGGCTACTTCGACGGCAACTTCACCGCCGGCACGGCGAGCTGCGTGCGCCCCCGCTCACCCTCACCGGCGGCGTCCGCCAGCTGCAGCACGCGCTCCTCCGCGCGGCGCAGGCGGCGGGAGAGTTCCCGCGCCAGGTTGCCGAGCAAGAGCGTGTAGGTGGGCAGGTCCTCGCGGTACAGCTGCGAGAGGGCCCTCTGGTGCAGCACCAGGAGCTTGCTGTCCTGCGCGCAGGAGTAGGTGCCAGACAGCGCCTGCATCTCCACGAGCGAGCGCTCGCCGAACACCTCGCCGGGCCCGAGCCGCACCAGCTTGGCCTTCCGACCGGGCGAGATCTCCTTGCTCTCGAGGACCTCGCCCGCGCGGACGACGTACAGCGCGCGGCAGTTCTGCCCCTGGCAGCCGACGATCTCCCCCACCTGCCGGTCCTCCTCCCCGAGCAGGCCGATGACGCGCTCGAGCGACTCCCCTTCGAGCCCGCCGAAGAGCGGGACGCGGGGCAGCAGGTCCAGGAGTCCGGGTTCGACGCGCGCCATGAACGCCCTCCATCAGGGGAACCACGCCGCGGCGTGGGAGAGGAATGCCCGCAGGTCCGCGGGCCCCTCGCGGGCGGCATCCGCCACCACCGCGAGGTCGAGGTTCTCGTACACGTGCGCCACGCGCTGCAGGTGGCGCTGCACCGCCGCCGCTTTCGCCGCGAAGGTTTCCCTATCCACCGGCGCCCTCCCCGCGCTCGAGGGAGTCCGCGTACGCGCGCAGTCCCCTCGAGAGGATGGGGCCCGCCTCCGCCCAGAACCGGGCCGCCTCGAACACGAACGACGCCCACGTCCCGGGGGCCGATTCGAAGAGCAGCACCCCTTCGCGCGCCACGCGGAAGCGGAGCAGCCCTCCCGCGGTGTCCAGCCGGCAGAGATCCACGGCGTCCGTCCCGAGCAGGCGCACCAGCGCGGCGCCGAGTGCCAGCTCGTCCGTGGACGGCCCCGGGACGAAGGCGAAGTCCCAGTCGGAGTCCGGCCGGTGGTCCTCCCGCGCCCGCGAACCATGGAGGGCACGCAGGCGCATGCCGGACCGGCGCGCGAGCTCGGACACCTCCGCGGGGAGCGTGGACACCATGCCTCCCGATTCTAGGCCGGCTCCTCCGACTTGGCAGGTTCCGACTTCGGCACCGGCGGGGCGCCCACCGCGTGGTAGCCGCCGTCCACGTGCACCAACTCCCCGGTGGTGCCGGGGAAGTAGTCCGAGAGCAGGGCCACTGCCGTGCGGGCCACCTTCTCGTGGTCCCCGCGGGCATTCCAGCCCAGCGGCGCCTGCTCGCCCCAGCGGGCCTCGAGCACGCCGAAGCCGGGGATGCCCTTGGCGGCAATGGTGGAGAGCGGCCCCGCGGCCAGGGTGTTCACCCGGATGCCCTTCGGCCCCAGGTACTGGGCCAGGTACCGCGTGGTGGCCTCCAGCCCCGCCTTGCACACGCCCATCCAGTCGTAGATGGGCCAGGCCACGCGGGCGTCGAAGTCCAGGGAGAGCAGCGCCCCGCCGTTCGTCATGAGCGGGGCCACGCACAGGGCGAGCTCCTTGAACGAAAAGGCAGAGACGCGGAAGGCGGTCTGCACGCTCTCCCACGGCGTCTCGAGGAAGTTCCCCCCGAGCGCGTTCTCCGGCGCGTAGGCCACGGCGTGGAGTGCCGCGTCCACCCGGCCCCACTTGGCCCGGAGCTTCTCCTGCAGCTCCACGTAGTGCTGGGGCTGGGTGACGTCCAGCTCCATCACCTCGGGCTGGCCGGGCAGCCGCTTCGCCGAGCGCTGCGTGAGCGACAGCGTGCGGCCGAAGCTGGTGAGCACCACCTCGGCGCCCTCCTGGATGGCGAGTTCGGCAATGCCGAACGCCAGCGACTGGGGGGTGAGGACGCCGGTGACGAGGAGCTTTTTCCCTGCGAGGAGCATGGACGCGCGGCTTAGCACATCCCTAGAGCACGCAGAGGCTTCCCCAGTTGGGCTGGCGCCCGGTCTTGTTCCACGCAGGGGTGTTCGCGTCGAAGTTCGACATGCCGCTCGAGCCCGGCGCAATGCCCGCAACGCACCAGGTGCCCAGGTCCTGGTCGAAGCTGGTGGCGTTCTTGAACATGGAGTTCATGGTGGTGACCTGCGACGTGTTCCAGCTGCCCAGCGGCTGGTTGAAGGCCGCGGCCCCGAGGAACATCTCGTCCATGCGCGTCACCTTGGAGGTATCCCACGCGGCCAGCGGCTGGTTGAAGGCGCTCGCGCCCTGGAAGGTGGCGAACATCGAGGTCACGTTGGAGGTGTTCCAGCCGCCCAGGTCCTGGTTGAAGGCCGGGGCGCTCCGGAACATGGCCTGGATGTTCGTAACGGACGACGTGTCCCAGAGCCGGATGTCGCCGTTGAACGAACTTGCCGTCAGGAACATGCCGAGCATGGTGGTCACCTTGGACGTGTCCCACGAGACGTAACTGAGCGGCCCCACGTTGACGGTGGTGGGCGAGAGGTCCCGGTTGAACGCGGAGGCACCGGAGAACATCTGCTCCATGTTCGTCACCTTCCGCGTGTCCCAGCT
>JBDLRJ010000207.1:0-3125 GCA_039800145.1 Pseudomonadota bacterium | reverse complement strand
GACGGGCCTGTCCATCTCCGGGGCGACGGTGACGTACGACAAGCCGGACCTCTCCCAGGACCCGGCCTTCGCAGGGGCAGAGGCGCTGGACACCGCCGCCGGCTTCTTCCTCCAGGGCGGCCCGCGGACCGAGGCCGTGTTCGTGAAGCTTGCGGGCCACGGGCTCGTGCCGGGCCAGCGGGTGGACCTCGCGGACGTCGTCGCCCAGCGGCTCTCGGCCACCGGCGCGGAGGATCCGAACGGCATGGCGGTCATCACCTCCGCCACCGTGACGCCCCGCGCCTCCGCCGGCAGCTGCCCCACCGTCGCCTGCAAGGACGGCTTCAGCTGCGAGTCCGGCCGCTGCAACGTGGCACCGAGGGACGTGTCCTCGCTCGGGCTCGGGGAGCTCGCCCCCCTCGAGCACCAGCGGGTGAGCGCCGCGGTGGTCATCACCGGCAGCGGCACCTGGGCGGACGGCTTCGTCACCTTCCCGGTGACGACCCTGGGCACCGTGGAGCTGAGCGGCCTCACCGTGCAGCTGCCCGGGGCGCTCGCCGGGGACAAGCAGCTGAAGCCCGGCGTGGCCTTCGCGGTGACGGGCACGCCGCTGTGGCGCCAGGGGATCTCCCCGCAGCTCGCGGCGTTCCGGGCCGAGGACCTCGAGGTGCCCACGAGGTTCCAGCTCGAGTCGCCGTCCGCCGGGACCGTCGACGTGCCGGTGTCGCTGTCCACCGTGCAGCTGAAGATGAACCACCCGCCCCTGGCCGTTCCCCAGGGAGGGCCCAGCAGCACGTGCCAGGGCGAGCCCTACGTGGAGGTGAGCGCGGACGGCTTCCAGGGCTGCGTGGAGGTGTCCGTCCAGCAGGACCTGCAGGAGCCCTCGCGGCTGGTGCTGACGCGCACGGGCGCCGCCTTCGAGCCCGGCCGGCGCTACCGCGTGCGGCTGCCGGACGCGCTCACCGGCGACGGGGAGAAGGTGTCCGAGGACACGTTCGTCACGGAGCCCGCGGCCACGTGCACCGCGCGGGACCTGGTCATCAGCCGCCTCGTGGTGGAGAACGGCGGGTACGTGGAGGTCCACAACCGCTCGAGCGTGGAGGTGGACCTCGCCGCGCTGAACCTGGACGTGGCCGTGTCCGACGGGACCGCCTCGAGTTGGACGTTCTTGCCGCTGTCGGACACGCTGCCGCCCGGCGGTTACACGACGGTGGCGCTGCCCATCCAGTTCCCGGTCTCCGGGGCGGTGGCCGCCCTGGTCCCCGCGGACGCGGACGGCGACTCCGTCTCGAACTGGACGGAGGCGGCGGTGCAGACCAACCCGTTCGACGCGCGGCCGCCCTCGGACCCGGACTACGTCCCGGTCGGCTGTCCCACGCCGGCAATGGCGCGGGACCTCGTGGGCTTTGGGACGGGGCTGGAGACGGGCTGTTCGCTCGGACAGCGGGCGCCCACGCCGGGTGCAGGCGAGGGGCTCTCCCGCCGCGCGGAAGGGTGCGTGGACCACGGCGACAACGCGGGGGACTTCGACGCGGTCCCCATCCAGCTGGGGCGCGGCGCCATGAGCCCGCCCAACCGCTGCTACTGCACGGGACAGTTCCCGGGGCAGCCGGCGGCGGACTACTGCGAGATGTGGCACCCGGCCAGCGGGTACTTCGCCGCGGGGGAGAGCGTGACGCTCTACGGCCGGGTGTACGAGGCCGGCCGCACCGAGGCCGCGGGGGAGCCCGCCGGGTTCCGGGCGGAGTTCGGCATGGCGAAGGAGGGAACACCGCTCGCCTCCTGGACCGACTTCCGGCCCGCGACCTACAACCTCAACGTGGGGAACGACGACGAGTACATGCTGGCCGTCACCGCCCCCGCCACGCCGGGGAGCACGTGGCGGACCCTCTTCCGGGTCTCGCTCGACGACGGCCTCACCTGGACCGCGTGCGACGCAGACGGCAGCGGCTCGAACCTCGGGCTGTCCTTCTCGCCCGCGGACCTGGGCATGCTCACGGTCTGCAGCGCGGGGACCCAGCCGAGCCTGCCGAACCACGACGCCTGCATCCCCTGACCCGGCCCACCCGGCCATCCCTCCCGCGGCCAAGCTTGTGCTAGACGCCGCGGGACCATGGCCAACACCCCGGAGACTGATCCCCTTCGCGCCCGGCTGGAGAAGCTCGAGGCGCTCGCCGAGCAGGGCGGCGGCGCAGACCGCGTCCAGAAGCAGCACGAGGCGGGCAAGCTGACCGCGCGCGAGCGCATCGATCTCTTCCTGGACCCCGGCAGCTTCCAGGAGCTGGACAAGTTCGTCACCCACCGGAGCACGGACTTCGGCATGGGGGACAAGAAGATCCCCGGTGACGGCGTGGTGACGGGCCACGGCACGGTGGACGGCCGCAAGGTGTTCGTCTTTGCGCAGGACTTCACCGTGTTCGGCGGCAGCCTGTCCGGGGCCTACGCGCAGAAGATCTGCAAGGTGATGGACCTGGCCACCCGCGTGGGCGCCCCCGTGGTGGGCCTCAACGACTCGGGCGGCGCGCGCATCCAGGAGGGCGTGGAGTCTCTCGCGGGCTACGCGGACATCTTCCTGCGCAACACGCTCGCGTCCGGCGTGGTGCCCCAGCTGTCCCTCATCATGGGCCCGTGCGCGGGCGGCGCGGTCTACTCGCCGGCCATCACGGACTTCATCTTCATGGTGAAGGACACCTCGTACATGTTCATCACCGGCCCGGACGTCATCAAGACGGTGACGCACGAGGAGGTGACCAAGGAGAACCTCGGCGGCGCGCTCACGCACAACCAGAAGTCCGGCGTGGCCCACTTCGCCGCGGACAGCGAGCAGGCCTGCATCGCCTCCGCCCGCGAGCTGCTCTCCTTCCTCCCGTCCAACAACGGCGAGGATGCCCCGGTGGTCCCGTGTGACGACGACCCGTTCCGCGAGGACGAGTCGTTGAAGGGCGTGGTGCCGGCCAACCCCAACAAGCCCTACGACATCAAGGACGTGGTGCGATCGCTCGTGGACAACCGCCACTTCTTCGAGGTGCAGGAGCACTACGCCAAGAACATCGTGGTGGGCTTCGCGCGGATGAACGGCCGCAGCGTGGGCGTGGTGGCCAACCAGCCCGCGGTGCTCGCCGGCTGCCTGGACATCAACGCGTCCA
>JBDLRJ010000206.1:0-9569 GCA_039800145.1 Pseudomonadota bacterium | reverse complement strand
GCTACGCCAACGGTCAGGGCGTCCCGAAGGACGAGGCCCGCGCCGCCACCCTCTACAAGCAGGCCTGCGACGGCGGGGACTTCAGTGGATGCAACAACCTCGGCGTCATGTACGACAACGGCCAGGGCGTCCCGAAGGACGAGGCCCGCGCCGCCGCCCTCTACAAGCAGGCCTGTGACGGCGGGAACGCACCTGGATGCTCCTACCTCGGCTTCATGTACGAGTCCGGCCAGGGCGTCCCGAAGGACGAGGCCCGCGCTGCCGCTCTCTACAAGAAGGCCTGTGACGGCGGGGAGGCATGGGGATGCACCAATCTCGGCTTCATGTACGAGTCCGGCAAGAGCGTACCCAAGGACGAGGCCCGCGCTGCCGCTCTCTACAAGAAGGCCTGTGAGGGTGGGGACGCACGTGGATGCTCCAACCTCGGCGTCATGTACGAGGAAGGCAAAGGCGTTCCGAATAACGAGGCACGAGCCGGCGCCTTGTACAAGAGGGCCTGTGACGGCGGCGACTCCGGTGGTTGCGGTTACTTTGGAGACTATCTTCGTCAAGGCTTAGGCGGTCTTGATCAGGACGTTGGACGTGGTCGGGAACTCCTGTCGAAATCGTGTGCCGACGGAAACCAATGGTCCTGCGACCGTCTGAAGGAAGAGCCGTAGGCTTCGACGCCATTGAACCCCGCTTCTCGGAGCGCTACCTCCCCGCCCCATGTCGCTCACCGCCCTCAACCCCGCCACCGGCGTCGTCGTGCAGAGCTACCCCTCGCTCGACGCGGTGGGCATCGAACAGAAGCTCGCCCGCTCGGCGGAGGCGTTCCGTACCTGGCGTGACGTCCCGCTCGCAGAGCGCGCTCAACTCCTGAAGAGCGCCGCCTCCCTCCTCCGCAAGGACGTCCAACGACACGCCCAGCTCATGGCCGTGGAGATGGGCAAGCCCCTCTCGGCCGGGCGCGCCGAAGTCGAGAAGTCCGCCCGCGCGCTGGACTACTGCGCGGACACCGGTGCTGCTGCGCTCGCCGACCGGCCCGTGGACCTGGGCGGCCCGCGCGCGTTCGTCACGCACCTCCCGCTCGGCGCCGTGCTCGCCGTCATGCCGTGGAACTTCCCTTACTGGCAGGTCATCCGCTTCGCCGCGCCCAACCTCATGGCCGGCAACGTCGGCCTCCTGAAGCACGCCTCCAACGTCCCCGGCTGTGGGTACGCGCTCGAGCAGCTCTTCCGCGACGCCGGCTTCCCGGAAGGTGTCTTCCAGAACCTCCCCGTGGGCAGCCACGCGGTGGCGGCCATCCTTCGGGACTCACGCGTCGCCGCCGTCACCCTCACCGGCAGCACCCCCGCGGGCATCTCGGTCGCCTCCACCGCGGGCGAAGTCCTCAAGAAGTGCGTGCTCGAACTCGGCGGGAGCGATCCCTTCATCGTCCTCCCCTCGGCCGACATCCCGCTCGCCGCCCGCACCGCCGCCATCGCCCGCACCATCAACTCCGGCCAGTCCTGCATCGCCGCCAAGCGCTTCATCGTCCACGCGGACGTGTACGCCGAGTTCGCGGATCTCTTCGTCCGCCACATGCAGGCGCTCAAGGTGGGCAACCCTCTCGCCCAGGACACCGAGGTCGGCCCGCTCGCCACCGCCGCCATCCGCGACGAGGTGGAGGCCCAGGTGGAGGACGCCCGCTCCCACGGCGCCCGCGTGCTCTGCGGCGGACACCGCCTCCCAGGCCCCGGCTTCTTCTACGCCCCCACCGTGCTCGCGGACCTCCCGCAGTCTGCGCGCGCCTACCGGGAAGAGGTCTTCGGCCCCGTGGCGCTCCTCCACCGCGTGGAGAGCACAGACGCGGCGCTGCAGCTCGCCAACGACTCGGAGTTCGGACTCGGCAGCAGCGTGTGGACGCGCGACGAGGCCGAGGCCGCCCGCTTCGTCCGCGGGCTCGAGGCCGGGATGACCTTCGTCAACGCCCTCGTCGCGAGCGATCCCCGCCTCCCCTTCGGCGGCGTGAAGACCTCCGGCCACGGCCGCGAGCTCGGCACGGATGGCTTCTACGAGTTCGTCAACCGCAAGACCGTCGTGGTCTCCGCCCCGCCCCCCACGGACCGGACGGAGTAACCGACAGGTCCCCGCCCGGCTCGGGGAGGCCCGTTCACGTCTTGCAACGGATTGCACCCGGGACCGCTCTCCCGGGTGCAATCCGTGTCACGCGCGCCAAACCGCCCCCGCCGTCACGGCCCGTGGTGGTCCCACCCCGCCGCGTCGTTCGCGAACAGGTTCACCCACTCCCACGGCGTCAGCCCGTTCACGTTCACGTACGGCGTGGAGCTCACCACGTGGGTGTTGCCGCTGATGTAGAACGTCTTTGCATTCACCGGCAGCTGCGGACGCAGCGCCTCCAACTCCGCCTGCAGCGCGGGCCCGGACGTCCCGAGGAAGAAGCTCACCGTCTGGTCCTGCAGGTAGCTCATCAGTGCGTACCGCCGCGGCGGCGCCATCAGCTCCAGCGCCCGGTTGCGCACCGCGCCGATGCTCGTGTCGCAGCCCACGCAGCCGGGGGGGAACTCCGGCGCCCACTTGGAGACCGCCTGTCCGTAGGTGGCGTCGAAGCTCGCCGGCTCGAGCAGCGGCCCCGCGTCGTCCAGCACGTCCACGCGCGCGTTGGGGAAGGCCTTCTGGAAGCGCCAGCCGTTGATGGTGACGCCGAAGCCCCCCGCGCTGATGCCCATGAGCCACACGCGGTCCGCGGAAGGGAACGTGGGGACCAGGCGCTGCAGGAAGGCGTCCAGGTTCTTCGCCCCCACGTGGTGCACCTGCGTGATGCCGAAGTTGGGCGCGTTGTAGTTGAACATCTGCGTGCCCGAGTGCAGGTCCCCGGTGCAGTACGGCACGTAGACGAAGTTCGCGTCCTTGAACGGGTTGTCCGCGCGCGTGCGGTCGAACAGCAGCTGCATCCCCGGGTGCTGCGCCTCGGCGAGCACCGTGGCCTCGCCCACCGTGTCCTTGATGTGCACCGCCGTTCCGAACGCGCAGTACTGCGCCGTCCAGCAGGAGCCGCCGCCCTGCAGGTAGACGAGGACGCGGTTGCTCTTGTTGGTGAGGTTCACCGCGATGCCCGTGGACGTCCCGTTGGCGCACTGCGAGTCCGGGAACGGGACGTAGGTCCACGCCTCGTTCGGCGCGGTGATGGCCGCGCCCGAACCCACGGTGTACAGGACGTTCAAGTCATACGGCCCCGCGCCGGTGAAGCTGCCCGCGTCCACCGTGCCCGTCCCGCCGCCGGAGCCGCCGCCCGTCCCGCCGCCCGTGCCACCTCCGCTGCCCGCGTCCGGCAGCTGCGTGCCGCCGTCCTGCACCGGGTCCGTGGAAGAGGTGCCGCCACAACCGGCGGCGAGCAGCAGCGAGGCGAGGCACAGGGACGAGACGCGCATGGGGCGAACCCTACGCGAAACGGCGCTCGACTTCCCCCTGCAGGAACCGCTCGATCTCCTCCGCCGTCGAGTACTGCATGGCCTCGTCCAGCAGGGCCACGGCCTCCGCGCGGTTCACCCTGCGGAGGAACTGCTTCACGGAGGGAATCTGCCCCGCCGTCATGGACAGCTCGTCGAACCCCATGGCGAGCAGCAGCAGCGTGTACGCGGGCTCGCCGGCCATCTCGCCGCACATGGCCACGGGGATGCGCGCCGCGCGGGCCGCCTCGCAGATGTGCTTGAGCGCGCGCAGCACGGACAGGTGCAGCGGCTTGTACAGGTACGCCACGTCCTGGTTCTGCCGGTCGATGGCAATGGCGTACTGGATGAGATCGTTCGTGCCGACGGAGAAGAAGTCCGCCTCCTGCGCCAGCCGGTCCGCAATCCACGCCGCAGACGGCGTCTCCACCATCACGCCCACCGGGATGCGGCCGCCCATGCGGACGCCCTCGCGCCCCAGCTCGCTCCGGCACGCCTCCAGCTCGCTCCGCGCCTCGCGCAGCTCCGACAGCCCGGACACCAGCGGGAACATGATGCGCAGGCTGCCGTAGGTGGACGCGCGCAGCAGCGCCCGCAGCTGCGTGCGGAAGATGTCCCGGTGCGCGAGGCAGTACCGGATGGCCCGCAGCCCCATGGCCGGGTTGTGCTCGCGCTCGCTCTTCTTCACCCCGCCGGGCACCTTGTCTCCGCCCAGGTCCAGCGTGCGGATGGTGACGGGCCGGCTGCCCATGGCCTGCAGCACCGCGCGGTAGGCCTCGAACTGCTCCTCCTCGTTCGGCGGCGTCTCGCGGTCCAGGAACATGAACTCGGTGCGGAACAGGCCAATGCCCTCCGCCCCGTGCGCGAGCAGCGACGGTATCTCCTCGAGGAACTCCATGTTCCCCTTGAGCACCACGCGGAAGCCGTCCAGGGACGTGGCCTGCAGGTCCTTCGTCTGCAGCAGCACCTGCTCCTCGGCGGCGCGCCGCTGCATCGTCTCGCGGAAGGCCGCGAGCGCGGACTCGGACGGGTTGACCAGCACGACGCCCGTCGTGCCGTCCAGCGCGAGCAGGTCCCCGTTCTGCACCCACTCGGAGGCGCGCCCCGCCCCCACCACGGCCGGCGTCTCCCGCGCGCGCGCCACGATGGCGGTGTGGGACGTCTGCCCGCCGAGGTCCGTCACGAAGCCCACCACGCGCCCGGACTTGAGCAGCACCGCGGTGTCCGCGGGCGACAGGTCGTGCGCGACGATGATGGAGCCTTCCGGGACCTCCACCTCTTCGTCCACCGCCGCGCCGAGCAGGTTGCGCACCACGCGGTCCGCGACGAAGTCCAGGTCGTTCCGCCGCTCGCGGAAGTACTCGTCCTGGATGTTGTCGAACATGTGGCGGATTTTTCGCACCACGCGCCGCACCGCCCACTCGGCGTTGCAACGGTCCCTCGCCACCAGCTTGCGGACCTCGTCCACGAACATCGGGTCCTGGAGCATCAGCCGGTGGGCCTCCAGGATGAGCGCGTGGTCGTGCGCGTCTCCCGTGGAGATGCGCTCCTTGACGTCCTGCAGCTGCTGGTCCGCGAGCGCCACCGCGGTGGAGAAGCGCACCAGCTCGGCCTCTATCTCCTCTTCCGCGATGCGCGTGCGCGGCGTGCGCACCTTGCGGCGGTCCACCAGGTAGGCCCGGCCCACCACGAGCCCGGGGCTGCCGCCCAGGCCGGAGAACACCTGGGGCGCAGGCGACGGCACGGCTACTTCTCCTCCCCGAAGCGCGCGGCCACCAGCGTGCGCACCTCCTCGAGGCACTCGGGGGCCTTCTCACCGCGGCAGCGCACCGTGATGCGCATCCCCATGGCGGCCGCCAGCATCAGCACGCCCATGATGGACTTCCCGTTGACCGACTGCCCCTCGCACTCCACCTGCACCTCGCAGGGGTAGCGGTTGGCGACCTTCACCAGCTGCGCCGCCGCGCGGGCGTGCAGCCCCAGCTGGTTGATGATGTCGAACGTCCCCTCTGCGTCGTTGGCCATGCGTGCCGTTTCTCCCCCGGACAGGGGGTGACTCTACAGGAATGCGCCCGCCGCCACTGCCAGTCCCGCGGCGAGGAAGAGCAGGACGTTGTGCGGCAGCCGCCGTCCCACCGCCCAGTACCCCACGCCCCCGAGCAGCAGGCACCCCGCCCCGAGCAGCGGCCCGCCCGCGCCCGGTTGTTGCGCGCCGAACTGCGCCGCGAGGCCCGCCGCCAGCCCCCCCGCGCACGCCGCCGCCACGTGCCGCAGCCGCGTCCCCCACACCGGCAGCCGCTCTGCCCCGAGCGCCGCGAGCACCCCGTCCCCGAGCAGCAACCCCATCCGGTAGAAGCGCGCGCGCAGCACCAGGTGCACCGCGTTGTAGAGGACCACGAAGAGCAGCGCCGCCCAGCCGCCGAGCCAGGGCACCAGCCCCGCGCAGGCCGCGCCCACCGCCGGGCGCAAAGACAACCAGAAAAAGCCGTCCCCCAGCGCCGCGAGCGGCCCCATCAGCGCCGCCTTGAAGGCCACCACCCGGTCCGGCGGCTCCTCGCCGCGGGCAATGCGCCGCTCGTGGTGCAGCACCCCGCCGAGGATGGAGGCGGCCACGTAGGGGTGCGTGTTGAAGACGGTGAGGTGGCGGCGCAGCGCCTCGCTGCGGGCGGCCTCGTCCGGGTAGAGCACCTCCAACGCCGGGTAGAGCGCGTAGGCGAGCCCCAGGTTCTGCATGCCCTGCGGGTTCCACGCCGCCTGCAGGAAGAGCGAGCGCCAGTACACCCGCCACAGCACCCGCCGCGGGATCCTCACGAGGCGGCCCTCCAGAAGCCCACCGCCGCCGCCACCGCCACCACGCCGGCCGCCCCCGCCGCGTACAGGTGGCCGCGCCGGTCGTTGGCGCCGCGCACCGCGATGGCCGCCGCCACGGAGGCCATGGCCGGGTAGGCCCAGGCGAGCCCGCGGAGCAGCGGCAGAGGCAGGGAGCGCTCCCACGGCGCCGCGAGCTGTCCCGCGAGCGAGCCCAGCGCCGTGAGCGCCCCGAAGGCGACGAAGAAGGGCCACAGCCCGAAGAGGTTCTGCCGCACCGCCCGGCGCAGCTCCCCCGCCTCCGCGCTCGCCTCCGCCTTCCCCGCGAGCGCGCGCGCGTGGCGCTCGAGCTGCCGCTCCACCGCCCGGCCCAGCAGCCCCAGCCCGCCGCACGCGAGCACGCCGAGGCTCCAGAGCGCCGGCACGCTGGGGGCCCCGTTGCTGCGCGCCAGCGACGCGGCGAATGCCGCCCCCGCCGTGGCGGCCAGGGTGTCGTTCTCCGGGCGCGAGGCCCCGAGGGACGCGGCCCCCAGGTGGTACAGCTCGAACAGCAGCCCCACGTAGAGCCCCGCCTGGACGTCCCCGAGCAGCAGCCCCATCACGGTGCCGCCCACCAGCGGGCGGGACAGCATGGCCTGCAGGAAGCCGCGGCGCTCCACGGCGCAGAAGCCGCCCCACGCGAAGGCCACCGCCAGCTGCCCGAGGTCCACCGTCATGCCAGTCGCCGCGAGAGCTCCTCCATGCCGAGTGCGCGCTCGGACGGCACCGCGCGCACCTCCACCGTCAGCCCGGCATCCGCGAGCATCTTCAGCTGCGAGAGCTCACCGGTCGAGAGAAACACCGAGGGCGTCACCTGGGTCCGCCCCGCGGCGGCGTGGACGTTGCCCACGTTCACCGGGACGCCGGTGCACCCGGCCGCGTGCGCCGCCACGGCGGAGGCCACGTCCCGCACCAGTACCAGCGTCCGCACCTTGTCCGCGGCGAGCGCGCGGAAGTTGACCCCGGACACCGGCAGGCAGCGGAAGTCCGCCTCGCCCGCGAGCGCCAGCGACATGGCCGCGCAGGACAACGGGTTGGCCGCCGCCTCGTCGTCCGCCACCACCACCCGCTCCGCCTTCAGCGCCGGGAGCCACGCCTGCACCACCTGTCCGTGGATGAGCCGGTTGTCCACGCGGAGCAGGGTGAGCATGGAGGCGTGTCCCCCTCAGCGCGTCCCGCGGAGCAGCGCGGTGGCGTGGGTGATGTGCTTCTGGCCGTAGACGGTGAGCGCCTCGGCGAGCGACTCGAGCGTGCCGCCCTCGCCGCGCAGGGTGCTCGCCTTGAGCAGCATGGGGAGGTTGACGCCCGCGAGCACCTCGAGCCGCCGCTGCTGGCACAGGCTGAGGGACTGGTTGCAGGGCGTCCCGCCGAGCAGGTCCGTCAGCACCAGCACGCCGGCACCGTCGTCCACGCGGGCCACCGCGTCCTTCAGCTGTGCGGCGATGGCCTCCGGCGAGCTGCCCGGCGGCACCTCCACGGGCTCGCACGCGGCCAGCGCGCCGACCATCTGCTCGGCCGTCGCGACCATCTCGCGGGCGAGCCGACCGTGCGCTGCGATGACCAAGCCAATCACGTGTCCGCGCTTACCCCCGTGCCCTTCCCTGCGCAACACCCTCTCCCCATGTTGAGTCCCAAGGGAGGGATTCACCATGAGGTGCAGTGAAGTGATGCTGAGCCACGTCTTCACCTGCAGGAAGGGCGAGCCGGCGAGGAAGTGCGCGGAGCTGATGCGGGACGAGAAGGTGGGCTTCATCCCCATCGTGGACGAGGACGGCAGGGCGCTGGGGATCGTCACGGACCGGGACATCGCGCTGCGGGCGGTGGCCGCGGGGCGCGGGCCGGAGACGCCCGTGGAGCAGCTGATGAGCGAGGGGCTCCTCTCCTGCCGCCCGGACGACGAGCTGTCGGACGTGGAGGCCCGCATGGGGCGCGAGAAGAAGTCCCGCGCGCTGGTGCTGGACGCCTCGGGGCGCTGCGCGGGGGTCATCAGCCTGTCCGACATTGCCCTGGTGGACGCGCCGGACCACGTGGGCAAGCTGCTGCGGGAAGTGACGCAGCGGGAGGTGTCCCTCCTCTCCCACGCGCCGCACTGACGGGGGCCGCTACTCCTTGCCGATGTCCCGGTGCCACGCCGGGGGCAGGCGGGTGCCGTCTGCGGCGAGCCGCCGCGTCAGCTCCGCCGCGAGCGCCACCGAGCGGTGCTTGCCCCCGGTGCAGCCCAGCGCCACCGTCAGGTAGGCCTTCCCCTCCCGCTGGTAGCGGGGGAAGAGGAAGCGGCAGAGATCCTCGAGCTTCCCGAGGAAGGCCTGCGTCTCTTCGCGCTCGAGCACCCACGAGGCCACGCGCGCGTCCTCGCCCGTGAGGGGCTTGAGCTCCGGGACGAAGTAGGGATTGGGCAGGAAGCGCACGTCGAAGACCAGGTCCGCCTGCGGCGGCACGCCGTAGCGGAACCCGAAGCTGAGCACGCTGAGCGTGGGGGTGCGCGCGGCGCCCTGCGAGAAGCGCGCCTGCACGAGCCGCTTGAGGTCGTGCACCGTGAGGGCGCTGGTGTCCACCACCTCGTCTGCCAGCTCGCGCAGGTCCCGCAGCAGCTGTCGCTCGCGGCGGATGCCCTCCGCGGCGGTGGACTCCGGGGCGAGCGGGTGGCGGCGGCGGGTCTCGCTGAAGCGGCGCAGCAGCGCGTCGTCGGAGGCGTCCAGGAACAGGATGGTGACGTCGTGGCCGGCCCGGCGCGCGTCCTCCATCACGGCCGGGGCGTCCTTGAGGAACGCCCCCTCGCGCGCGTCCATCACGAGCGCGATGTCCGGGTACTGCCCCTGGGCTGCCAGCTCCAGCAGCTTGGGCACCAGCACCGGGGGCAGGTTGTCCACGCAGAAGTAGCCGGAGTCCTCGAGGGCCCGCACGGCGGTGGACTTGCCCCCGCCGCTCATCCCCGTCAGCACGACGATGCGCTTGCCGTCCGCGGCGCTCACTCGATGTCCTCCCCGCCCACGAGCCTGCGCGTGGCCCCTTCCTGGATGGCCTGGTTCAGCCGCTCGGCGAACTCCTTCGCCGAGTGGTGGCCCTGCAGCTTCAGGAGGTGGTTGCGCGCCGCCACCTCCACGATGGTGGTCATGTTGCGTCCCGGCCGCACCGGCACCACGAGCAGCGGCACCTCCACGTCCAGCACGGTGAACTTCCGCTCCTCCACCCCGAGCCGGTCGTACTCGTGGTGGGGATCCCACTCCACCAGCTCCACCACGAGCTCAATCTTCTTCCGCTCGCGCACCGAGGCCACGCCGAAGAGATCCT
>JBDLRJ010000205.1:0-9682 GCA_039800145.1 Pseudomonadota bacterium | reverse complement strand
AGCTTCCTGCAGTTCGGCGTGTCGCTGACGCTGCGCATCTCGCCGTGAGCCGCCGCTACGACGCCGCCGTCTTCGACCTGGACGGCACGCTGGTGGACAACATCCGCTGGCACCTGCAGGCGTGGGTGGAGATGGGCCGGAAGCTCGGCGTGGACATCACCGCCGAGCAGTTCGAGCGCGAGTACTCCGGACGAAGGAACGAGGAGATTTTCCCGGCGGTGGCTCGCAGGCCGCTCGCCCCGGAGGAGCTCTCCCGGCTCGCCGCGGAGAAGGAGGCGCGCTACCGCGAGCTGTATGCACCGCACCTGCGGCTGCATGGCGGCGCAGGGGCGCTGCTCGCCTCGCTTGAGCAGGCGCGCGTCACCTGCGCCATCGCGTCCGCGGCCCCGGCGGAGAACCGGGCCTTCGTGCTGCACGGGCTCGGGCTGGAGGCTCGCTTCCGCGCGGTGGTAGGCGCCGAGGCGGTGACGCGCGGCAAGCCCTTCCCGGACCTGTTCCTCGCCGCCGCGGCCGCGGTGGACGTGCCCCCTGCGCGCTGCCTCGCGTTCGAGGACGCGGTGCTCGGGGTACAGGCCGCACGTGCCGCGGGGATGGACGTGGTGGGGCTCACAACCACGACCTCCGCCGCGCTGCTCCGCGAGGCGGGCGCCCAGTGGACCGCGGCGGACTTCACGGGACTGCCCGGGGACGTGCGCGCGGGGCTCGGGCTCAGTTGAGGCCCGGGGCGGCGCGCCCCTCGTACTCCGCCGAGACGATCCATGCGTGCGACCCTTCGCGCGTGAGGTTCGTCTGGAACATGGCCCGCTCGAGCCGCAAGAGCGTCCAACCCACCCGGAAGAGCGTCTTGAGCTCCGCGGAAGAGACGCGCCGGGGCCCGCCCCAATCGCGCTCCTGGTCGCTGAAGCACAGCAGGTGGATGCGCCCGCCGGGCAGCAGCACCGTCTCCAGCGTCCGGAGGTAGCGAAGGCGCTCGGCGTTGGTGAAGGTGTGAAAGAGGCCGCAGTCGAGCACCGTGTCGAAGACGCCGAGCGAGAGCTCCGGCAGCCGCAGCGCGTCCCCCTCGAGGAACTTCACCGGCAACCCGCGCCGCTCCGCTTTTGCGCGCGCCTTCTCGAGCGCCACGGGGCTCTGGTCCACGCCGAGCACCTCGAAGCCCTTGTCCGCGAGGAACAGCGCGTTCTCCCCGGTGCCGCAGCCCAGGTCCAGGAGCCGGCCGCGGAACTCCTCCTCGAGGAAGAGCGACACCACGCTCTCCTGCGCCCGGCCGATGTCCCACGGCGGGGTGCCCCGGTACGCCTCGTCGAACATGCTCATGGGCTGCCCACCGCGAAGGTGCAACGGATGCCGCCGTTCTGGACGGCGTGCCGCCGCTGGAACGTCACGCCGAGCGCGTCCAGCAGCGGCCCCTCGGGCGCGAGCACGCCCACGGTCCACCCGTGGAAGGCCCGGCGCAGCGTCTTCCCGAACGCGGCGTAGAGCGGGCGGAGTTGGTCCACCTCCCCCACGCGGATGCCGTAGGGCGGGTTGGTGACGAGCACCCCGTGCGCCATGCCCTTCGGAGGCTCGAGCACCGCCACGTCCTTGCGCTCGAGGTGCACCGCGGCGAGCACCTCCGCGCGCCGCCCGTTGCGCCGCGCCGCCCCGAGCGCCCCGGCGTGGATGTCCGTCCCCCACAGCGGAGGGTGCGAGGCGTGCACCTCCAGCCGCGCCCTCCCCTTCTCCACCTCCCACGCGGCCCGCGCCGCCTCGTCGAAACAGGGGAAGTGCTCGAAGGCGAAGTGGCGGTGGATGCCCGGCGACCAGCCGCAGGCCATCAGCGCCGCCTCGAGGACGAACGTGCCGGAGCCGCAGAAGGGATCCCAGAACGGCCGCTTCCCGTCGTAGCCCGCGAGCAGCAGCAGCCCCGCCGCGAGCGACTCCCGGATGGGCGCGCGGGACACCTCCTGCCGGTAGCCGCGCCGGTGGAGCAGCTCTCCGCTCGTGTCCACGCTGACGGTGCACACGTCCTTCGCCACCCGGACGAAGACGCGCGGGACCGCCTCGTCCTCCTGGGCGCTCAGCGGCAGGAGGCGGAAAGCGGTGCGTGCGGCCTGCTCGAGGTAGTCCTTCCGCGCGAGCCGGGACTCGTTCACCGAGGCCTTCACCACCGCGGGTGTGCCGGCCGGGACGTGGTGCGCGAGCGGGATGCGCGAAAGCCCTGCGGAGAGCGCCCGGGCGTCCGGTGCCGGGAACTCACCCACCCGCAGCAGCACCCGGCTCGCCGAGCGCAGGCGGAGATTCAGCGTGCGGTGCAGCCCCGCCGGCCCCTCCACCTCCACCCCTCCGGGCAGCACCCTCGGGGCCAACACCAGCGCGCGGCACTCATCCTCGAGGGCCTCCTCCAGTCCGGGTGCGGTGGTGGCGAACAGCCGTTCTGACACGTGGGTCCTCGCGGGGGCTTCCCATCCGCCCGAGACCGGAGGATGACCCATCCCCATGACCGAAGCCACCGTTCGCCCCCGCGCCCCGCTGCAGGTGATGGAGCTCGCCGTGGAGCAGCTGGTGCGCGAGACGCCCGACACCGTGACGCTGGTACTCGAGCGCACGGAGCCCGCGCCCACCTGGAAGGCCGGGCAGTTCTGCACCGTGGACGTGCACCAGTTCCGCGCGCTGCGCAGCCTCGTCGCGTACCTCGAGCAGGCCAAGGGGCGAAAAGAGCCGCCCCGCAGCTACTCGCTCGCCTCCGCCCCGCACGAGGGCCGGGTGATGCTGACGGTGAAGGAGGAGCCGTTCCTCCCCGGCGAGTCCGCCTGGCCGCCGCTGCTCTCGGGACACCTCGTCCACGGGCTTCGACCCGGGGACCGGCTGAAGCTGACCGGCTTCCAGGGGCCGTACGTCTTCCCCGAGGATCTCGCCTCGCGCACGGAGCACGTGGTGCACCTCGTGGCCGGGTCGGGGAGCGTGCCCAACTACGCGCTGCTCAAGGACGCCCTGCACCGGGGGCTGCCCCTGCGACACACGTTCGTGTACTCGAACCGGACGTGGGAGGACGTCTGCTACCGGGACGCGCTCGCCGCGCTCGAGCGGGCGCACCCGGACAGGCTCCGCGTCGTGCACACGCTCACCCGCGAGCAGGACGGTTCCCGGTTCTCCGACTCCGTCCGGCAGGGCCGCATCTCGGAGGCGCTCCTGCGTGAGCTGGTCCCGGACATGGAGACGGCCTGGTTCTACGCCTGCGGTCCCGCCATCACGGCGTGGGAGCGACGGCGCGCGCTGGAGACCGGCACGGCTGCCACGCCGCGGTTCCTCGAGACGGTGCTCGGCCACCTCCACGCGCTCGGGGTGTCGGACAAGCGCATCAAGCGCGAGGCGTACGGATGAGCTGAAGCGTCCGCCTCACCGTCTCCCTCCTCACGCCGCGGACGGAGAGCGCGGCCCCGAGCGCCTCGGACGGGACACCCCGGGCGAGCAGCGCGCGTCCCACCTCCTCTGCCGTTCCGAACCGGCCCGCTGCCAGCAACTCCGCGAAGGTCCGCACCGGGGTGAACCTGCGGAGCTCCAGGCCCGGCAACCCAGGGGGATGAAAGCACTCCAGCTCGGACGCATCCCAGCCCACGCGAAGGTGCTGGAACGCGAGCCCGGAGAGCCCGGTCCTCGGCGGTCGCCAGCCGTGCGGGAGCGCCACCCAGCGGAGGTCCATCGTCAGGCCCGCGTCCACGTAGAGCCCGCGGTCCACGCGTCGAAGAACCCGGAACAGCACCTGGGCGAAGCTCAGCTGCTGCCGCCCTATCCCCGCCACCTCCAGCTCGGTCGACGTGAGGTCGTGCCGTCGCGCCACGAGTCGCCGCAACCTGTCGAGCCAGTCGTCGTCCCGCATCCCGCCCCCCCTCGGGCGGGGTGGTCCACCTCCCTCTCTCCCTGGGCCCCGCCGAGGAGGAGAAGGAGGCAGCCGGGCCTGCGCCGCCTCGTCCCTCCGTTGCCGGCAACGCACCCCCGCATCACCGTCACCGCACCGTGCATCCCGTGCGCTGGATGGCCGTTGCCTCGCTTGCGCTGCTCTGCGCGCTGCCCGCGTGCACGCACGCAACGGCGCAGGGCGTCTACGTCTCGGACGGCGGACCACGGGACTTCACCACCGCGCTCTCTCCCTACGGCGACTGGGTGATGACGAGCGGCTGGGGCGCGGCGTGGCGCCCGTGGCCCTCGGTCGTGGGGCCGGACTTCGTGCCGTACGTGACGGGTGGCCGCTGGGTGAGCACCGGCTACGGCTGGATGTTCGTGACCGGCTGGAGTTGGGGGTGGGCGCCGTTCCACTACGGGCGCTGGTTCTTCGACCCGGTGTGGGGCTGGCTGTGGCTCCCCGGCAACGCCTGGGCGCCCGCGTGGGTGGAGTGGCGGTACGGCGGCGGGTACGTGGGGTGGGCGCCGCTCGGGCCTCCGGGTTGGAGCATGGGCTACGGGGGGCCGGGCTGGTGCTTCGTCTCGGTGGGTGCACTGTCGGCGCCGGACCCGTGGCGCTACCGGCTCCACGGTGCGGAGGCGGTGCGCGCGCACGATGCCACCGCGGTCCTGCCGCCGGCGCCCCGCGACGGACCCAACATCCCGGTGGGGCCGCCGCCCGGCGAGGTGGCGCGCGTGTCAGGAACGCCCGTCCCACGGGCGACGGTCCGGCCACCACCGCCCGGCCGCGCGGCCCCCGCGGAGGTCCGCCTTCCGCCGAACGTCCAGCTTCCACCGCCGCGTCCGACACCAGGCGATTTCCCCCGCAGTGAGCGACGCACCTTCCCGCAACCCGGCGAGCCCACACCGACGCCCCAGGCGCCACCGCCCGGCGCGCCGCTGCCGCCTCCGAGGTCCGCCCCGCCCCCGAGCGCGCCGCCCACACCCCCGCAGATGCCCTCGGTTCCAGCACCGAGGCCGGGCCCCGCACCGAGCGCACCGCCTTCGCACCCGCCGAGGCCCTCGGCCCCATCACCGAGCCCCATCCCGGCGCCAAGCCCGCCCCCTTCGTACCGGCCAGCGCCCTCGGCGCCACCTCCGTCGAGTCCGCTCCCGCCCTCTCGGCCCGCTCCGCCTCCCGGCTCTCGCCGCCCCGGCCGCTGACATCCGTCTCCAGCCCCCCCTATGCTCCTGTCCGCGCCCTTCACGCGGAGTCCCACGGTTGACACTCCAAGGAACTGGCATCTGCAAGAACGTCCCATCACCAGGTCACCAGTTCGAGCGAGCCTCGCTCGAGGACGTCCGCGCATCCACGTCCCTGGCGCGGAGACATTCCCCTTGAGCGGCGACCGCGTCCTGCCCGCGCCGCGGTTCCGCGAGTTCGAGCTCGGGCTGACCACGCGTCCGTACGCCAACCACGACCGCTTCGGCCCCGAGGGCGTGGCGGCCCCGTGCGTGGTCTACGTGGGAGGCTCCGTCGTTCGCGAGAAGTACGAGCGTCGGAGGGCCACCGAGCCGCGGACCCTGGTGGAGCCCTTCGCGCAGGCGCTCGGGCCGGGACCGCATGGGCCCGTCGACCTGTGGGTCGTCCCCTGCCCTGTCGACACCGGACAGGACGACGAGTGGATGGTCGGCCACTACGACGACCAGCTTCGCCCCGAGGTCTCCCTCGAGCCGACGGCGCTGGGCTGCGTGGGCTACTCCGCGGGCGCGCACCACGCGTTGCTGCTCGCGCTCATCCGCGAGGCCCATGCGCTGGCCGTGCTCGGGCCCGCGGGACTGCACCGCACCGTGGACGCAAAACGGCACCTGTTGAACAGCCTCGCGAGCAAGCGCACCCGGCCGCTCCAGGCCCGCGGGTTCAACAACGACCGGGATCCAGCAGGGGCACACACCCAGTGGTCCCGCTCCCTGCCCCCCGGCATCCACGTCTCCTGGGAGCAGCGGCCCGGCACGCACAGGTTCCCCTCGTACGTGGACTTGCACGTGCTGCGCGAACTGGGAGTCGTCGCGCCCTGACGGCTGGGCACTTGCGTTTCGCTCCGTGGGACGCTTTGCGTCCGGCATGCCTCAAGAAGCCATCGGCTGGCTCGCCACCGTCGCCTTCACCGCGTCCTACTTCTTCCGGGAGAAGCGCCAGCTGCTGCTCGTGCAGGTGGTGGCCGCGCTCCTGTGGTTGGCCTACGGCGTGGTGATCCACTCCAGGCCCGTCATCGTCGCCAACATCCTGGTGGCGAGCGCCGCGGGCGTGGGCTTCCTCCGGGCGCTGCGCGACCCGCGGACGCCCCCACCGGCCGCCTGACCGCAAGGCACCTTGTGTCCCCGGCCGGACACGGCGCAGGCTCGGGTGCCTGTCCATGTGCCGCACGTTGCTCCTCGTTGCAGTGCTGTGGCTCTCGGCCGGCGCCGCCGCCGCCGAGGCGGACAGCTGCGCGCCGAGTGAACTCCTGGATATGTGCGCCCCGCCGCGCGTGCTGCTGCATGGCCCCCGGGACATCCCCCGCGTGGCCCTCACCTTCGACGCCTGCCCCGGGCCCGCGCGCCAGGGCGTGGGCTACGACGAGCGCATCCTCGCCACGCTCGAAGCGCACGCCGTGCGCGCGACCTTCTTCGTGAGCGGTGCGTGGGCAGCCGCGCACCCCGAGGCGCTGAAGTCCCTCGCGGCGAGCCCGCACGTGGAGCTCGCCAACCACTCCTGGAGCCACCCGCACCTGCCCCGCGAGCGGGACGACGCACGGCTCGCGCGCGAGCTGCTCCGCACCCAGGAGCTCCTCTACGCCGCCACCGGGACGTGGCCCGCGTGGTTCCGCGCGCCGTACGTGGACCTGGACGGGCGGGTGGCCGCCATGGCCCAGCGCGCGGGGATGACGGCGGTGCAGCTGGACCTCGCCTCCGGCGACCCCGATCCACGCGCGAGCGAGGAGCGGCTCGTCCGCCACGTCCTGGGCAACGCGCGCGCAGGGAGCATCGTCGTCATGCACGCCAACCACCGGAAGTTCGCCACGGCCAGGGCGCTGCCGCGCATCATCCGCGGGCTGCGCGCGCGCGGGCTGGAGCCCGTGACGGTCAGCGAACTCCTCTCCCCGCCCGCCTGCTACCCGGACTTCGCGGGCTTCCAGAAG
This sequence comes from Pseudomonadota bacterium, assembly GCA_039800145.1. GTDB lineage: Bacteria > Myxococcota > Myxococcia > Myxococcales > Myxococcaceae > VGRA01. Next base: position 2,642 of record JBDLRJ010000205.1, on the reverse strand, counting down.
ATGACCTCCGTCACCCCCTCGCGCGCGAAGCCGGGGAGACGGCCGACCTCCCGGTAGCCGTGGCGGGCGTAGAACCGGTGCGCCGCCTCGTTGAAGTGCGACGCGAGCAGGAACAGCCCGCCCTTCGCCGCGGCCCCGCGCCCCTCCCACGCCTTCAGCAGCTGCTCGCCGATTCCCTGCCCCTGCCGCCCCGGCCGGACCGCGAGCAGCCGCAGGTAGCTGCCGGTGGCGAACGTCCCCTGCTCGAGGAACCAGCACACGCCCAGCAGCTCGCCGCGCTCCTCCACCACCCAGAGCCCCTCGCCCCGCTGCAGCGCCCCGGAGAAGCGCTCGGCGAGCGCGTCCGCCCCGAACGCATAGGCACTGAAGAGCGGCAGCGGCGCGAGCACCTCGGCCAGCGGCGCGACATCCGCGGGCGTGGCCGCGCGGAGGACCCGGTCGGTCACTTCCCGTCCCCGGGGAACAGCACGCGGACGAGCTTCGGACGGACCTTCGTGGCCGCGAGCAGGGCCTCGAGCCGCGCGCGCGCCTGCGGGTTGTCCTTGCGGACCTTCTTCCCGAGGATGAGCTCGTTCTTGAGCGAGTGCTCCCACCCGGCGAGCTCCGTCACCGTCACGCTGTAGCCCGCGGCCTCGAGCGCGAGCGCGCGCACGACGTTGGTGAGGTGCGAGCCGAACTCGCGGCGGTGCCACGGGTGGGAGAAGAGCTCGGCCACGGGCCCCTCCACCTCGGCGCGGTGGGCCTTGAGCTGCTGCGCCACCTCCGCCTGGCAGCAGGGGACCACCGCCACGTGGTCCGCGTTCGCCCGCACCGCGGCGGCGAGCGCGTCGTCCGTGGCGGTGTCACACGCGTGCAGCGCCGTCACCAGGTGCACCCGCTCGGGCCACGCCGCCGAGTCGATGTGCGCCGCCTGGAACTGCATGCGCGTGAAGCCGAGCGAGGCGGCACGCTCGGTGGCCTTGCGGGACAGCTCCCCGCGCCCCTCGAGCGACAGCACCGTCCCCTTGCCCGCGGGCTTGAAGAACAGCTCGTACAGCACGAAGCCGAGGTAGGCGTTGCCGCTCCCAGCGTCCACGACCACGGGCTCCGCGTACCGTGCGAGCACGTCGTCCAGCGCGGGCTGCAGCAGGCCCACCAGGTGGTTCACCTGCTTGAGCTTGCGCAGCGCGTCCGCGTTGAGGTGGCCCTCGCGCGTGAGCAGGTGCAGGGCCCGCAGCAGGTCCGGGGACTGGTTCGGGAGCAGCTCCCGCCGGACCGCGGAGCCCTTCACTGCGCGCCGGGCAGGAGGGGTCAAACCGCGACCACCTCGTTCACCTCCGGGATGAGCTCCCGGAGCCGGGACTCGATTCCCATCTTCAGCGTGGCGGTGGACGAGGGGCAGCCGGCACACGAGCCGGTCATGTGCAGGTACACCGTGCCGCCCTCGAAGCGGTCCAGCGTGATGTCACCGCCGTCCTGCGCCACCGCGGGGCGGATCTCCGCGTCCAGGATGTCCTGGATGCGCGCCTGCACCGTGCCCTCGGTGAGCGCGTTGCGCTGCAGCGCCCCCTCGTTCACCGCGGGCAGGTCGGCAGACAGGTGCCCGTCCAGCGTGGCCATCACCTGGTCGTTCACCTCGTCCCACTCCCCCAGCTCCCCCTTGGTGATGGTGACGAAGTTCGTCCCCACCATCACCGCGACGATGCCGGTGATGTCCATCAGCTTCACCGCGAGCGGGCTCTTCTCCACGGCGGCCTCGCGGCTCGTGATGTTGACCGCGCCGGACGGGATGAGCCGCCGGTCCACCATGTACTTCAGCGTGCTCGGGTTGGGGGTCCACTCCAGCTGGATGTTGACGGCCATGGTCGAAGCGCTCCTGTGAAGCCCTCCCTTAAAATCAGGCGGCCCATTTGGCAACCCGGGCCAGCTGCCTGCTAGCGTCCGCGCTCCCGTGACCCTCCACTCGCTCCTCGCGCTGGGCTGCGCCCTGTCCGCAGCCGCCGCTGTCGCCGCCCCATCCGTCCACGTCGCCCGCTTCCGGGGCATGAAGACCGCGTCCGCCGTCCGCGAACAGGTGGAAGAGCGGCTGTGCGCGGCGTCCCCCTGCGTGAAGGCCAGCCGGGCGGACTTCACCGTGCTCGGGACGCTGCTCCCCCGCGGGAAGAAGAGCGCGCGGGTGCAACTGGAGGTGGTGGCGAAGGGGAAGAAGCGCGCGGTGTACCGGAAGACCTGGGCGCTCAGCCCCGGCTTCTCCCGGCTCGCGGACGCGGACGCGGCGCTCGGCGAACTGTCCGCTGCCGTCGGCGCCGGCGAGGGCACGGGCACCGCGGCCCCGGCTGGCATGCCGGCTGGGATGGCCTCCCCCTCGGGCGACGAGGACCCACCCAGGACCCCTTCCCCGGGCCCCCGCCCGGCCCTGGACACGCTGGATGGCTTCGCCGCGCCCGCCCCCACCGCGGAGCTCTCCGCCCGCCGGGACGAGCCCCCCGCGCCTGCCGCCGGGGCGGCCGCTTCGGGCCGGGCGCTCGCCGAGGTGTGGGTGGGCGTGGACGTGGAGGCGCGGTCGTTCGACTACGACACGCTGGGCATCAAGAACCTGCGCGGCTTCCGCGCCTACACGGTGGTGCAGCCCACGGTGAACGCGCGCGTGCGGCCGCTGCTCG
>JBDLRJ010000204.1:0-4148 GCA_039800145.1 Pseudomonadota bacterium | reverse complement strand
TCGTCCTCTGCGGTCGAACGGCCGCGTCCAGGGTGGAGTGCTCCCTCGTCTGGCTCGCCCGTGCGCTCGCTCCGGCCGCTGATGGCATGCAGCGGCCTGCCCTCACCGTTGAAGTGGCTGTACCGCTCGGTCTGGTGCACCGGCCGGAGCGGTGGTCGCTGCGTCTTCCTCTTCCTTTTCCAAAACGCCATGGCTCGCATCTCCTTGCGTGGTGTCTCGGGAGAAACGTGGGGACGGGCATGGGAGCGCGCCGATGGCCCGCGCTGAGTCCCTGCCCCGCCACGCGACCGACCGTGCGCGGGCCCGTGCCGGACAGCTCCCGAGCGCCCATGTTCAAGCAAGGAGGAGGGGCGCATGGTGACGGTGGGAGACATGCTGCGACGAGGACGGCCGGTGCTCGCGCCGGATGACACGCTGCTCGAGGCGGCGCACTGGCTCAAGCACGAGGGGGTGGCGGCCCTGCCCGTGTGCGACGGGGAGCGCATCGTGGGCACGCTGTCGGACCGGGACATCGTGCTGCGCGCGGTGGCGACGGGGCTGGACACGGCCACCACCCAGGTGCGCTCGGCCATGCAGACGGAGATTTCGTGGTGCTTCGAGCACGACACGCTGGAGCACGCAGTACAGGTGATGCGCGACCGGCAGGCGCGTCGGCTCGTCGTGGTGGACGAGAAGAAGAAGCTGCTCGGAATGCTCTCGCTGGAGGAGATGCGCGCCGCGCAGCTGTCCGGGCAGCCCCCGGCCGTGCCGGGGCCGTGACGCCGGAGCGGCTGCTCGAGGCGGCCTGGCCCCCCATGCAGGCCACCTTGTCGTCAGCGGACGAGGTGCCGCCCGGCCGCTTCCTCTTCGAGCGGAAGTACGACGGCTACCGCGCGCTCGCGGCGCTCTCGGGACGGCAGGTACGGCTGGTGACGCGCAACGGGCTCGAGCTCGGGAGCCGCGTCCCGTCCATCCCGCGGGCGCTCGCGCGGCTGGGGCTCAAAGACACCGTGCTCGACGGGGAGGTGGTCGCCGAGGACGCGTCGGGGCAGCAGCGCTTCTCTGCCATGGGGGCGCCGGGGGCACGGCACCTGTTCTTCGTGTTCGACGTGCTGCGGGACCGCGGCGAAGATCTCCGTGGACTGCCGGTCGAGTCGCGCCGCGCGGTGCTGGAGCGGTTGCTCGCACGCGCACGGCCGCCCGTGCAGCTCGCCGAGCGCGCGGGCGGAGAGGCGGGGCAGGCACTCGCCGAGGCCCGGCGACGCGGCTGGGAGGGGCTCATCGCGAAGCGGCGGGGCAGCGCGTACGAGGGGCGCCGTTCCCGCGCGTGGCTGAAGTTGAAGCTGCGGCAGGGGCAGGAGGTGGTGGTGGGCGGCTACCTGCCCATGGAGGGGAAACCGCGCGCGCTCGGGGCGCTGCTCGTGGGGGTGCCGGGGCCGGGCGGCGGGCTGCGCTACGCGGGCCGGGTGGGCACGGGCTTCTCGGACGCGGTGCGGGAAGGGCTGCGCGCGGTGCTGGACGCGCGGCCCCGCGCTGCAAGTCCGTTTCATCCGCCACCGCGGTTGCGCGGGGCACGGTGGACGGAGCCGAGGTGGGTGGCGCAGGTGGCGTTCACCGAGTGGACCGCGGACGGGAAGCTGCGCCACCCGTCGTTCCTGGGGCTGCGGGAGGACAAGGCGCCGGGAGACGTGGTGCGCGAGGAGCCCCGCGGAACGTGAGCGCAGGCCGCTCCCCGGCCCGTCACTTCGCGCGCGGCGGGGCGACCGCCAGGGCCCAGGCAGGCGCGTGGGGCTCGAACACCGACTCGGGCAGCTGCAGCAGCACTGGGCGCTGGGCGCCGTCCAACCAGCGCAGCAGCTCGAGCAGCGCCTCTTTTTTCATCGCGGTGCAGCCCGCGGTGCCCCTCGGGTTGCGGGACTCGACGTGCAAGAAGATGCAAGAACCACGGCCCGAGACCGGCTGCGCGTTGTAATCCACGACGGCGCCCCACCGGTACTGCTCGCCCACCGCGAGCATCTTCTCGGAGGACTTCCAGTCCGGGGTGGGGACGCTGCCCCGCGCCAGCAGCCTGTTGTACGAGCGGGAGCGGGCGTCGTCGACGCACTCCACGTCCGGAGAGAGCACGAGGTACGGGAGCTTCAGGAAGGCCGCTTCTGCCGCGGGCGCCATGCCGAAGGCGGTGCCGAGCGGGAAGATCCCCGCAGGGGCTCGGCCGTCCCCCTCTGCTTTCCGTGGACCCGCGAGCCCCTGGCCGAAGCCCACGCCCCACCCGAGCCCCTTGCGACCGACCCAGACGGGAATCCGCTCGCCGAGCGGCTGCCACGGTGCCCCGCCCTCTTTCCGCTCGAAGCGTTGCAGCGCGCCCCTCGCGCTGTTCCAGGACGGCGTCGTCACGAGGAGCAGCTGCCGCGCCTCCGACGGGAGCTCGAAGGGGACGGCAGCGGCCACGGGCGCGCGGTCCTTCTTCGCCGTGCGCCGCTTCGAGCGCGCCGCCGCCTGCGCAGACAGGGCAAACCCCATGGCGACCACGACCAGGAGACTGAGCCACCCCGTGGGCCGGTGACCCGTCACGGCTCGTAGTCGCGGTTCTCGATGATGAGCCAGCGCCCGTTGAACTTCTTCACGCGGTAGCTCTCGTTGGCCACCTCGGTCGTCGTCCGCCCGCTCTGGGAGGTGATGGACATGGTGTAGCGGGTGTAGAAAGTGGCCACGCCGCCTTCGAAGTTCTGAAGGCGCGAGGTGTGCTGGGCGTCCACGTGCAGCAGCTTCGGGAAGAGCGCGGAGCGGCTGCGGATGACCTGGGCGGCCGTGGAGACCTTGCCGGACTTCAGGTCCACCCGCGTCCCGTCCGGGGCCCACTGGGACGCGTACAAGTCCGCGTCCAGGTTTCGCCACGCCTCGTAGAGGTTGTCGATGGGCTGACGCATGGTCTCCTCGTCTTCGGCCGCACCGGCGAGCCCTCCCTCGTCCCCGGCGAACACGTCCTCTTTCTTCGCCTGTGCTGCCGCCAGGTCCTTCGCGGCGCGCCTGCGAACCTGCTCCACCTCCTCGGCCGCGCGGCGACGGACCTCGGCGAGCTCCTCCTGCGCGGCGTTGTGCGCCTGCTCGGCTGCGGCGTTCGCCCGCTCCTGCTCGCGCTCGCCCCGTGTTCGATTCATCCACCAGTAGCCACCGGCCAACGCGACCAGGAGCCCCACCAGGGCAAGGCCCCCCAGCACGAGCACGATGCCGATCATCAGCTTGGTGGCGGTGGGCATGGGACTCGAGGCTGGCGGGGCGGCAGCCGGTGCCGGACCACCCTTCGAGAGGTCAATCGCAGACGTCCGGAAATGCTCGAGCAGCGTGGCACGGTGCGCCTCGGAGGCGACCCCGAGCTTCTCGAGTTGCTCCCCGGTGAGCGATGCCGCGCTCTCCAGGCTGATGCCCTCCTGCTCGAACCGCTCGGCGTACTGCTCGAGCCCCACCCCGACGAGGTGCTCCCTGATGGACATTGTGCTCCCTCTTCGACCGCGGCGTGGAACCGGAGGGCCCTGTTAGCACCGGACTTCGAATGGAGACAATCCAAGCCGCGACTCCGGGCGCCGGCCACCGCGCGGAGTCCGCGTGCACGCGAGCGCCCCCGCACCGGTGAAGTGCGGGGGCGGTTCGTCTCGCAGTCCTCGCCAAGGCTCAGCGCAGGAACGCCGTCACCGCCTCCGCCTTCTCCTCGCCTGCACCCGGCTGCACCTCCACCACCTTCCCAGGCGCCACCTCCACCACCACGCGGTCACCGAGCGCGAGCGCGCCCTTCAGCTGCGGGAAGCGGCGAAGCAGCTCGCTCCAGGCCGCGCCCATGAAGCGGACCTTCAGGCGCTTTCCGTCCGCGGGCAGCTTCGTCTGCGTCCACGTCCCTCCCTGGAGGAGGAAGGTGCGGCCCGCGGCGGTGCGCACGCCGCCGTCTGCCGGGCGCTCGGCCTCCTTCATGCGCTTGGTCTCGCGGGACAGGGCCACCGCGCCGCTGCCCACGGAGTCCCTGAGCGCCTCGGCGCGCATCATCGGCGCCGGGGCCGCTGCCTTCGGGGCTGCACCCGCGGGAGGCGCGGCGAAGGACTCGAAGGCGCCACCGCGGTTGTGACCGCCACCGCCGGCCCCCTGCCCGGACATCCCCAGGCCAGGCCGGTCCGCGGGGA
>JBDLRJ010000203.1:0-6699 GCA_039800145.1 Pseudomonadota bacterium | reverse complement strand
CGCGCCCGGCGGGATTCGAACCCACGACCCTTGGCTTAGAAGGCCAATGCTCTGTCCAACTGAGCTACGAGCGCACGGGCCTCCCGAAAGTCGGGGCGACAGGATTCGAACCTGCGACCTCCTGCGCCCAAGGCAGGCGCGCTACCAGGCTGCGCTACACCCCGACAGGAAGGACCGTCTCAACGGCTGCGCGTTCTCGCCCATGCGGGACTTCGTGACAAGGGCCGCGATCAGAATATTGACATCCGGACGGCAGCGGCGGTAGAAGCCGCGCCGCTTCAGCCTGTCGGGAGCGTAGCTCAATTGGCAGAGCAATGGACTCTTAATCCATAGGTTGTGGGTTCGATTCCCTCCGCTCTCATCGACACCGGGGCCGGCAAGTCAAAAGGACTCGCCGGCCCCGGCCCTTTCTGGGACGTTCCGGCGCACTTTCCACCACGGGCGGGTGGCGAAACTGGTAGACGCGCCAGACTTAGGATCTGGTTCCGCAAGGAGTGAGGGTTCGAGTCCCTCCTCGCCCAAATACCCCGCAGAAGGAAACGAGCACCGCCATGAAAGTGAACGTCGAGACCGTCTCCCCCATTGAGCGCAAGCTGTCCATCGAGGTGGAGGCCGCGGTGGTCTCGGCGGAGCTGACCCTGGCGTACACGGCGCTCTCGCACCGCGTGAAGGTCCCCGGCTTCCGCCCCGGCAAGGTGCCGCGCCGCATCCTCGAGCAGCGCTTCAAGGCCCAGGTCCACGACGACGTGGCCCAGCGCGTGGCCGAGCGCGCCTACCTGCAGGCCGTGGCGGACCACAAGCTCCCCGTCGTGGACAGCCCCCGCGTCAACAACCCGCCCATCCAGGTGAACGCGCCGTTCTCCTTCGAGGTGCGCGTGCAGGTGCGCCCGGAGGTGACGCCGAAGGACTACGCCGGCCTCAAGCTCACCCGCCACGAGGTGAAGGTGGACGAGGCGAAGGTGGACGAGCAGCTCAAGCGGCTGCAGGACGCCAACACCAGGCTCGAGACCACCGCGGGGCGTGACGTGGCCCAGGTCGGTGACTTCGCCGTCATCGACTACACCGTGTCCGTGGAGGGCAAGCCGCTGTCCAACGCCGCGGGCGAGGGCACCGTGGTGGAGGTGGCCGCCGGCGACCTGCTGCGCGGGAACATCGAGCAGCTCGCGGGGCTGAAGCTCGGCGAGCAGCGCGACGTGTCCTTCACCTTCCCGGAGGACTACGCGGCGGAAGAGGCCAAGGGCAAGGCGGCCACCTTCCACTGCACGCTCAAGGAGCTGAAGCACAAGGTGGCGCCGGCCTTGGACGACGCGTTCGCGAAGCAGGTGGAGGGCGGCGAGACGCTGGAGGAGCTCAAGGGGCGCATCCGCAAGGACATCGAAGAGGGCGAGAAGTCCCGCCTCGCCATCACCGAGCGCGAGGAGCTGCTGCAGGCGCTCGTGGCGAAGAACGCCTTCGAGGTGCCGGGCGCCATGGTGGAGCGCGGCATCGACTTCATGCTGCGCGGCGCGCTCAACTCCATGATGGGGCGCGGGATGGATCCGCGCATGATGAACCTGGACTTCGGCCGGCTGCGCGAGGAGCTCCGCTCCAAGGCGGAGCTGGAGGTCCGCGGCTCGCTCATCCTCGAGGCCATCGCGGACGTGGAGAAGCTGACGGTGTCCGACGAGGAGCTCGAGACCGCGGCGAAGACGCGCGGCATCACGGACGCTTCTGCGAAGGATGGGTTGCGCCAGCGACTCCGCGAGGACAAGGCCGTTGATTTCGTGAAGGCGAAGGCCACCTACTAGCGCCCCCACGCAGCCCCAAGCCGGAGAGCACGCATGAGCTACCTCATCCCCACCGTCCTCGAGCAGACCCACCGCGGCGAGCGCGCCTACGACATCTACAGCCGCCTGCTGAAGGACCGCATCATCCTGCTCGGCACGGAGATCAACGACGACGTGGCCAACGTCATCGTGGCGCAGCTGCTGTTCCTCGAGTCCGATGATCCGGACAAGGACATCAACATCTACATCAACTCGCCCGGTGGCTCGGTGACGGCGGGCCTCGCCATCTACGACACCATGCAGTACGTGAAGCCCAACGTGTCCACCATCTGCGTGGGCCAGGCGGCCTCCATGGGCGCGGTGCTGCTGCTCGCCGGGGCCAAGGGCAAGCGCTACTCGCTGCCCAACTCCCGCATCATGATCCACCAGCCCATGGGCGGCGCCCGCGGGCAGGCGACGGACATCGACATCCAGGCGAAGGAGATCCTCCGGATGCGGGCGAAGCTCAACGAGCTCATCGTCAAGCACACGGGCACGTCCCTGGAGCGCGTGGAGCGGGACACCGAGCGCGACTACTTCATGGGCCCGGTGGAGGCCAGGGCGTACGGCATCATCGACGAGGTGGTGGCCCAGAAGCCCAAGTCGGAGCCGAAGGCGGAAGAGAAGAAGTAAGGCGCGCCCCGCGCGTCAGCCTGGCTTGAAGCTCACCTCGAGCTCTGCCCCCAGGGCCGAGGCGAGCCTCGCAAGAAGATCCAACTTGGGCGTGGCCTTGCCGTTTTCGATGCGCGCAATGGCGGCCTGGCCCGTCCCCGCTTTCAAGGCCAGCTCTCCCTGGGTCAGCCCGCGCTTTTCGCGCAGCGCCTTGAGCTTCCGCCCGATCGCCAACTCGGCGAGACGTACGTCCACGCGGGCCTCGAACCCGGGCCTGGTTCGGTCAATCTTGCGGACCAGTTCGCGGGTGGTGAGCCCGGAGATGTGCTTTCGAGGTGAACTGGGCATGGCGGGAGGAAATGACGATTCCATCATTCCGTCAACCGGCCGGTTGAGCGACTGAGCAAACCTGGTCGCGCTGCGCAGCAGGCTCCCCAGGAGCCGCTTGTTGGCCATGTCCCCCCCCCCGACCGGGACGCTCGGCGTCCACGAGAAAGGACGGTACTCCCCCGGTCTGACAGCCCTACGCCGCCTCTGGCGTTTCGAGGCGCAGCGGCACTGCCAACGCCACCTGCGTCCCGGTGCCGCCCTCCACGGGGCCGACGGAGAGCGTGCCGCCGAGTGCCGCCGCCCGCCTGGCCATGTGCTGCATCCCACGGCCGCTCGGGGAAGACGGCTGCAGGCCCCGGCCGTCGTCCGCCACGGACACCTGGAGCAACCCACCCGCATCGCAGCGTGCCATCACGTGGATGTGCCGGGCCTGCGCGTGCTTCAGCGCGTTGCTGATGGCCTCCTGCACCACCCGGAGCACCTGCAGGATGAGATGGGGGGACGCGGGCGGTGCCCCCTCCAGCGCCACCTCCCAGTGGAACTCGAGCGCCGTTCCCTCCACGCGCTGGGACAGGCGCGCGCGGTACTCGGCGAGCGCCGTCGCCAGGCTCCCGTCCTCCACGTGCATGGAGTCCACCACCAGCGTCAGGTCCGCGAGGCACTCGTCGAGCAGCTGCAGCATCCGCTCGCGGTCCACGTCTCCGCGCGCGGCGCGCAAGCGGGCGCTGATGAGCTGGGATGCGAAGCCGTCGTGCATGTCCGCCACCAGGCGGGAGCGCTCCTCGGCGCGCGCCTGCTCGCGCTGCAGCCGAACCTGCACCTCGATCTCCCGCTCCTCGCGGACCAGCCGCGCGTTCTCCAGGGCCGCCAACACCAGGAGCCCCACCAGCAGCACCATCATCCCCAGCACCGTGAGCCCGAGGGGGAGGAGCTTGTCGTGGGCCCGGTCCAGGATGGACAGGAGCAGCAGCGTCCCCACGAGCAGCGGCATGACGAGCGTCACCGGGTTCAGCCGCAGCAGCCACCGCGGTGCGCCGCCGTGCAGCTGATCTGGGAGCGGGTCCCTTCGGATGTAGGTGGCTGCCCGCAGCGTCAGCAGCAGCCCCCCGAAGTACGTTACCCCGATGACCCGCGCCGCCCACTCCAGGTGGTAAAGCTCGTACAACTGGTTGAAAAAGGCGTTGGGCACATACACGCCCAGCGACGCTACGAACCACCAGAAGGCGCGCCGGGAGGGGACCGCCGCCCCGAGTGACATGAACACGCCCAGCCCCGCCGTCAGCAGCACCTGGGCGAAGGCGTAGAACGCCCCGAGCCCACGTGTCAGCGGGGAGGTGATCCCGCTGCTGCCCGGCCCCGAGAGGGCCATCACCTGCAGCACCACCATGGGCGCGGTGATGAGCACCAGCTCCGCCGAGAGGAGGTGCAGCTGCCGCGGTCGCGTGGGCATCCTGGGGAGGTGGAACAGGCCCACCAGGCCCAGGATGAACGAGCCGCACGCCAGCAGCAGCAGCAGGGGAGTCGCCCAGGCGGGGGTCACCCCCATGTTGACCGCCACGTCCAGCACGAGGACGACGGAGGAGTAGAGCGAGGCGCCTGCGAGGATCCGGAGTCCCCGCCGCATTCCCGCTGGGAGCCCAGGGCGCTCAGCGGCCCAAGCCCACGCACTCGCCTCCGCGATGAACCGCAGCAGGAACGCCACACCGTCCACCACGACCGGCCGGGAAATGCTGCCCGCAATGAGCTGTTGGGGGTGGGCCACGTTGTAGGCGGCCCACGCGACGGCGAGCAGCCCCGCAGGCCACATCCAACTCGGGACCTTCGGAGAGACGTCAGCCACGGGGCGCCTCAGCGCACCACGATCCCCTGCGCCCGCGCGGCGCTGATGGCCTGGACTTTCGAGTGCGCACCGAGCTTCTTGTAGAGCCGCCGGATGTGGGACTCAACGGTGGAGCGGGAGATGCAGAACTTCGCCGCGGTCTCCTTGTAGCTGAGCCCCGCCGCCATGGCCTCGAGGATCTCCCGCTCACGGCGCGTCATGTTGACCTCCTCGTCTGGCCCCCCCACTGCTGGGCGCAGCCGGGAGATGAGGTGCCTCGCTACCGAAGGACTGATGGGGGACTGCCCGTCCAGTACCGCCTGGAGCGCTCGGGCAACCTCCTCGGCGTCCACGTGCTTGTGCAGGTAGCCACATGCCCCGAGGGTGATGGCGGTGAGCACGCTGGGCTCATCCTTGAGCGCGGAGAGCACGAGCAGCGAGGCGTTGGGCCACCGCCGGGTCATCAGCGGCAGGAGCTTCAGCCCGCTCTCGTCCGGGAGGTGAAGATCCACCACCACGAGGACCGGCTCCGGGAAGTCCGTGGCCTTCATCAGGCGCCTCGCCTCTGCGCCGGTCTGGATGACCGTGGCGGATGCCTGCCTGGCCAGCCGGGACGCGGCCTCCGTCAGGACGGCCCCGTATTCGGGGTCATCCTCGAGGATGAGCACTCGGAGCGAGACGGCAGGAAACGGCGGCTGGAGCGGATCAGGCATTGGGATACTTCTGACACGCTCCCAGTGCGCAGGGGAGTCCCATATAACCATGAATTCTCCGGGTGGCCGCCCATTGAGCGAGCAGGTGCATGTCCACTGTCACGCGGATGCCCGGAGAGCCGGGGACGTAGAGCGAGCGGGACTCGGACGCGTCTGCCTGCGGGAGCTGCGCGTCCAGGCGGACGGAGACGAGCTCACCGCGGGGATCGAACTCAGAGCGCTCGAGCTTGAAGGGGAGCGTGACCTCGCGCGAGTGGAGGGAGGTCGTCAACACCGACCGGTCCAGCAAGACAGGCCTGAAAGTCCCGAGGAGCGCGCAGAGGAGGACAAGCATTGATGCAAGGGTTCTCACGAACAGTCGCGCCGGGGCAAATGGCGTCCCCGTCAGCCGCGAAGGCCATGTGATCGATTCCCGCCGGGAAGGGCATGGTCGTGTGACTACCTGACTTCCTCAGCACCCACTACTGGTCGATCCCCAAAGTGGGGCCCGTGTTGGTGCCCTGCGACTGAAGGGACGTTCGTCATGGAATGGCTGTCGGCACTCAAGCGCCTCGTCACGAAACAGGGACTCGGCTTACCGGCGATGTTCGCCGTCATGGCTCTTTCCGGATGCTCGGGGACCGTGACGCCGAGCAGTGCTCCATCTGGAGAGCCATTGCTGACCGTGATCCGGCAAGGTGCAACCGTCACGGTTACCCGAGATTGCCCGGTAAACGTCTCCAACGACGCCACACCCAGCTATCAGGTCGTCGAACTCTACGTCGGCGATACAGCGGTCGTGAAGCCCGCAAGCAACTGCGAGAAAAGTAGGTACAGGGATTTTGTCCAGGAGCAGGGGGTGGTGTCCGTCACGCCGACACCGGGCGATACGATGACTCAACTCCCACGGTCTTTGACAACCCAGGAGAGGACGAATGGATTCACCGTGACGGCCCTCCAGGAGACAACGAATAACTGCGCAGACACGGCAGCGAATCCGTTCACTACCTGTCTAAGTCAAGCCCACTTGATGTTTGTCAGTTATTATAATTCTACATGGGGAACGACATTTAACGGGGCTGTATTTTTTTCTGTTCGTCCGACTCCGCCAGCCGCGCCCCTCAAGCCATCTGTCGTTGCGGGAGACACCCAGGCCACGGTGACCGTGACGGGGGCAGGAACGGGTGGAACTCCAGCCAGTTTCGTCGTCACCTCTTCGCCGGACTCCAAGACGTGCACCATTTCCAACCCCACGGGAACGCCACGCTCAGGGTCCTGCGTCATCACCGGCCTGACCAACGGTACTGCCTACACGTTTACTGCCGTCGCCTCGGCGAGCGCGGGTACGTCCGGCTCGAGTCCGCCCTCCGATCCGGCGACGCCGGTACCGCCGTCTCCCAACCCGCCCTTACTGAGCGCTGCTGCCTCCAACCAGGATGGT
>JBDLRJ010000202.1:0-8921 GCA_039800145.1 Pseudomonadota bacterium | reverse complement strand
GAGGCCTCTGCCGGGGTGGCGAGCAGCACCACCTGCTGGCCGCGGAAGGCCCCCTCTTCGAGCGGCTCCACCTGGAGCGTCTCGTCGCCGTACTCGAGCTCCTCCCCCGCGCTGCGCTCGGTGCCGAACAGCGTGAGCTGGTCCGCGCCCACGCCTGCCCCGAGCAGCGCCCCGAGCAGCTCGCGGCCCGCCACGCCCGTCGCACCCACCACCGCCACCTTCGTCTTGCCGTCCACGTCAGTCCTCCTTCAGGCGCGCCACGGGCTCCGGGCCCGGCAGCGGCGGGAACTTCGGGTTCATCTCGGCACCGGAGCTGCGCACGTAGTGCGGCTCCAGCGCGAACAGCGACTGGGGATCGAACGCGCCCGGCAGGGAGGCGAGCCGCACGAGCGCCTCGGCCGGCGGCACCGCGCCCGCGTCCAGGATGCGGCTCGCCGCCACGCCGAGGTCCGCGAGCTTCGCGCCGTACCCCGCCACCGCGGGCCCCATCACCACCGCGGAAGGGTCCGCCGCGAGCCGCGCCGCGAGCTCCTGCGGCGACAGCGCCTCCTCGGCCCCGAGCGCGCGGACCTGTGCGCCCTCGCGGACGAAGCGGCCGAGGTAGAGATCATCCACCCGCGCCACCGCCGTCACGTAGAGCGGCACGCCCTCCGGCCCGCACGCCGCCGCCGCCGCGAGCGACGACACGCCGCACACCGGGATCTCCAGCGCGTAGGCGAGCCCCTTCGCCGCGGCCACCCCGATGCGCAGTCCCGTGAAGCTCCCCGGCCCCAGGCCCACGACGATCCCCGAGAGCGCCTCCACCCCCAGCCCCTGCGCCGCGAGCAGCCCCGAGATGCTGCCGGGGAGGAGCTCGCTCTGCTTCGCCGGCGGCCCTTCGCTCCGCGTGGCCACCACGGACCACGCGCCCCCGGGCCCCTGCCGCATCAACGCGAGGGATGCCGTCAGCGTGGAAGTGTCGAGGCCGAGCCACATGGGGAGCGCCCTTACACCAGTGGGCGCAGAGGCCGTCAACGCTGCTGCTGCCCCGCCTGGTCCCGCTCCATCACGCGCGTGATGTCGTTCTTGAAGACGACGATCATCAGGAGCACCAGCATGGCGAGTCCCACCATGTTCGCCACCTCTCTCGCGCGCGCCGGGATGGGCCGCCGCCGCACCGCCTCCCAGCCCGCGGAGACCAGGTGGAACCCGTCCAGGATGGGGATGGGCAACAGGTTCATCACCCCGAGGTTGATGGAGATGGCGGCGAGCAGCTGGAGGAAATAGCCCCAGCCCTCCTCCGCGCTGCGGGCGGCCATCTGGTACATCATCACCGGCCCGCCCACGGTCTGCAGCGGCACGTCGCCGGTGAAGAGCATGGCCACCACCAGCACCGTCTTGCGGGTGAACTCCGGGACGATCTTCAGGCTCGCCGCGAGCGCCTCGCCCGGCCCCATGTGCAGCGACACCAGGTCCAGCGGCGGCAGCGTGGCCGGCACGCGGTCCCCGTTGGTGAGGCCCAGCTGCAGCACCGGGAGCTTGTTCCCCAGCTCGTCCTTCACCGGCACCTTCCGCTGCGCCACGGTCCCCATCATCCGTTCGCTGCCGCGCTGCCACGCGAGCTCGAAGGGCTTGTCCTTGAGTTCCTGCAGCGCGAGCGAGAACCATTGGAAGCTCGGGATGGGCTTGCCGTTGATCGCGAGCAGCCGGTCGCCCCGGACCAGCCCCGCCTTTGCCGCCGCGCCCTCTGCCGCCACGCCGAAGACATAGAGGTCCGCCCGCTCCACCCCGAGCCGCTCGAGCCCGGTCCCGGGCCCGAGCGGAACGTCCTTCACCGCGACGGCGGAAGGGGTGTCCTTCGCCGCGGGCTCCGGCTGCTCGAAGCGCGCCACCTGGAGCTCCACGCGATCGCCGGCCGCGGAGAGCGCGGAGAGGAGCGACTCCTCGGAGTCCACCGTCTTGCCGTTGATGGACGTCACGCGGTCGAAGCTCCGCAGCCCCGCAACCTCCGCCGGGCTGCCCGCCTTCACGCCGAGGATGGGGAGACGTGCCACGGGCTGGATGCCGATGAAGCCGCGCGACGTGGTCTCCACCGGGTCCGTCTCCAGGCCGCGGAACGGGGTCACGTCGAACACGAGGCGCTTGCCCTCCCGCTCCACCTCCACCGGGATGGCCTTGCTGAAGCGACCCTTCAGCACGTCCCGCAGCTGGTCGAACGTCTTCACCGACTCGCCGTCCACCGCGGTGATCCGGTCGCCGGGCCGGATGCCCGCGGCCGCCGCCGGGAGCCCCTCCTCCACCCGGCCCACGCGCGTGGACAGCGCCTGGTGATCCCCGAGGTAGAAGACGAAGTACGCGAGCACCGGGAAGACCAGGTTGAACGCCGGCCCTGCCCCCACGATCAGCGCGCGCTTCCAGGGCGGCTGCGCCAGGAAGCCCCGCTTCGCCTCGTCCGGCGAGAGCTCCTCGTGGGGCTGCTCCCCCGCCATCTTCACGTAGCCACCGAGCGGCAAGAGCGCCACCTGGTACTCCGTCTCCCCCCGCGTGAAGCCGATGAGCTTCGGCCCGAACCCGATGGAGAACCTCAGCACCTTCACGCCCAGCCACTTGGCGAAGAGGAAGTGCCCGAACTCGTGGACGGCGATCAGCACGCCGAGGAGGATGATGAAGTAGCCGGCGCCAGCCATGTGTCGCGGACAGTAACCGCGCCCCTGCCCCGCGACAATCGGTCCGTCAGGACAGCCCGTACACCGCGCGCACGTACAGGAACACGAGCGGCGCGTTGAACGACAGCGCGTCCACCCGGTCCAACAGCCCACCGTGGCCCGGCATCACCTTGCCCGAGTCCTTCACGCCGTAGGCGCGCTTGAGCATGGACTCGCAGAGGTCCCCGGCCGGCCCCACCACGCCGCCCGCCACGCCCAGCGCCACGCAGTCCTGCACCGTGAACTCCGGGAAGAAGCCGCGCAGCACGAACATGCCCAGCACGTTGCCCGCCATGCCCCCCGCGAACCCCTCCCACGTCTTGTTGGGACTCACCGTGGGGTACAGCTTGTGACGGCCGAACAGCCGGCCTGCGAAATAGGCGAACGTGTCGTTGCACCACGTGATGACCAGCGCCACCAGCGACCAGCGCAGCCCCACCCCGTCCAGCTGGCGCAGCCACCCCACCGCCATCATCCCCACCGCGCCGTAGATGAGCCCCGTCACCAGGTGGCCCGAGCGAACCGGGGCCTCCGCGTCCGGGGCACGCAGCAGGTGCCAGTTCCACGCCACGAAGAACATGGAGACGACCACCCAGAAGGCGATCTCGAACGCGTGCGCGCGGGCGAAGAACGGAAGCGCCGGCAACACGGCCGCCCCGAGGATGCCCAGCCACGCCGCGGGGGACAGCGACTTCAGGGTGATCTGGTAGTACTCCGCCGTGCAGATTGCGGCCGCGGCCGACAGCAGCAGCGCCGTCTGCCATCCACCGGCCAGCAGCAGGTAGAGGACCACCGGAAGCGCGAGCACGGCCGAGATGATCCGGGCCACCAGGTTGCGGTTCTTCTCGGTCACGCGGGTGTCGCTCTCTCGCGGCGGAGCTGTGCCCCGGTCAGGCCGAAGCGACGCTCTCGGCCCTGGAAGCCGCGCAAGCACTGGAGGAAGTCTGCCGCGCGGAACTCGGGCCACGGCGTGTCAACGAACAGCAGCTCCGCGTACGCGAGCTGCCAGGGCAGGAAATTGCTCGTCCGCTGCTCGCCGGACGTCCGGATGAGCAGGTCCACCGGCGGGAGCTGCCCCGTCGAGAGCTCCGCGGCGAACGTCTCCGCGTCCAACGCCGAGGGCTCCAGCTCGCCGGCCTTCACCCGGGCGGCCACGCGGCGCGCCGCCTCGACGAGTTCCTCCTGCCCACCGTAGGAGAGTGCGAGCGTGAGGCGCATCCCGGTCCCGGCCCTGCTGTCCGCGCGCAGCCGCTCCAGCGGCTCGCGCACCGAGGACGGGAGCCGGTCGAGGTCCCCCACGGCGTCCAGCCGGATGCCGTTGTCCAGGATCTCCGAGCGCTCGGACTCGAGGTACTCGCGCAGCAACTCCATCAGCGCATGGACCTCCTCGATCGGCCGGGCCCAGTTCTGCGCCGAGAAGGCGTACAACGTGAGCGCCTTGAGGCCCACACGCCGCGCGCACCGCGTGACGTCCCGGACGCTCTGGCTCCCCTCGCGGTGACCTTCCACGCGCGAGCGCCCACGCCCCTCCGCCCACCGCCCGTTGCCATCCATGATGATGGCAACGTGTGCGGGGACCGGGTGCAGGCGGAGCTCGTGCTCGAGGAGCTCCAGTGCGGGGGATGGAAGGGCCATGAGGGCGCGCCCTTATACGGGACGGGTTTTGCCGCCGTCCAGAAGCGGCCTAAGTTCCCTCGGCGAATGCCCCCCAAGCTCATCGGCCCCTATCGCGTCCTCGACACGCTCGGCAGCGGCGGCGTGGGCACGGTGTTCCGGGCGGTGGACCGGCGGACCGGTGAGGCGGTGGCCCTCAAGCTGCTCTCGACCGGGCCCGCCCTGGATCCGCGCGCCGCGCGCCGGCTCGCGCGCGAGTTCGAGACGCTCCAGGATCTCTCCCATCCCAACGTGGTCCGGGTCTTCGACACCGGCGTGTTCCAGGGGTACCCCTACCTCGCCATGGAGCTGGTGGAAGGACTGACGCTCCGCAACTACCTCTCGCTCTCGGAAGACGAGCTGTACAGCGGCAGCCACTCGGGGGAGCTGCCCCGCGCCGGCCTCGAGCTCCCGCCGGGCCGCGCCCACGCAGGGGACGACAGCTGGGAGGACGACGGCTCGGACGAGCGCACCTCGCCCTTCGGGCTGTCCGCCTTCGGGGACGAGATGCCCTCGGACGAGGTCTCGTGGGGCCAGGGGCCGGAGCGCGTCCGGCAACTCGCGGACGACGCGGACGAGCCGGACACCGGGGACGTCTCGGACCTGGACGAGATGCCCGCCGAGGCGCGCCTCACCCGCGAACACCCCATCGCCGAGAGCGCGCCGGCGGAGACGCTCGAGCAGCTCAACCGCCCCGAGCGCGTGGCGCGCCTGAAGGAAGCGGTCGTGCAGCTGTGCGAGGCGCTCGCCTACATCCACGGCCACGGGCTGGTGCACCGGGATCTCAAGCCCACCAACGTCATGGTGGACCAGGACCGGATCGTCCGGCTCATGGACTTCGGGCTCGCGAAGTTCCTCGCGGACGACGCCGCGGTGACCGCGGACGGACGGCTCGTGGGCACCTTCCGGTACATGGCCCCGGAACAGATCCTCGGCGAGAAGCTGGACGGCCGCGCGGACCTCTACTCGCTGGGCGTCATCCTCTACGAACTGCTCGGCGGGAAGGCCCCGTTCGATGCGCGCTCCCCCTACGAGCTGTGGCAGAAGGTGCTCGAGACCGAGCCGCAGCCCATCACCGCGCTCAACCCGCGAGCGGACGCGCAGCTGAGCCGCATCGCGCACCGGCTGCTGCGCAAGGAGCCCCACCAGCGCTACCAGACGGCGGAGGAGATCTCCGAGGTGCTGAGCGGATGAGCGCGGACACGGTGAAGGAACTCGCGGTGGCGCAGTCCCACGAGGGGCAGCGCGTGGACCTCGTGGTGAAGGAGGCGCTCGGCCTCTCGCGTGCACTCGTCAAGCAGCTGTTCGACGAGGATCGCGTCCGCCTCGACGGGCGGCTGGTGAAGAAGGGTCTCGCGGCGCGGGCCGGACAGGTGCTCCGCGTCACGTTGCCCGAGGCCCAGCCGCGCGCCGCGGTGGCGGACGACTCGTTCGCGCTGGACATCCTGTCCGAGGACGACGTGCTCGTGTTCGCGGACAAGCCCGCCCACCGGCCGAGCCACCCGCTGCAGCCCGGCGAGACGGGAACGGTGGCCAACGCGCTCGTGGCGCGCTACCCGGAGATGGCGGACGCCTCCGAGGATCCGCGCGAAGGTGGGCTCTGTCACCGGCTGGACGTGGAGACCTCCGGCGTCATCCTCGGGGCGCGCACCCGCACCGCGTGGACGGCTTTGCGCCAGGCCTTCGGCACGCGCGGCGGAGTGGACAAGCGGTACTGGGCGCTCGTGTCCGGGCCGATCGCGGACGAGGGAGAGATCGATCTCCCGCTTCGCCACCATCCCCGCCACCCGGACCGCGTGGAGGCGGATCCCTCCGGCGGCCCCGGTGCGCGGGATGCCGTGTCCGAGTTCAAGGTGCTGGCGCGCGCGGGGGAACTCTCGCTCGTGGAGGTGAAGATCCTCACGGGCGTGCTGCACCAGGTGCGCGCCCACCTCGCCTCCGTGGGCGCACCGCTCGTCGGGGACGCGCTCTACGGCGGGCGCAGCTGGCCGGGCCTGGACCGCTTCTTCCTCCACGCCCGCTCGCTCGCCGTCACGCACCCGGGGACCGGCGCCCCCGTCCAGGCCGCCGCGCCGCTGCCGCCTGAACTCCGCCGGGTGCTGGAAGAGGCGGGAATCTCCGCGCAGGCGTGAGCTCCCCGCGCGCCATCCTGCACGTGGACATGGACGCCTTCTACGCGTCCGTGGAACAGCGGGACGATCCGCGCCTGCGCGGCAAGCCGGTCATCGTGGGAGGGCACCCCACGCGCGGGGTGGTGCTCGCGGCGTCCTACGAGGCCCGTCCGCTCGGCGTCCGCAGCGCCATGCCCATGTCCCGCGCCTTGAAACTCGCGCCGCGCGCGGTGGTGGTGCCCCCGCGCTTCGAGGCCTACGCCTCCGCGAGCGAGTCCGTCTTCGCGCTGTTCGAGGCGCTGACGCCGCTCGTGGAGCCGCTCTCGCTGGACGAGGCCTTCCTGGACGTGACGGCCAGCCAGTCGCTGTTCGGCACCCCGTGGGAGATGGCCACGCGCCTGCGCGCCCGCATCGCCGAGCAGGTGCAGCTGCCCGCCTCCGCCGGGATCGCCCCGGTGAAGTTCGCCGCGAAGATCGCCTCGGATCTCGCCAAGCCCAACGGGCAGCGCGAGGTGCGCGCGGGTGAACTCCACGTCTTCCTCCATCCCCTCCCCGTCACCCGGCTGTGGGGCGTGGGCCCGAAGACGGCCGAGACGCTGCAGGGGCTCGGCCTGCGGACGGTGGGCGACGTGGCGGCGCGCCCCCGCAGCTGGCTCGAGCAGAGGCTCGGCGAGACCGGCGGCCACCTCTGGGAGCTCGCGCAGGGGGTGGACGACCGCGCGGTCATCCCGGACCGGGAGGCCAGGAGCCTCGGGGCCGAGGACACGTTCGAGGAGGACGTAAGGGACGGCGAAGCGCTGCGACTCGCCCTCCACGACCAGGCGCTCCGCGTGGCGCGCCGGCTCCGGCGCGTGGGGGCACGGACGCGCGTGGTCCAGCTGAAGCTGAAGTTCCACGACTTCTCGGTCATCACCCGGCGCTGCACGCTGCAGCAGCCCACGGACGACGGGCAGGCGCTCTACCGCGCGGCGGTGGAGCTGCTCGGGCGCGCCTGGGACGGCCGCCCCGTGCGCCTGACCGGGGTCTCGGCGCAGGAACTGGGGACGGCCGCCCCGCAGCTCTCGCTGTTCGAGCAGGGCCCCGGCCCGCGGGACCGGCTCAACCGGGCGTTGGACCGAATTGCAGAGAAGTTCGGGAGCGCCGCGGTGGTGACCGCCGACCTCGCGGGGACCGCCGCGGACGCGGACGACGACGAGGACCACGACCGCGCCCGCCGGGAGCTGGGCGCGCCGAGGGCCCCGGGCCGCCGCTGACGTCAGGGCAGCCCGTCCGCCGGGTACTTCTCCGCCAGGTCCGCCGGGATGTCGTTCGCCGAGATGACACGGCCATAGGCGCGGCCCACGTCCCGGAGCGTGCGCGGCTTGGCCGCGTTCTCGGTGTCCACCGCGTAGAGCCCGAACTTCAGGGACATGCCGTGGTTCCACTCGTAGTTGTCCATCAGCGTCCAGACGTAATAGCCGCGCACGTCCGCGCCTTCCTTCCGCGCCTGGCGGACCCACTGCAGGTTGCGGACGACGAAGGACGTCCCCTTGTCCCCGTCCGCCATCTTCTCCGTGCCGTTCTCGGAGATGACCATGGGCACGCCGTAGCGCGCCTTCACGTGCATGATCATCTCGTAGATGCCGCGCGGGTAGTCCTCCCACACCGTCACGGTGAACGGGTTGAAGGTGGTGAGCGGCGAGAGCGTGGGCAACTGCGCGTCGCCGGTGCCGTCCACGGTGCTGCGCGTGTAGTAGTTGATGCCGAGGAAATCCATCCGGCCGGCGAGATCATCCCGTTGAACGGGATTGCGGTCCAGGTTGGCGTCCAGCGAGCCCTTGATGGTCGCGTCCAGGAAGACCGTGTTGTACAGGTAGAACACGTTCTCGGCGGCGCGCTGGTCCACGCGGCTGTCGGTGCGGCCTCGGACGGGGGCCATGTTGTAGACAAGCCCCACCCGTGAGGCGGTGCCGTCGCCATCGGCGTCGGTGGTGTCCGAGGCCTTCACCGCGTCGTACATCCGCGCATGGCCTTCGATCATC
This sequence comes from Pseudomonadota bacterium, assembly GCA_039800145.1. GTDB lineage: Bacteria > Myxococcota > Myxococcia > Myxococcales > Myxococcaceae > VGRA01. The sequence continues at coordinate 452 of JBDLRJ010000202.1, read as the reverse complement.
GCCAGCGTCACGGCCTTGAAGGCCTCGAACTGCAACGACACCGCGGGTGGGTTTGCACGGTCCTTGCCCGGCTGCACGTAACCCGGCAACGCGAGCGCGAGCGGCTCGTTCATCGTCGCCCAGTCGTCCACCTCTCCGCCGAACTCCTGGGCTGCGAAGGCCGCGAACTTCGAGATCTCCCGGACCGTCCGCTCCTTGTCCAGCCAGCCCCGCTTCGTGCAGGCGTTGAGATCCTCGTTGCATGCCACCGCGTCGTGGATCCACGTGGGCAGCGTGTAGTGGTGCAGCGTCACGAAGGGCTTGATGTTGCGCGCCTTCAGCGCGGCAAAAACGGCGTGGTACGTGGCGAGCGCCTCGGGGTTGGCCGCGGCCTTCAGCGCTTCGTAGCCGTCGATCCCATCCGTCGCCGTGGGGAACACGCGGCTCCATTCCACGGACATCCGGAACCCCTC
>JBDLRJ010000201.1:0-10271 GCA_039800145.1 Pseudomonadota bacterium | reverse complement strand
CCACGGGTGGTCGCCGTACGGGCACTTCTTCTGCTCCACGTGGGCGATGAACTCCTGCTTGAACTTCTGGAAGAAGCTGTGAGTGGGCAGGGCGGCCGCGTCCCCCAGCGCGCAGATGGTGTTGCCGAGCCCGATGGGGGGGTAGGGGGCGATGGAGGACGCCACGTGGATGAGCGTCTCGAGGTCCTCGTGGGTGCCGCGCCCCTCTTCGATCTTCCGGAGCAGCCGCGTCTGCCACGGCGTGCCCTCGCGGCAGGGCGTGCACTGGCCGCAGGACTCCTCCGCGTAGAAGCGGGCCACGCGCCAGAGGCAGCGCACCATGCAGGCCGTCTCGTCCATGACGATGACGCCGCCGGACCCCGCCATGGTCTGCTTGGTCTTCAGCGCCTCGAACTCGAGCGCGACGTCCAGCTCGTCCGCCGCCAGCACCGGGGCGGAGGAGCCGCCGGGGATGACCGCCTTCACCTTGCGGCCGCCGGGGACGCCGTTGCCGTACTCGGGCTTGTGGATGAGATCCGAGATGGTGCAGCTCAGCGGCACCTCGTACACGCCCGGGCGCTTCACCGTGCCGGACAGGCAGACCAGCCGCGTGCCGCCGGACTTGTCCGTGCCCAGGCCCGCGTACCAGTCCGCCCCGCGCTCGAAGATGTGCGGGACGGAGGCGAGCGTCTCCACGTTGTTGACGACCGTGGGGGCGCCGAAGAGGCCCACCACCGCGGGGAACGGGGGCTTGAGGCGGGGCCAGCCCTTCTTGCCCTCGACGGACTCGAGCAGCGCCGTCTCCTCGCCGCAGATGTAGGCGCCCGCGCCGCGCACCAGGTAGCAGTCCAGGGCGAAGTCACGGCCCAGCACCTTCTTGCCGAAGATGCCCGCCTTGTAGGCCTCGTCGATGGCGGCCTGGGTGCGCTCGGCCTGGTGCTTGAACTCGCCGCGCAGGTAGACGTAGCAGACGTGCGCGTCCAGCGCGTAGCAGGTGATGGCAATCCCCTCGAGCATCATGTGGGGATCGTTTTCCAGGATGTAGCGGTCCTTGAACGTGCCGGGCTCGGACTCGTCCCCGTTCACGCACAGGTACTTGGGCTTGGGGTTGTCCTTGGGGACGAAGCTCCACTTGAGCCCGGTGGGAAAGCCCGCGCCGCCGCGGCCGCGGAGGTTGGACTTCTTGACCGTGTCGGTGACCTCGGCCGGGGTCATGGACAGCGCCTTCTCGAGCGCCTTGTAGCCGCCGGCCGCCTGGTACGACTGCAGCGAGTGGGACTCCTTCTTGCCCCAGGCGCGGGTGATGATCTTCTCGAAGGGCGTGGTGAACATGTGCGGGGGCCCCTTACGAAAGCTTGCTGAAGATCTCGTCGACCTTCTTGCGGGTCAGGTTCTCGTGGTGCTCTTCGTTGATCTGCAGGCACGGCGCGGTGCCGCAGGAGGCGAGGCACTCGGTCTCGCGGAGGAAGAACTTCTCGTTCTGCTCCCCGGCGTGCAGCCCCAGCTTCTGCTCGAGGTGCTGCAGCAGCTCCTCTGCGCCCCACAGCGCGCAGGAGAGGTTGGTGCACACGTCCACCGTGTACTTGCCGGGCTTCTTCGTGTGGTACATCACGTAGAAGGTGGCGACCTCGTACGCGCGCGCGGCCGTCACTTCCAGCCGCTTGGCGACGAGCTCCATGCCGTCCGGTGGCAACCAGCCCTTCATGTCCTGAAGGAGCCGCAGGGCCGGGAGCATGGCTGCGCTCTTCCGGTCATCCGGGTAATGGCTGAGGATCTCAGCGAGTTTGCTGTCAAACGTCTTCTGCTCGTCGGGGGAGAACAGGGCGTTGCCCATGGCGGCCCGGTGTCTAGGTGTCACCTCCCCGGTTGTCAACGAAAACCCCGTCCGGAGGGCCCACGCTAGAAGCCGCGGAACCGCAAGCGATTCCGGCCCCTTGCAGGGTTCCGGACCGCGCACGGCACGCCTGCCAGTGGATCAGCGGCGGAGGCTGTAGCCCTTTTCGGCCAGCAGCAGCGCCAGGGCGCGCACGACGAGGCCCGCGCGGTCCTGTGCCTCCTTGAGGGCCTTGACGCGCTGCAGGTCCGCCTCGGGGAGGTCCGCCACCCAGTTCCCGGCGGCGGCCGCCACGGGCGCGGCAGCGGGGGCTGCGGGTGCGGCAGGGACAGGCCGCGCGACGGGCGGGGCCACCGGCGCGGGACGGGCAGCGGGGGCTGCGACGGGCGGCGCGGGACGGGCAGCGGGGGCTGCGACGGGCGGCGCGGGACGGGCAGCGGGGGCTGCGACGGGCGGCGCGGGGCGGGCCACGGGGGGCGGGGCTGCCGCCACGGGGGCCGGGGCGGGAGGGGGGGCCGGTGCAGGCGCAGGGGGAGCGGCCGCGGCGGGGGCGCCTCCGCCGGCGAGCTGGGCGCGCAGGGCGGCCATCTGGGCGGCGATGTCCGAGGCGGACTTCATCACCGTCTTGCCGCTCATGTCGGTGACCTTGAACTCCTCCTCCTCGGGCGGCAGCTCGTCCGGATCAGAGGACCGCGTCTGCTTGCGGATCATCTGCTGGTTCTGCTGCGGCTCCACCCCGTGGTAGTGGCGGCTGATGGCCGCGAGCAGCTCCCGCTCGCCGGCGGTCATCACCATGATGCGGGAGACCCTGGTCTCGCGCGTCAGCTCGTCGATGGTGAGCACGTCCGTGGGGTTCGCCATGGCGAGCGTGAGGACGCGGTTCTTCACCGCCATGGGGAAGACCCCCTTTTCCTCGCACGTCTCCACGTCGATCATCCCGAGGACGTTCTCGTCCTTCTGCCAGGTGCCGAGGTTGGCGCGCTTGGTGCCCGTGCCGGCGCACAGCTTGTCCACCATCATGTCCTCGTCCGCGAGCCCGAGGTCGATGAGCGCCGCGGTGAAGCGCAGGCCCCAGCGCTCCACGTGCGCCTGCGCGCTGCGCGACTGCATGTCGTCGATGACCTTGGCGCGGATCAGGATTTCAGCAACGCGGTTTCGAGGCGTGGCACCCATGGTGGCGGGACATCCTACCCCAGCTGCCGCCCGCCGCCACGATCAGCGCTGGGGCGGGTGGGCCCCGGTGGCGTGGGAGAGGGCCGCTTCCCAGCGCCCGGAGGCCTTCAGGCACAGCTCCACCAGCTCGCGCACGGCGCCGTGGCCGCCCGGAGAGCGGGCGATGAAGGCCGCCGCCGCGCGCACCTCGGGCACCGCGTCCGCGGGGCAGGCGGGCAGGCCGCACAGCTGCAGCACGGGCAGGTCGTTGGTGTCGTCTCCCATGTAGGCGCACTCGGAGGGGGAGACCTGCAGCTCCGCGCACAGCTCCCGGAAGCCGGCCGCCTTGTCCCGCCGCCCCTGGTAGACGGCCACCATGCCCAGCTCCCGCCCACGCACTGCCACGATCTCGCCCTGGCGCGCGGTGAGCACCGCGGTGCGCAGCCCCGTCAGCCGCGCCATGACGATGCCGTGGCCGTCCTTCACGTCGAACCGCTTGAGCGCCTCGCCGGACGGCCCGTAGTAGAGCCCGCCGTCCGTCAGCACGCCGTCCACGTCGAGCACCAGCACCTTGACCGCGGCGGCGCGCGCGTGGAGCTCTCCCGTGCCCGGCTTCTCCACGCGGCCCGTCACGGCTGGCCCAGCGCCCGGCGGATGGCCAGCAGGTCCTTGAGCGTGGACTCGAACATCTCGAACGTCAGCGAGCACGGCCCGTCGCAGAGCGCCTTGTCCGGGTCCTCGTGCACCTCGGCGAAGAGCGCGTCCGCCCCGGCGGCCACCGCGGCGCGGGCCAGGACTGGAACGAACTTGCGCTCGCCCGCCGTGGTGCCGTCACCGGCGGACGGCAGCTGCACCGAGTGCGTGGCGTCCATGCAGGTGACGAGCCCTGCCTCGCGCATGAGCGGGAAGGAGCGCATGTCCACCACGAGGTTGTTGTAGCCGAAGCTCGCGCCGCGCTCGGTGACGAGCACGTTGCGGTTGCCTGCCTCGAAGGCCTTGCGCGCCGAGTGGACGATGTCCCGCGGCGAGACGAACTGGCCCTTCTTGAGGTTCACCCCGCGGCCCGTCTGCGCCACCGCCTCCACGAGGTCCGTCTGGCGGCAGAGGAAGGCGGGGATTTGCAGGATGTCCGCCACCTCGGCCCAGGGCTTCACGTGGGACAGGTCGTGCACGTCCGTCACCACGTGCACGCCCACCTCGCGCTTGACGCGGGCGAGGATGCGGAGCCCCTCCGCCATGCCGGGACCCCGGAAGCTCTTCCCCGAGGTGCGGTTGGCCTTGTCCCAGCTGCACTTGAAGGCGAAGCGGACGCCGAGCCGGTCACAGGTGTCCTTCACCCGCCGCGCGTGGCGCAGCGCGCTGTCCTCGGACTCGATGATGTCGGGGCCCGCGAGCACGAACAGCGGCGCGCCCGGGCCCACCTCGGTGCCGCACAGGGTGATGCGCGGGGTCCCGCTCATGCCCGGCTCCCGCGGGCGTCACGCGCGTCCAGCGCAGCGCGGATGAAGCCGCTGAAGAGCGGGTGCGGGGCGAAGGGCTTGCTCTTGAACTCGGGGTGGAACTGGCAGCCGACGAAGTGGGGGTGTCCCGGCAGCTCCACCATCTCCACCAGGTCCAGCTCCGGGTTGACGCCGCTCACCACGAGCCCGGCCTCCTGGAGCCTTTCGCGGTAGGCGTTGTTCACCTCGTAGCGGTGGCGGTGGCGCTCGTCGATCTTCTCGGCGCCGTAGAGCTTCGCCGCGAGCGAGCCGGGCTTCAGCGTGCAGGCGTAGCTGCCCAGGCGCATGGTGCCCCCCTTCTGCTGCACGTTGACCTGGCCCTCCATGAGCGTCACCACCGGGTGGGGGGACTGGGGGTCGAACTCGAGGCTGCCCGCGCCCTTGAGGCCCAGCACGTTGCGGCTGAACTCGATGACGGCCATCTGCAGCCCGAGGCAGATGCCGAAGAAGGGGACCTTGTTCTCGCGCGCGTAGCGAACGGCGGAGATCTTCCCTTCCGTGCCGCGCACGCCGAAGCCCCCGGGCACCAGCACCGCGTCCACCTCCGAGAGCAGCGCGGCGGGGCCCTGCGTCTCCACCTCCTGGCTGTCCACGAACGTGAGGGTCACCCGCACGTCGTTGGCGATGCCGCCGTGGAGCAGCGCCTCGTTGAGGGACTTGTAGGACTCCTTGAGGTCCACGTACTTCCCCACGATGCCGATGCGCACCTCGCCGCGCGCGGGCGAGTAGAACTTCTCGCAGATGCGCTCCCACTTCTCGAGCCTCGGGGCGCGGGACCAGATGTTGAGGAGCTCCGCGAGCCGCTCGTCCAGCCCCTGCTTCTGCAGCTCCAGGGGGAGCTCGTAGATGCTGCGCACGTCCGGGGAGGTGAACACCGAGCCGGGGTCCACGTTGCAGAACATGGCCACCTTGTCCTTCAGCTCGCGGGAGATTTCCCGCTCGGTGCGGCAGATGAGCACGTCCGGCTGGATGCCAATCTCCCGCAGCTTCATCACCGAGTGCTGCGTGGGCTTGGTCTTCACCTCTCCCGCGGCCGCGATGTAGGGCAGCAGCGTCAGGTGGACGTAGAGCGCGTTCTGGGCCCCCACGTCGTAGCGCATCTGGCGGATGGCCTCGAGGAAGGGCAGCGACTCGATGTCTCCCACCGTCCCCCCCACCTCGACGAGGACGGCGTCGTGGCCCTCGGCGGCCGCGTGGATCATCGCCTTGATCTCGTCCGTGACGTGCGGAATCACCTGCACCGTCTTGCCGAGGTACTCCCCCCGCCGCTCCTTCTGGATGACGGACTCGTAGACGCGGCCGGAGGTGAAGTTGTTGCGCTTCGTCATCCGGGCGGTGGTGAACCGCTCGTAGTGGCCGAGGTCCATGTCCGTCTCGGCCCCGTCGTCCGTGACGAACACCTCGCCGTGCTGGAACGGGCTCATCGTGCCTGGGTCCACGTTGATGTAGGGATCCAGCTTGCAGAGCGTGATGTCCAGCCCGCGGTTCTCGAGCAGGGCGCCCATGGAGGCGGAGGCGAGCCCCTTCCCGATGGAGCTCACCACCCCGCCGGTGATGAAGATGAACTTGGTCTTCTTGGTGCGCATGGGCCGTCCTCACCGAACCTGCGGGGAGAGGTCAACGAAAAAGTCACGGGGTCCCGAGCAGCGCCTCGGCCCTCGCCAGGTCTGCGGGCGTGTCCACCCCCACGCCGCGGAACGAGGTGGGCAGGCAGCGGATGCGGATGCCGTGCTCGAGCGCCCGCAGCTGCTCGAGCAGCTCCACCTGCTCGAGCGGTGACGGGGGAAGGCGGGAGAGCCGCTCCAGCACGTCCCGCCGGTAGCCGTACAGCCCCACGTGCGCCCAGCGGGGGACGGGCCCGCCTTCGCGTGCGAACGGCACTTCTGCCCGCGAGAAGTAGAGCGCGTGGCCGTCCAGCGCCAACACCGCCTTGACCACGTTGGGGTTCTGCCGCTCCTCCTCTTCGAGGGGCCGGACGAGCGTGGCGAGCTCCACGCCGGGGTCCGACAGCGCGCCCGCGAGCGCCGAGAGCGCCGCCGGGTCCACCAGGGGCTCGTCTCCCTGCACGTTCACCCACGCGGAGACGGCCGGGAAGGCGCGCGCCACCTCGGCGACGCGGTCCGTCCCGCTCGCGCACCCGGCGGACGTGAAGCGCACCGGGCCGCCGAAGCGGCGGACCGCCTCGGCGATGCGCGGGTCGTCCGTGGCCACCAGGACCGCGGAGAAGGCGCCGCTCGCGCACGCCCGTTCGTAGACGTGCTGCACCATGGGGCGTCCGCGCAGCAGGGCGAGCGGCTTGCCGGGGAAGCGGCTGGAGGCGTAGCGCGCCGGGATGACCGCCGCCACGCCGCCATGGGAGAGCGCCTCCGAGAGCCGCGCGCACGGGGCGCAGGGGGAGGGCGGGGTGAGGGGCGAGCCACACGTCGTGCAGGGGAGCATGGGCCCGGAGGGTGCCAGAGATGGCGGCCTGCAGACACCACCTCCATGGGGGACTCCCCGGAACCGCGCGCGCGCTCCACCTTGCCGCCCACATGGACACCGTCCTGCACGTGGTGGCGGCGCGGCCCAACTTCATGAAAGTGGCGCCGCTCTGGCGGGCGCTCTCGAGGCGGGGCGTGCCGCAGCGGCTCCTGCACACCGGCCAGCACCGCGGCGAGGCGATGAGCGACGTCTTCTTCCGGGAGCTCGGCCTGCCCGCGCCGGACCTCTCGCTCGGGGTGGGGAGCGGTACGCACGCGGAGGCCGTGGCGCGCGTGATGGTGCTGCTCGAGCGGGTGCTGGAGGAGGAGCGGCCGGGGCTTGTCTCGGTGGTGGGGGACGTGCACGGGACGCTCGCCGCGGCGCTCGTGGCGGCGCGCGCAGGCGTGCTGCTCGCGCACGTGGAGGCGGGGCTGCGCAGCTTCGACCGCGCCATGCCGGAGGAGCTCAACCGCGTGGTGGTGGACCGCGTCTCGGACCTGCTGCTCGCCCCCTCTCCGGACGCGGAGGAGAACCTGCTCGTGGAGGGCACGCACCCGTCCTGCATCCACCTGGTGGGCAACCTCATGGTGGACGCGCTGCGGGCGCACCTGCCCGAGGCGCTGCAGCTCGGGCAGCCGGGGCGCATGGGGCTCGTCCCCGGCGGGTACGCGGTGGCCACGCTGCACCGCCCCTCCAACGTGGACGACGCGGAGACGTTGTCCGGGTTGGTGGAGACGCTGGCGGAGGTGGCGCGGCGGCTGCCGGTGGTGTTCCCAGTGCACCCGCGGACGGCGGCGCGGCTGCGGCCGGACGACGTGGCGCGGTGGGGGCGCGAGGTGCCGGGGCTGCGGCTCGTGGACCCCCTGGGGTACCTGCCGTTCCTGTCGCTCACGGCGCAGGCGAAGGTGGTGCTCACCGACTCGGGCGGGCTGCAAGAAGAGACAACCGCGCTCGGGGTGCCCTGCCTGACGCTGCGGGAGAGCACGGAGCGGCCGGTGACGGTGACGGAGGGGAGCAACCTGCTCGTGGGGACGGACCCCGAGCTGCTGCTCGCGGAGGTGGACCGGGTGCTGCGCGGGGCAGGGAAGCGGGGGCGGGTGCCGGCGCTGTGGGACGGCAACGCGGCGGGGCGGGCAGCGGAGGTCTACGCCGCGGCGCTCACAGGCCGTTCGCCGAGGTGATGTCCTCGGCGGACATCTCGTCCGCGCGGCGGATCATCCGCAGCGGCTCCTCGTGGGTGCCGTCCGCGAGCGTGGTGAAGTAGCGCTCCACCGTCTCGAAGCCGCGCTTGCGCCCGCGCACCCGGTGCTTGCCGGGCTTGAGCTCCAGCTGCAGCGGCGCCTGGCCCACCTCCACGCCGTCCACCTCCAGCACCACGCCGGGGGCGTCCGCGGTGAAGTTCACCTTGCCGGTGGCCTCCTTCTCGCCCCGCAGCAGCCGGGGCAGGGCCTCGTTCACGTCCGGGGTGAAGCGCCGGGAGGCGATGAGGATGCGCCGGTCCACGGTGGAGAGGACCTGCATCTTCGAGAGGTCCATGAACCACAGCTTGATGAGGTAGGACTTCTCGTCCCGCGTGAGGGAGCCCACCACGCCGCGCGTGGCCCCGGTCTTGCGGAGCCGCTGGCCCGCGCACTCGGGGTCTGCCTCGCAGCTGCGCAGGTCGGAGGCCAGCGCCGAGCCGAGCGTCTCGCGCACGTCGTCCGGGGTGAGCACCGAGAAGCCGAGCGCCTCCGCGGCGTCTCCCACCGCGCGCGCCACCTGGGCGCCCATCCCGGTGAGGGCCGGCGCGGTGTGAAGCTCCGCCACCGCGAGCGTCTCGCGGCCGAGCGCAGGCGCGGCGCAGAGCAGCAGGACGAGGGCGGGGAGGCGGGACATGGGGCTCGCTCGGGAGACTACAGGGGGGCAGGTGCCCTTGGCGACGGCCGGCGTGGGCGTGTTATTCGCCGCACCGTCCCGTGAGCGAGCAGGTTGCTACAGCCCCGTTGAAAGCCGGAGCCTGGGACCGCGCCGGAATTGCGAGAGGGCGCAGGCAACGGCGCCCACGCCCTCTCACGGTCAGCACGGCTGGCGGTTGTTACCGGCCCCGCTCCCCGGTGTTCCAAAGCGAGAACCCCACCGCGAACGTCACGGCGCCCACTGCGAGGGCGCTCGGTCCGTCGATGAAGCCCTCGCTCACCACGCCGCGGGCTGTCATCACGGCCCCGAGGACAAGTCCAACGGTGCTGAACGCCATGAGGGCTCTGCCCACGTGGTGATGTTGTTCGTAGGGATTCTCGGTCGGGGACATGGGCGTGCGCCGCTCCCTTACCGCGCGGGCTGTGCCACCGCGGCGTCGGCCGACTCGCCTGCGGAGGCCATGCGCGCCTGGGCGATGGCGTAGATCATCAGCCCGTAGCCGCACTTGGCAGCGATGTCCGCGAGGCTGTAGCCGACCTGGAGAGAGACCACGGCGTTGGCGCCGCTCACCAGTCCAAGCGACTCGATCCCGAGGATGTAGGTGATGGGGTAGAAGCCCCACGTGCCGATGAGCAGCAGCCGCGTGTTGCGCATGAGGACATTGACCTCGCCCGACTCGCCAGCAGTTGCCTTGGAGAGCTCTCCCCACAGGACGTAGAGGATGTACGCGAACGGGATGCTGGAGAGCGTGCCCCAGATGAGGGCGGTGGACTGGTCGGTGGAGACCTCGCCCGGGTAGCCCAGCGCAATCATGAGCGCCGACGCGATGATGAGCTTGCCCATGATGGCACCGCGCTTGCCCCTGGGCAGCGTCATGACGGCCACCAGTTCGGCGACGAGCAGCGGCACCGTCAGCAGCCAGTCCACGTACCGGTAGGCGTCGTTGAAGGGCTTCCCGGTGGCCACGTACGCGGTGTGAGCCTCGTTGAGCCGGTAGGCCGCATCCCAGGAGTTGAAGATCCGCCAGTAGTGGTAGCCGGCAATGCCCACCACGAGCGCCGACATGACGAGCGCCGGGCGGAAGCGGAGCGAGACCTGGGAGCGCGCCATGACGAAGAAGGCGAACGATCCGAGCATGGCCGCGATGGCGAGAGACAACATGTTGTAGACGAGACTGAACTGCCCAACGCTGAGTTCCGGCATGGTGTGACTCCGGTGGACGGCGCAGGGAGTTCTGCGCGGACGAAGCGTGGGGTAACGACGCCGACCGCGCGTGCCCGGAATTCCTCGCGTCTTCGTTTTCGTGGGGCCGCGAGACCTCGGGGGCCCCGGTGATGACAGCCAATAGAAACGGTACGTTTCCCTGTCGGCCGAGGCCGCTGTCGAGTGTGTTACAGACCCGCCCGTGCAGTGAGCTTTCCGTGAACTCTCCCGACGACACCAGCCCCGGA
>JBDLRJ010000200.1:0-6138 GCA_039800145.1 Pseudomonadota bacterium | reverse complement strand
GGCAGGTGGCCCTCGCCCATCTTCGTGATGTCCTCCAGCTGCTTGCGCGCCTGGGGCGTCAGCACCACGCCCTCTGCCCCGTACACGCCGCGCGCAATGGCGTTCAACTTGTCCTCCACCGTCCCCTCGAGCGGGTAGAGGAAGCGCGGCCGCGGCGGCGCGGCCTCCGTCGCGGCCAGCACGTCCAGCACCGCGTCCGCGAGCTCCAGCGCCCCTTCCCCTCCGCGCGCGAAGCCCTCGTGCACCGCCACCGGCACGCCGCGGGACTTCGCGAACGCCCGGAGCGCCTCCAGCTCCTCTTCGCGGTCCGCGGGGAAGCGGTTCACGGCGATGACCGCCGGGAGGCCGAAGCCCGCCACGGAGTCCAGGTGGCGCGCGAGGTGCTCGAAGCCCCGGGTGAGCCCCTCCATGGAGGGCTCGCCCACCGAGGGCAGCGGGATGCCGCCGTGGAATTTCAGCGCCCGCAGCGTGGCCACCAGCACCACCGCCCGCGGCCAGGTCCCCGCGGCGCGGCACTTGAGGTCCAGGAACTTCTCGCCCCCGAGGTCGAACCCGAAGCCGCCCTCCGTCACCACCTCCTGCGCGTACGACAGCGCGAGCTGGGTACCGACGATGGTGCTGCACCCGTAGGCGATGTTCGCGAACGGCCCCCCGTGCACGATGGCCGGCCCGCCCTCGCGCGTCTGCACCAGGTTCGGCAAGAGCGCGTCCCGCAGCAGCGCGGTCATGGCCGCCTCCGCCTTGAGATCCCCCGCGCGCACCGCCTTCCCGTCCGGCCCCCGCCCCACGACGATGCGCGCGCACCGCCGCTGGAGATCCTCGAGCGAGCTGCTCATCCCGAGGATGGCCATCACCTCGCTCGCGGCGGTGATGTCGAACCGCGTCTCGCGCGGAACGCCGTCCGCCTTTCCGCCGAGCCCCACCACGACCTTGCGCAGGGACCGGTCGTTCATGTCCAGCACGCGGGGCCAGCTCACCGTCCGTCCATCCAGCGCCACGGGCGTACCGAAGTGCAGCGCGTTGTCCACCAGGGCGGACAGGAGGTTGTGCGCCGCGGTGACCGCGTGGATGTCGCCGGTGAAGTGCAGGTTGATGTCCGCGGCCGGCTCCAACATGGCCTGCCCGCCACCGGTGCCGCCGCCCTTCACGCCGAACACCGGCCCCAGCGACGGCTCACGCAGCGCCGCCACCGCGCGCCGTCCGCGCCGCCGCAGTCCCATGGCCAGGGCCACGGAGGTGGTCGTCTTCCCCTCGCCCGGCGGGGTGGGGTTGATGGCGCTCACCAGGACCAGCCGCCCCTGCGGCCCGTCTCGTTTGATGGCCGCGAGTTCCACCTTCGCCCGGTGGCGCCCCCACGGGATCACGTGCGACGAGGACAGCCCCAGCTCTTCCGCGACCGCGCCGATGCTCCGAAGTTCCATAGGACTGGCGACGCTCGCGCGGTCCGAGCGGTGCGTCAACCGGCGCAGGCTGGGTCGGGGCTCGACAGGAAACGGGACGCCCGGCCGGACCTCGGGCATTCTCCCCGGCCATGAGTGCTCGTCACATCCTGCTCGACAGTCCCGCGCTGGGCCGGCGCGCCCACGTGTGGTGTTTCGGCGAGGTCGGCCGCCCCGTCATCGTCTTCCCGTCCAACGCCGGCGTGGCCCACGAGTGGCGCGAGAGCGGCATGGTTGACGCGCTGTCCCCGTGGCTGCGCGCCCACCGCATCAAGCTCTATTGCCCCGAGAGCAACATCTCCCAGACGCTCACCGGCCGCGGGCCGCTCGGCCCCCGCATGGAGCGCCACCGCGCCTACGAGCGGTTCGTCCTGGACACGCTCGTCCCGTTCGTCCGGGCAGACTGCCGCAGCCCGCGCGAGCGCATGGTCGCCACCGGCTGCAGCATGGGGGCGCTCTACTCCGCGCTCTTCGCGCTCAAGTTCCCCGAGGAGTTCCGCGGTGCGCTGTGCATGTCCGGGCGCTACCGGGGCTCGGAGATCTTCCACGGCGCCTACGACGAGGACGCCTATTACAACGATCCGCTCGCCTTCGTGCCCAACCTCCGCGGCGAGGCGCTCGAGCGCGTGCGCAGCCAGACACACCTCACGCTCGTGGTGGGCCGCGGCGCCTTCGAGGGGCGCTGCCTCCCGGAGACGGTGGAGCTGGGGAAGTGGCTGGAGAAGAAGCACGTCCCCAGCCACCTCGCGGTGTGGGGCGAGGACAGCAAGCACCAGTACGGCTGGTGGCAGAAGCAGGTCCGCCACTACCTGCCGCAGCTGGTGTAGCCCTCCGCGCCGCGGACTACAGACCGACGGTGACGGCCAGGTGGATGCGGGCCTTCACGTCGAACTTCACGGGAGCGCTGCTTGCGGTGGCCGTGTACTTCACGAACGCGGAGTCGCGCCCGAGCAAGATGGGCTGGGCGCGCTTCTGCGCCTCGGTGTCCAGGAGCAGCTGCTTCTTCTCGCCCTCTGCCACCGAGACGCCCGAGAACTCGGCCAGGGTGATGAACTCTCCGTCCTCGGTGGCCCCCACGGCGACGGTGCCGCTGAAGGTGGTCGGCGTGGCCGGCTGGGTGACGTTGGACACCTCCACCCACACCTCGGGCACCAGGATCTCCTTCACGGAACCGACCGGCTGCTTCTTGTTCACCTCCCGGAGATCCACGGCCTTTGTCTGGGCGAAGGTGGTCACATCCCCGGCGGGGATATCCACGGTGAACTGCCGCTCGAGCCAGAAGTCGAGGGAGGTCCCGTCACAACCGGCAAGCGCGAGCAAGAGGGGAAGGGCGAGCAGACGGGCGGCGGTCATGGTGTAGCTCCAGGCGAAAGAGAGAAGTCCCAACCCTGTCACACTCAACGGCGCCCTTCCCTCGGAATTGACTGCGCCGAGGCCCGGCGCTGCTGCGACAAGGGCCGCCTCTCCCGGTCCGCCAGAGTTCGCCCCAGGCCTCGACGAGACATGGAAGGTTGCCGCGCGCCAGCCCTGCCGCGTGAAGGAGCCGACGCGGGGCCTGCTCAACGCCGCCACTCCCGGGGCACGGACTGCGACGACGCACGCCGCTCCAACTCGTCCAGCGCCGCGCGCGCCTGCACGAGCGCGGCGCGATCCGCCTCCAGCTTCTGCCTCGCCTGCTCCCAGCGCGGGTCGGCAAAGCCCATGCAGCTGCCCCCCATGTTTGCGCACTGCACGCGGCCGCGGATGGGCAGGCCGTTCACCTCTTCCACTTCCCGCACGCCCGCGGCCACGGCCTCCTCCAGTTGAAGCACACGCGCGTGGGCCGAGCGGAAGGCCTCGCGCCAGCGCTGCTCCTCCGCGCGCGGGTCCACGCGGGGCACCCGGACGCGCTGGACGGTGCCGCCGTCCGGTACCTCCTGCGGCGCGGGCGGCGAGGGCTTCTTCGCGGGGGAAGGCCCGGACGGGAGCACGCTCACCTCCTCGCCCGACAGCGTCCGCACCTTCACGCCCCTCGGGGCCTCCGCGGGATTCTCGGAGAAGTGCGTGGTGCCGGAAGCGTCCGTCCAGGTGTACACCTCCTGCGCGCCGGCGACGGGAGCGACGGCGGCCACGAGCGCGGCCAGCAGCGGTCCGCGGATCAACGCGCGCATGTCCCGTAGTACTGGATCTCGGGCGTGTACTTCCGGCCGGTGTCGCAGACGTGCACGTGGTAGCGGGCCGTGAAGTACGTGTTGCCCTGCCCGTCCGAGAGATCGTGCACGTGCCCGCCCTGGGCATCCAGGCCACCCGCCGCGGTGCTGCCGTCCAGCTCCTTGCACCCGAGCACCACGGTCCCGTCGCACAGGATGCCGTACACCTCGAGCGGGCCGCTGCCCACGGCCGAGAGCACCTCGAGCGGACCCTTCGTGGTCGCGTGGTAGTGGTACGTCCCGTCCTGCGTGGGGTGGGCGTTGTAGTCGTCGAACGTGTACTTCTCGTCCTCGATGTCGTCCCCCGGGGCGGCCAGCGGGTTGAAGAGCGCCACCGAGTCCAGCGCCACGCCCACCGCCCCCATGCCGTACTCGTTGGCGTTCGTCCCCACCGAGCCGTCCACGAGGGCGGCGGTGACGGTGAGCCCGCGCGCCACCGGGGCGTCCGGTACCGTGATGGAGAGGGACTGCCCCCGGATGGAGTTGGGGTTGGGGCGGTACTGGCTGCCGCGGCTGGTGTCGAACGCCGCGTAGTTGGGGCTCGCGCTGCCGTAGTAGTGGCTGCGGTGCGGCGGCAGGCTCTCGGTGGTGATCTTCACCCCGCTCCCGGTGGAGACCGCCGTCACGCACTTGAAGAACTTCTGGAAGAACAGCGGGACGTCCGAGGCCACGTTGGTCGTGCAGCTCTCGAGGGTCCGCTCCCCGGCAGCCGTTCCCTCCTCGGGGGTGCCGCACGAGCAGAGGAGCGCAGCGGAGGCCAGGGAGGCGAAGCGGGAGGAGACCATGGGATCACCGTACGGCGCTCAGCCGTGGCGCGCGAGGAAGAAGATGGTCACGGCGAACACCGCCACCATGCCCGCCGTCTCCACCCAGCTCACGTGGCCGTCGTCCTGGACGCTCTTGTAGAGGATGAGCATGGGCGGGAACGCCAGCAGCACCACCGAGGTCGTCTCGAGGTCGATGGGCAGCACGCTGCCGCTCGGCGACACCGGGACCACGCCCACCTGGGCGAGCACCGCCATCATCAGCAGCACCGCCGGGAGCACCACGAACGGCACCTGCGTGATGGCGCCCGACACGCCGGCCAGCGCAATGTCGTACATCTTCCGCGCGTGGGCGCTGATCATCATCACGAACGCGCCCGCCCCGGAGAAGACGCTCAGCACCAGCGCACCGAACATCTCCGAGTAGCCTGCGCGCGTGAGTCCGCCCACGAGCAGGTCCGCGAAGTCACCCACCGCGTGGCCGCCGAGCAGCGAGGCCCCTGCCCCCACCGCCGCGTACCCGCCGATGCGCCCCCACGACGGGAGCGGTTCTGCACCGGCGGCCGCCGCGGCCCCCTTCGGGTCCGCCTTCGGGGAGCGCTTGATGAGCTCCACCGTGGCCACCGCCTGCACGAGCAGCAGCACCGTCCCGAGCCCGGCCAGGTCCAGCACGCCGAAGCCCTCCCCGCGGTGCTCGCCGGTCTCGAACAGCTTCATGCAGGCCATGAGCAGCCCGGTGGAGAGGAAGACGCCTCCCCCCGCGGCCACCAGGTCCGTGCTGATGCGCACCAGCGCGTCCGGCATCCGCGCCTGGCCCGTGGCGTCGCGCGGCAGCAGGGCGCTGTAGACGCCGAAGGCGAGCGCGTTCACGTGGAGCGTGAGCGCCACCACGATGAAGGCCACGCGCGGCTGGGCGGACACCACGAAGCCGAGCATCACCACCTCGGGCACGTTGCTCGCGAGGCCCGCCACGTTGCCCGCGACGAACTCGTTCCACCCGAGCCGGCCGCCCATGCCCTGCACGGCGAGGATCATCGCCTCGCACGAGCCGAACACCACCATGAGCCCGCCCACCGCGAGCAGCGTCCCCACCAGGCCCGCGTGCGCGTGCATCCCGTGCAGCAGGTACCCGCCCCCGCACACCACGGCCCCCGCCACGAGCACGCCGATCCACGTCTTCCCGGTTCCACCGCCGCCTGCCATGCATCACCCCTTGAACTGCCGGGGCGAGCACGGCCCCGCGACAGGGCCGGGAGATTCGCAAATGAAGACGGAGGATGTCGACCGGCGGACGTTCCCCCGGGCTCCACCGGCGGCTCAGTCGAACGCGGCCTCGAGCCGCAGCCGCGTCAACAGGTTGAAGTTCGCCGGCGTGTCATCCAGCGTGAACTCCAGCCGGAAGGCCGCGGTCCCCATCCCGAGCAACGGTGCGAGGGCCTGTGGATCCGTCACGGGGATCTTCCTCTTCCCGCCTTCGCCGACGGGGAGATCCTTCCAGGGCAGCACCAGGAGCGGCGCCGCCCCCGCCGACGTGGAGACCCCCAGCTTCCCGCTCGCCACCTGGGTGGGCGTCGCGACGTCGAACTCCAGGACCTGAAGCTCCGCCTCCACGAGCCTCAGCGAGGTGGCCCCCGTCGAGGCGACCCTGAAGTCCGAGAGGTCCACCTCGCCCTCCTTCGCGCCCGTGGGAGAGCTGCCCGCGGGCAGCCTGAAACCGAACGTCAGCTCCGCCCAGGTCTCCACGGG
>JBDLRJ010000199.1:0-4345 GCA_039800145.1 Pseudomonadota bacterium | reverse complement strand
TGGAGCTGGAGGGCGGGGTGGCGCGGCCGCCGCTGGAGAAAACGCCCGGCTCCGAGGCCTTGATGCAGGCGTACGCCGCCTGCGCGAAGGCGTGCGGGCTGGGGCACGGCGAGGCGGCGCTGGTGGGCGGGGGCTCGGACGCGAGCACCACCTCTGCGCTGGGGATTCCTTCCATTGACGGGCTGGGGCCGCGGGGGAAGGGGTTTCACACGGTGGACGAGTTCATCGAGGCGGCCACGCTGGTACCGAAGGCCCAGGCGCTGGCGCGGCTGCTGCTGACGCTGTGATGTCTGCAAGTTTATTTAAGGAGTCCTGCACATGGAGCTGAAGACCGCTGGTGGGAAGACGGTGCCGGGGTACCTCGCGGAGCCTGCGCAGGTGCGCGGCGTGGTGGTGCTGGTGCACGAGTGGTGGGGGCTGAACGAGCAGACGCGCGGGGTGGCGGACCGGTACGCCTCGGAAGGGTTCGCCACGTTCGCCGTGGACCTCTACGACGGGGTGGTGGCGAAGATGGGGGACAAGGAGAAGGCCGGCGCGCTGATGGCGGGGCTGGACTGGGGGAAGTCGCTCGGGACGCTGAAGGATGCGGCCGAGGCGCTCGCGGCGAAGTACCCGTCCCACACGGTGGGCATCACCGGCTTCTGCATGGGCGGGGCGCTGTCGCTCTTCGGCGCGGCGAAGCTGCCGGGGGCGTTCGCGGCCGTGGCGCCGTTCTACGGGATTCCGGATGGCAGCAAGGTGGACTTCGCCGCCATCAAGGCCCCGGTGCTTGGGCACTTTGCCAACACGGATGGTTGGTGCACGCCGGAGTTGGTGAACGGGCTCGAGGCGAAGCTGAAAGGCGTTGGGACGAAGACGGAGTTCCACCGCTACGACGCGCAGCACGCGTTTGCCAACGAGCAGCGGCCGGACGTGTATTCGAAGAAGGATGCAGAAGCCGCGTTCGCGAGGACGTTCGAGTTCTTCCGCGGGGCGTTGAAGTAGCGGGGCCAGACGAAGACGCCCGGCACGCGCTCACCAGGTGAGCCGCGGCCGGGCGTTCGTCACGGTGAACGTTCTCGAGACTACTTCTTAGGGCCTTCGAAGCTCGAGGTTCCGATGGTGGTTTCCGTCTGGGTATTGCCCTCTGCGTCGGTTACCGAGGCGGTCGTGGTCGATGAGAAGTTTCCGTACACCTTGCCTTCGGAGAAGCTCAGAGAGCCCGAATCGTACTTCATCGTGACCCCAAAAGTGGATGCCAGAGTCAGAGGCTCAATCTTGAAGAATGAGTCTGAGGTTGGGTCCTGCTTGAAGCTGAACGCCGGGAAACTTCCGTCACCATCCAAGTCAAAGGTGATCGTGGTTGCATCTGGCGCTTCGAACGTGACGGTCGTGCTGATGTCCCCGGAGGACTCTTCCGTCATGTCAGCGCCGGTATCAGGGGACTTGTAAGTGCGTTTGGATGTCGACTTACCGGTGACTGCGTAGTTCCCCGAGAACTCCTTCGCGCTCCGCGGGCCACAGCCCGTCGTCACCAGCGCGAACACCGCAGCCGCCATCCACACCGAAGACTTCGTCAGCGTCATTGCTCGTTGCTCCCCGGGCTCCATGTCCCGGTGTTGAAGGCCGCGGCGGCATGCCCCACCCCGGAGCGCTGCCTCGCGACCTGGTGTCAGCACCGTAGAGGCGTGTCTCATGAACGTCAACAGCTTGTGTCCCGAACTCGCATCTAACGCCTGCGAAGTCGGGTGCCTACCGTTCGTTGATGCCTTGGGGCGGTGGACCCCGAGCCGGACGGAGCCATGGCGGACGACTTCGCGGCGAAGGTGGCCGCACGCATCAGGGAACTGCGGGAGGCGAGGGGAATGTCCCTTCGGCAGCTGTCCCGCCGCTCGGGTGTGGCTCCTGAGAGCGTGTCGCGCTCCGAGCGCGGCATCAGCGAAGTCTCCCTGACGAACCTCTCACGGATTGTTCACGGGCTCGGCGTGGACCTGCCCGCGTTCTTCGACTTCGACCGCCTTCCCGACCTCGAGACGGTCTCACTCAGGGACGACATCGCCCGCGCCGTTCAGCTCCTCAACCAGGCCCGCCCTGCCGAGCGGAAGCGAATCCTTGGCGCCCTCGAGCTGCTCAGCGGCTCCGAGAAGCCCCTGCCCGTGGCCGCAGAGCCATCGCCGAGGAGAACGGGTCGGACCGTCTCGCGGCGCCACTGAGGCGCTCCCCGCCCAGTACGACGCAGAAGGACCTCTCGGCGAGTCACAGCACCGCCGTGCCGGGTACAGGCGTGAGCGCCGGCCTTGATTCACCGACGGAGCGGCGATCGCGGCGAACCGCACTGTCTTTCAACGGACGCACGCGCGCTCCGACTCCGGGGACGAGCCTCACCTCCGTCGGCTCGCTGCCTGGCCGCGCCTCGGCGCCAGCGACGTGTCTCCCATGGCGAAATCTCCCGCTGACCCAGGCGGCTCAGAACGTGGAGACGAGCCTCCCCACCGTCGGAGAGCTGCTCGGAAACGTTGCTCCGGGACACAGCACCAGCGCGTTCGGCGCGTGCATCAGCACCAGCCCTGGGTCCCCCACCGCGAAACGCGGGAGCCGCGGATACCAGGCGGCAGACACTGCCGTGCCCGGACACGCGCTCCCAAGGTCCGGCGGCAGGGAGGCGGCCATCTGCGCGTCGGTGTCCACGGCCCCCACGGCCTGCCACGCCGCAGGTGAATCGCAGTTCGCGTCACAGCCGTAGAGGTTCAGCTGCCCGCCCGCCACGGCGGCCACGTAGACGCCCGTCCCCGTCGTCTCCAACCACGTGCCCGCCACGCCCTCGTCCGTGCCTCCGAGCCGCAGCGTCGTCCACGCATTGAGGTCCAGGCAGTTCGCCCCCGCGCAGCTGTTCACCATCAGGCGGCGGTCATCTGCGTTCGGGCTCGCCAGCGAGCCCTGGTTGTACGCGAGGTACACCCGGCCCGCGGCGCTCACCGACAGGCCGCTCTCCCAGCCGTTCGTCTTCGCCAGGAACCCGAGCGGCGACACCTGCCAGCTCGCCGTCTGCCCGCAGTTGCCGGCGCACCGCGCGTACTGCAGCACTTTGTCCCCCGCGGCCGACTGCCCCGCATAGAACGCGGTGTGGATGACGCCGGTGCCGTCCCGCACCGCGCGGGTGGGCGCCCCCGGGATGGGCGTGTCCACGCCGCTCCAGTTGCCGAGCGAGCCACAGCTCCCCGAGCACCACACCCACGCCGCGGGGAACGCGCCCGGTTGACCCTGGGTCAGGAACCCCACCGCCCCCGAGGGCTCCACCACCAGCGTCTCGTTCCCGCCGATGACGCTGTGGCCCGGCGCCCGCGCCGAGACGTCTACGAAGCTCCAGCTCGCAGCAGCGCTGCAGTTTGCACCACACGTCCCGTACACCAGCTGGTTCGCCTGCGAGCCCATCGGCGCCACGGCGCCCAGCAGCACGTGCAGCCGCCCGCTTGCGTCCACCCCGATGCCATACGGGCCAACCGTGCTCGTCCCCAGCGCGGCCGAAGACTGGATGACGGTGAAGTTCCAGGAGGCCTCGTTGCCACAGGACTGCCGGCAGCTGCCGTAGAGGATGCGCTCGGCGTAACCCTCGTTGAAGACCCCGTGGAAGGTGCCATCCGGTCCCACGGACAGGTGCGGGGAGTAGAAGCCCGGACGCGCGAGCGTGCTCACCCCGCCCGTGCTGCCACCGCTCCCTCCGCCAGCGCCGCCCCCGCTGCCGCCTCCCGTTCCTCCACCGGAACCGCCGCCCGTGCCACCACCCGTTCCTCCACCGACGCCCCCGCCGGCGCCTCCCCCTGTGCCTCCGCCCGCACCGCCGCCACTCCCTCCACCCGAGCCGCCTCCCGCGCCCCCTCCACTGCCGCCGTCAGCAGCGTCCGGCGGCGAGCTGTGACCGCATGCGAGACACAGCACCGTCATCGACACCAGCAGGGTCTTCAGGATGTTCATGGGCCTCCCCCCGAGGGTTGGCCGCGTGCATCTCTCACCCCGCAGCGTTCTGCAACTGCCAGGGCAAGAGCCTGGGCCCCGCGTTCCGTTTCCCCGCCGCCGGGGAGAGGGGAGTGGCTCGCGGAACGTTCTTGCAACCAATCCCCATGGCTTGTGGATTTCAGCGGCTCGGAAACCACAACAGGTTGGGGGTGGTTGCTCGGATTGTCCGCAGGGGCCGGACCGTCAGACCCCCATGTCACTCTCGCGCATGCAACTCCGCGGTGGCACCGGGGCATGGAGGGAGACATGTATGGGGATGACGGGGACAGGCTGGCCGTGTTGCGGGTTCACCTCGAACTGCGTCACGCCATCACCGCGACGAAGCTCCGGGAGTATGGCTACGGACGGAGGC
>JBDLRJ010000198.1:0-3522 GCA_039800145.1 Pseudomonadota bacterium | reverse complement strand
GGAGCAACAGCGTGAACACTGGCGTCTGCTCGGCGGGCGAGTTCCGCTGCAGCGGGGACGTGCTGGAGACCTGCTCGGTGGACCGGACGGGGTTCACCACGGTGGCCACCTGCCAGGCCGGACTGTGCGACGCGGTGGGAAAGCAGTGCGACAACTGCAAGGCGGGCGAGGGGACGTGCACGGGGGCAGCGGCAGGGAAGCTGTGCAGTTCGGACGGGCAGAAGCTCGAGGACGTGACCTGCAGCGGCTCCACACCCTTCTGTGTTGCGAGCGGGAAGGCGGCGGCCTGCGTGGCGTGCCGGACGTCGGTGGACTGCTCGGTGTCCACCAACCCGTGCCAGCTCTCGGTGTGCAGCGCAGAGGGCTCGTGCGGAAGCGTGGCGGTGGCGGCGGACACGGCGTGCAGTGCGAGTGGCGGGAAGTGCGACGGGGCAGGGAACTGCCGAGAGTGCGCCGCGGGCGAGAAGCGGTGCTCGGGCGTGCAGCCGCAGTCGTGTGGCGCGGACGGGAAGTGGGTGACGGGGCTCGCGTGTGCGTCTCCCGCCCCTCTCTGCCTGGGCGGTGATTGCGTGCAGTGCGCGGCGGCGTCCGACTGCCCGGCGTCCGGGAACGACTGCACCCAGGCGGTGTGCAGCAATGGGACGTGCGGCTACGCGGCGAAGCCGCAGGGGACGGCGTGCGCAGGCGGGACGTGCAACGCGGCGGGGGTGTGCAACGCCTGTACGCCGGGGACGAAGGTGTGCAACGGCAACCAGGTGCTGAGCTGCAACGGGAGCGGCCAGTACGATCCGCCGTCGAGCTGCAGCGGGAACACGCCGTACTGCGAGAACAGCACGGGGAGCTGCGTGCAGTGCACGTCCGTGGCGCAGTGCCCCGCACCGACGAACCCTTGCCTGCAGGCGGCGTGCAGCGGGAACGTGTGCGGCGTCACGGCGAGGACGGACGGGACGGTGTGCGCGGTGGGCAACGAGGCGGGGACGTGCCAGGCCGGTGCGTGCACCTTGTGCACCGCGGGGCAGACGCGCTGCCAGCCGGGGACGAACATTCCCCAGAGCTGCAGCGGTGGGCTGTGGGTGGGGACCGCGGCGTGCGCGTCACCGACGGCGCTGTGCAACGCGGGTGCGTGCGTGGAGTGCATCACCGCGGCGAACTGCCCGGCGTCCTCAAATGCGTGCCTCCAGTCCGTCTGCACGAGCGGGGTGTGCGGCTACACGGCGAAGGCCCAGGGCACGGCGTGCACGGGCGGGACGTGTAACGGGGCAGGGCAGTGCAACGCGTGCACGCCGAACACGAGCGTGTGCAACGGGAACCAGATTTTGACGTGCGGGAGCAACGGCCAGTACGCGGCGCCGACCACGTGCAGCGCGCCGACGGCGTACTGCGACAGCGCGACCACGACGTGCGTGCAGTGCACCTCGGCGGCTCACTGCAGCGCGCCGACGAACCCGTGCCTGCAGGCGACCTGCGCTGGTGGTTCCTGCGGCGTGTCCGTCCGAGCGGATGGGACGGCGTGCAGCATCGGGACGGATTCGGGTACCTGCTCGGCGGGCAGTTGCGCGGTGTGCACGAATGGAGCGATCCGCTGCAAGCCCGGCGTGACGACCACGCCCCAGGTGTGCAGCAACGGCCAGTGGGCGGACCAGGCTGTCTGTGCGAGCGGTCAGGCCTGCTACCAGGGGGCATGCAGCGCCTGCGCGTCGGGTCTTACGGGGCGGGTGGGGTGGTGGTCTGCCGAGACGAGCACCCTCGACCGGCTTGGCGTTCACAATGGGACTGCGCGCTCCGGCCTCGCGTATGGTGCCGGACGCGTGGGGCAGGCATTCAAGACGACCATGGGAGACGTTCGGATCCCCGACGCACCAGCCCTGAGGTTCAGCACGGCCATGAGTGTCGAGGCGTGGATTTACCTCGAGTCTGCTCCAACGTCTGACATCGGGGCGATCGCTGCGAAGAACCGCGGATCGGGAGGGACTGGATTCCACGTCTCGGTGTCCAATGATCGGCGCCTGACGTTGGGTGTCTGCACCGCCTCTGGGGGGTGCACCGGTATTGATTCGGTCCCGACCTTTATCGCGGTGGGCCAATGGACTCACGTCGCTGCGACCTGGACGGCGGGTGGTACCTTCAAGCTCTACGTGAACGGAGTCCTGGCTGGGTCAGGGAGTTTGCAGGCGTTTGGGCAATCGACATTGCCGCTGGTGATTGGGAGTGAAGACACCGTGTCTGGGCGTAGATTCCCCGGATTCGTAGATGAGTTGGGCATCTACAACGTCGAGCTCTCTGCCGCCGACGTTGCCAAGATCCACACCGCGGGAACCGCCGGGAAGTGCCCCTGACGGTACCTGCGTCTCCCGCCGAGTTCCCACGGTCTCCACGCTCGCACACGCGCTCGGGGCCTCGGTGCACGTCGTCCCGAACCAGCGCCGCCCGAGGGCTCCGAGACCCACCCGCCCGGCTCGGCGCGGCTGACGCGTCAGGGCTTTCTGCTACCCTCCGCGCGCCACTTACCTCGGGGGGAAACACATGTCCGTGAAGTCCAAGGCGCCGTACGTCCGCACGCTTGCACTGACCGCGGCGGCACTCGTCGGCTGTGGGGGCGTGGAGAAGACACCCGAACTCGGCAAGCTCTCCGTCCAGCTTGGGGCTGCAGCCACCGCCGTCGCGGACGCCATCCCGGACCTCGGTAACCCCTACGCCGGCCCTGCCACCCCGAAGCGCAAGCACCCTCGGGCGCTCGTTCCCCTGTACCGGGCGGACTGGGCCTCCACCAACCCGGTTCACCTCGTGGATCCACCCGGCGGCGTCGCGCAACCCGGGGAGACCTACGGCGGCGTGGCGCTCGGGCAGGTCAACTACCGCGACTACATGAAGATGGTCCTCGACCCGGCCTTCAGCCGGGCAGGGGACGTGGGCACCTTCCGACCCGGCCTCTACGGCCGCATGGATGACACCATCCAGCTCTTCAGCTACGTGGAACAGTCTGGCATCCCCGTGGACGCCGCGGGTCTCCCGGACGTGGGCAGCCACTCCGTGCCCTTCACCGTGAACGGCCAGTCGGTCCTCGTGCTCGCGGACGTCGCCGCCACCACCAACACCGCCTGGTACGACCGCCGCATGGAGCTGCGCGGCTTCATCGACGCCAACGGCAACGCGCTCCTCGACGCGGGCGAGCAGCTCGCCTTCCACAACCTCGCCTGGCTGCGCGCCACCGCGGGGCAGCTCAACGTCATGGTGCTCGAGCTGCGGGATCACACCCAGGACGCCACCCCGGATGTCTTCAGCGTCCACGTCCTCAACTGGAACCGCACCACGGGCAACCTCCGCTTCGAGGCCTTCACCCTCCCCAACGACGCCACCAACTTTGCGCTCGAGTCCCACCGGCTCCTCATCGACCAGGCCGGGGGCAAGGCCTGGCTTCACGGATTCTCCGGCTCGCCGGACCCGGCTGCCAACGGCGCCAACTATTTCCAATACGTCCTCTACTCCCCCTCCAGCACCGCCACGCAGGGCACCTTCAGCCTG
>JBDLRJ010000197.1:0-13069 GCA_039800145.1 Pseudomonadota bacterium | reverse complement strand
GGGTGGACCGGTGGCGGACCGCGCTCGGAGGCGAGGACCGGAGCTTTGGTACTGGTTTTGCCGAGCGCTCCGTGCCAGATGACCCCCAGCGCTGGAGCGAGCCGGCCCTGGGGGCGCGTGACCGCCTGCGTGCGTGCTTCCGCCTGGAGTTGCCGACCGGCGACGGCAAGCCGTTCCTGCTGCGCTTCCTGCTCCAGTCGCCGGACGATCCCAGCCTGCTCGTCCCCGCCGCGGACGTGTGGAAGACGAAGGGGCGGAGCCTCGAGAAATTCGGCCGTGCCTTCCGCGACCCTCAAGAGTCGCTGCTCGAAGCGCTCGGACGTGCCGCCCGGCTCTTCGCGCCGCTTGCGCGCTCGCTTCAGCAGGTGAGCCCTGAGTCTGTTGAACTGGATCCCGCCACCGCGTGGACCTTCCTCGGTGACGGCGCGGCGCTGCTCGCCGAAGCAGGCTTCGGCGTCATCGTTCCCGGTGAGCTCACCTCGGCCGGGCAACGCCGCCTCCGCCTGCGCATGCGGGTGGGAGGCAACGCCAGGCACGTCGCGGGCGTCGTCGCCGGCAGTGCGGGACTGGCGCTCGACGAACTGCTCCAGGTGGATTGGGAGGCGGTCATTGGCGACTTGCCCCTCTCGGCGCGCGAGCTTTCCGCGCTCGCCAGGCAGAAGTCTCCGCTGGTCCGCTTCCGGGGGGCGTGGGTCGCGGTGGACCCGCGCGAACTCGGAGACATCCAGAAGCGCCTGGCGGGGGGCCCTTCGAAGCTCTCCGTCCGCGAGGCGTTGCAGGCCGCACTCGCGGGTGAGGCGCGACGGGAGGGGATGTCGGTCGCCGTCGTTGCCTCCGGTCGGGTTGCCGAGCTGCTGCAGCGCCTCCGGGAAGGAGGAGTGACTGGGCTCGGGGCTCCCCGGAGCCTGAACGCGACGTTGCGGCCCTACCAGGAACGTGGGCTTAACTGGCTCGTGACCATGGGCTCGCTTGGCCTGGGGGCCTGCCTCGCTGATGACATGGGGCTCGGCAAGACCATGCAGTTGCTCGCGTTTCTCCTTCGAAGGAAGGAGTCCGCCCGTGGAGACAGCCGCCCCGCGTTGCTCGTCGCGCCCACGTCGGTGGTGGGTAACTGGGAGCGTGAGATCGAGCGGTTCGCACCCAGCCTTGGGATCGTTCGGCACTACGGGACGGAGCGCGCGACGAGGCAGACCGAGCTGCAGAGACGTCCCGGGGCGCTCGTCCTGACGACCTACGGGCTGTTGCGCCGGGACGCTGAGCTGTTGTCCGGCGTCGACTGGTCGGTGGTCGCGCTCGACGAGGCACAGAACATCAAGAACGCCGCTTCCGTGACGGCCCGTGCCGCAAGGACTTTGCGCGCGACCCACCGCTTCGCCCTGACCGGGACGCCGGTGGAGAATCGTCTCGCCGAGCTGTGGTCGATCCTCGAGTTTGCCAACCCGGGTCTACTCGGTCCGCTCGAGACGTTCCGCCGTGAGTTCGCGGTGCCCATCGAGCGCTACGGCAATGACGGGGCCGCCACGCGCCTGCGCCGGATCGTGGGGCCGTTCATCCTGCGACGTCTCAAGAGCGACCCGAGCATCATCCAGGACCTCCCGCCCAAGAACGAGATGAAGGTGGTGTGCACGCTCACGCGCGAGCAAGCCACGCTCTACAAGGCCGTGGTGGACGAGGAGTTGCGGCGCATCGAGTCCTCCGACGGCATCGAGCGGCGGGGGAGGGTGCTCGCGCTGCTTTCCTATACCAAGCAGATCTGCAACCACCCGGCGCAGTACCTCGGTGAGAGCGGCCCGCTCCCGAGCCGCTCTGGAAAGCTCGCCCGCGTGACGGAGATGCTCGAGGAGGCGGTGGCCGCGGGTGACAAGGCGCTCGTCTTCACGCAGTTCCGGGAAATGGGGGAGAAGCTGGTGGCGCACTTCAGCGCCAGCCTCGGGTGCGAGGTGGTGTTCCTGCACGGAGGGACGTCGAAGAAGGCGCGCGACGAGCTGGTACGCCGCTTCCAGGAGGAGCCGCGCGGTCCCCGCGTCTTCGTGCTGTCCGTGAAGGCCGGTGGAACAGGTCTCAACCTGACGGCGGCGAGCCACGTCTTCCACTTCGACCGTTGGTGGAACCCCGCCGTCGAGGACCAGGCCACGGACCGCGCGTACCGGATCGGCCAGAAGCGCGCAGTGCAGGTGCACAAGCTGCTGTGCGCGGGCACCGTGGAAGAAAAGATCGACCGGATGCTCGAGCAGAAGCGAGGACTCGCGTCGAAGATCGTCGGCGCGGGCGAGCAGTGGATCACCGAGCTCGACGGCACTGCGTTGCGGGAGCTCTTCGCGCTCTCCGAAGGGGCCGTCACGGATGGAGATGACGAGGAGTCGCTGGCTGCCCCGGTGGCGAGGCCTCGACGGCAGAGGCGTGCGGTGCGGAAGGGCGAGGTCCGCACGTGAGCCCGTGGACGCGCCATGGCTGGTTCGAGGCCGGGCCGAAGAGGCCGCCGCCCGAGCATGGCATCCGCATGAAGAAGGCCGGCACCACCTGGTGGGGCCAGCGGTGGATCGAAGCGCTGGAGCGGGTCCTCGGTGGTGACGCGGGACGGCTGGCGCGTGGCCGGACGTACGCGAGGGCAGGTCGTACTCACGACCTGTTGATCAAGGGGGGACGGGTCACCGCGAAGGTCACGGGCTCCCGGCCATGGCCCTATGAGATCACGCTCGAGCTCGCACAGCTCCCCGACTCCGCGTGGAAGAGGGCGATCTCCCTGATGGCAGCGAAGGCGCAGTTCTCTGCGGAGCTGCTCGCCGGGCAGATGCCACAGGCAATCGATGAGATCTTCGCCGAGGCGGGCCTGAGTCTCTTCCCGAAGAAACGAAGTGATCTCGAGACGACCTGTACGTGCCCGGACTGGGGCGACCCGTGCAAGCACGTGGCGGCGACCCACTATGTGCTCGGAGAGGCGCTGGACCGGGATCCCTTCTTGCTCTTCGAGCTGCGAGGCCGGACCCGGGAACAGGTGCTCGGGGCGTTGCGCGCGGCGCGTACAGGGGCGAGCGCCGCGGTTCCCAATAAGGATGGGAAGCGCCGGACGACGAAGGCGGACAGCTCTCCCGAGGTGCCCACGGTCAAGCTCGGGAAGATCACTGCGTGCGAGTACGACAAGCCGCGAGCTCCGCTGCCAGCCCTTCGCTTCAGGTTCGACGAGGCCGTCACCCACGGTGCCGTGTTGCGGCAGCTTGGAACGCCTTCAACATGGGCGGGGGATTCCACTCCCGCCGACGTCCTTGGACCGCTCGTTCGGGCCGCTGCGGAGACTGCACGGCGCATCGCGATGTCTGAACACGGTGATACGGGAGAAGCTTCCACGACAGCTACGGCGGAGCGAGGTCGCGTCCCCGTGGCTCGCACCCGTCGCGACAAGAGGTAGATGCCTCAGAGGGGGCCATGTGAACGAGCAACGTCCGCCAACCGCTTCGAGCCTGCTCCTCTACCAGTCCGAGGACGGTCAGACGCGCGTACAGTGCCGGTTCGAGGGGGAGACCCTCTGGCTCACTCAGGTGCAGATGGCCGAGCTGTTCCAGACCACGACCTCGAACATCAACATCCACTTGAAGGTCATCTTCGAGGAGCGGGAGCTGGACCCGGCGGCAACTATTAAGTCCAATTTAATGGTTCGAACCGAAGGAAAACGAGAGGTTCGGCGCGAGGTCCTGCACTACAGCCTGCCTGCCGTCCTGGCCGTCGGGTACCGGGTTCGCAGCCACCGGGGGACGCAGTTCCGCCAATGGGCTACGGCGCGGCTGACGGAGTTCATGACGAAGGGCTTCGTCATGGATGACGACCGGTTGAAGAACCCGCCTGGCCCTGGCCAGCGGGACTACTTCGACGAGCTGCTGGAGCGCATCCGGGACATCTGCTCGTCCGAGCGGCGCTTCTACCAGAAGGTTCTCGACATCTACGCGACCAGCGTCGACTACCAGCCGGACAGCGAGCTGGCGCAGCGCTTCTTCGCCACCGTGCAGAACAAGATGTACTGGGCCGCCCACGGCCACACCGCGGCCGAACTGATCCACGCTCGGGCGGACGCGCAGCAGCCGTTGATGGGGCTGACGAGCACGGTGCGTCGCGGCGTCGTCCGGAGGGAGGACGTCGCGGTGGCGAAGAACTACCTCAAGGAGGACGAGCTGCAGGTCCTCAACCGGGTGGTGAGCCTCTACCTCGAGTACGCCGAACTCCAGGCGCTCAACCGCACGCCCATGGCGATGAAGGACTGGATCTCCAAGCTGGACGAGTTCCTGAAGATCGCCGGCCGCGAGGTGCTGACCCACGCAGGGACGGTGTCAGCAGACGCTGCGAAGGCACGGGCGATGGAGGAGTTCACCCGGTACCGAAAGGCGCTGGACGCCCAACCCCGCGACGTCGACCTCCATTTCGAGAAGGCGGTGAAGGGGCTCACCCAGGTGGCGAAGCTGCGGCCGGGGACTCAGCGCATGCCGAAGAGGGGCAAGGGAAGATCGTGATGACCGGCCTCTGAGCTCCATAGGCACAACGCATGTCATGGTTGCCTTTGGAGTGACAGGCATTGGGCGCATGGGTGCAAGGTGGCGGACCCGTATCCTGTTGAAATCAGGCCGTGTCTGTTGTGACGCTGGGTGCAAGGCCAAGTGGGTTAAGTTGCTGAAAGTACAGCGTTCCGCCCCCCCGTGGCATTCAAGGGGGCACCGGTTCGCTCCCGGTTGGTCACAGCTTCGTTCGAGAGACCCACGGGACCGTGCCGCGCCCGCAACGGGAGCGTGCTCGACGAACAGCGGTGAACCTCTTCGCTACTGCGCCACGGGAGAGAAGGCCGAGCAGCCCGCGCGGTTGCACGCGGCCACACGGGCCGGGGTACGGGACCTGAAGAGCGTGAGGGACAGCTGCGTGGTGCGCACCTCGCTGCCACCTTCCGCGGGGACGCGGAGGACGTACTCGAGCGCGCCCCTGGAGGGCCCCCAGGCGTACCGGGTCTTCGAGCTGTCGACTGCCGTGAGCGTCAACCCCGTGGGCGTGGGGGGAATGGCGTTGGTGCCCTCGACCTCCACCCACGGGCCGCAGGTGGGTACTCCCGTGTCGTTGGTGGCGCAGGGGCGGACCGAGTACCGGTAGTGGCCGCGCCCCGGGCGGAACAGGTGGGGGTAGGCATTGAGATCCTTGCCCACCAGCCGGTCCACGTAGCCGAAGGTGGTGGTCTCGTGGACGGTGGGCGGCGGCCTCAGCAGCGAGATGGACTCGGCGTCCATGCCGGTCACCCTCACCTCGTACAGGTTCTCCGTGTTGGCGCGGTCATTCCAGGCAATGGAGATTTCGCCCGAGCCGGTGGCTGCCACCCGCAGGTTGGTGACCGAGGGGAGCCCGGCGAGCAGCCGCGAGCGGACGACGGGCGCGAACGCCTTCACCATGACGTCCGCGTACTTCTCGTAGCCCTTGTCGTTGGGGTGGAAGAGGCCGGCGCTCAGCGGGAGCGGGGAGTCCAGGTCGATGCCCTGGGTCTTCATGCCGTCCGAGTTGAGGTTGATGAAGTTGTCCGCGGTGCAGATGCCGTGTCCGCGGAAGGGGGGCTCGTCCACCAGCCTCCAGCCCCGGCTGGTGGGACCTTCCTCCACGACGCCGTTGAGATCGTCCAGGAGGCCGTACAGGAAGTCGGCCTCCTGCTCGGTGACGTTGTCCTGGATGAAGTCGTCCGGCTCGCCGGCCTCCGTCTCTCCCCGCAACTCGTAGTCCGCGGCTCTGCAGACGGGCGGGTTCCGGTTGCCACCGTTGTCGAGCGGGTGGGGGTAGCGGGAGTGGAAGACCGGGAGGGCCACACCGAACCGCTGCTCGATGACCTGGTCCACGCGGGCGAGTCCCTGCCGCATCCGGGTGAGCGTGCCGGGGAGGGCTGCCGCCTGGTCGTTGACGCAGCCGGTCTCGCGGCCGTCCACGGGGTGGTAGCAGTCCTCGACGATCTTCGCGAAGCCGAAGTCGTTCCCGCCAATGGACATGTACAGCAGGTCCAGCTTGCCGCCGTTGTTGTTGACGAAGGTCTTCACCCGGTCCAGCTGCGCGGGCTGGGGGACGCGGGTGTGTCCCCGCATGGCCTCGTCCCGGGTTCCCGGCCCGGTGTAGCCGGCGTCCACGAGGTCGGTCGTGGTGGCCCCCGAACAGGCGACGAAGCCCAGCTTGAACCCGATGCTGGGGAACGTCTCCCTCAGGCGCGCCTGGGTCTTCACGGCCGGGGCCTTGTCGCTGCGGTGACAGGTGAAGGTGTCCGCCGTCTGGGTGACGCCGCTGACCGGGACGTAGTGGGAGCTGTCGTCTCCCCAGCGCAGCCCGGAGAAGTTGTTGCGCTCGGCGGGGTTGGCAATGGGGCTCTCGGGGTTGCCTTCCCCGGCAGCGTAGGAGTCCCCCAGGGCCGCCCACAGGAAGGTGACGTTGTTGGCGACGGAGCTGCCCAGGGATGTCGGGGTCATGGGCGTGGGGAAGAGCCCGGTGATGGCGGGGTTGTTCACCTGCAGGTCCGGGGCGGGGGAGAGGGTGCTGGTCGCGAGGCTGGAGAAGGCCAGCGAGCCCTGCACGCGGTCACCCAGCTTGATCCACCCTGCCACCACGCCGGCGTCGCCCTCCTCCGCGAGCATCTCCGCCCGGTAGAGAATCTCCTCGGTGGTGGGGGCCGCGGTGAAGGTGAGCTCCGCCCCGTCCTTGAGCGTCACCACGCCCTGGGCAGTGTCCCCGAGAGACACGGTGAGCGAGGCGCCGGCGGCGTTGGCCAACCCCAGCTCGTTGCCCACCTGGGCCCCGGTGAACCAGGCGCCCGTCTTTCCGGACTCGCAGACATAGGCAAGGACCTGTGTCCCGTCCGCGACCACGGCGACGAAGGTGTCACTGCCGTCCGCCGTCCCCACCCATGCGCCGCTCCTCCCAACGGATACCGGCGAGGGCACGTCCGAGGAGGAATCGGTGGGGTTGGACGGGCAGCCGGTGAAGAAAAAGGCCGCGGCGCCAACGATCACGGCCGGGAGGAGGCGACGGGCAAGGGATGTCCGGGTCATGAGCGCCCGGCACCCTACCAACTCCAGGCCGGATGCGAGCCATCGCCGATTTGAAAAGCCCTCGCCCCGGCCTTCGTGTGCGTGCGCGGCACACGCGGATTCACCGCGCGGGCGTCGTTGCCGCCGAGCAGGGGGGACTGCCGCCGTCGCCGGTGGGTGTGGACGCGAGCGTCGGCCGAGAGGAACCCGTCAGGGCGGCGCGTGGGCGCAGGGCGACTGCCCGTGGAGCGGGACCCGGGAAGTGGTCCTGCGCGGGAGGGTTGGGCGTGCGGGCAGAGGCAAGGGCGCCCCGAGCTTGAAGCGCGCGAGGAGCTCACCGCAGGTGGGCGGGGGCGCGGCCGAGGCAACCGAGGCCTCGTCGAGGACCGTGGTGTACGTGGGCTCCGTGGAGCCCGTCCGGGTCGAGGGGTAGACGTCCTTGCACACGTGGCGGAGGACGAAGCGCCGGCCGGTGCCCCGCTCCACCCGGTAGATCCCGAACGCGGCACTGCCGCCTGCGTGGTGGATGACCAGCGCAGAGGCGCCGGGCTCCGCGGGGAGACCGTCTGCGAGGCGTTGGATCATCCCCAGCGTACGGCCCTCGGCCATGTACTCGATGGCGTTGGAGAGGAAGACGACCCGGCGGACCCCGGCATCGTTCGGTCCGAGGGACAGGTCCTCGAGCCCGGTCAGCAGCAGGTCCACGCGCTCGGGTGGGGCGCCGGCCTGGAGCTCGGCGAGGGCCGACTGGCAGAAGCCATCCTGCCCGGAGCGGCAGAGGACCGGGGCGGGGCCGGTGACGTGTCCCTCGGCATCCAGGTTGCGCAGCGCGAGCCAGCGCAGGTCCAGGGCGCCCAGCTCCGTACGGACCGCGCCGGGGGAAGACAAGCGGCCCCCGGCGAGCAGCCCCGCCAGGCGGTGGTGGACCTCGAGGATGCGCCAGTCCAGGTCCACCATCCCGAGCCGGCGGCAGCCGAGCGCGCGGTGCATCAGCCAGGGCTGCATGAGCCCAACCGAGTAGCAGTCAAACCTGGGCGGTGGTGCGCCCGCGGGCGATTCCAGCGCTCGTACCAGCGCGAAGGCGCGGTCCGGGCGGATGTCGTTCATCTCGTAGAAGTTGCGGCAGCCGAGCACCATGGAGGTTCTCCCGCCGCTGGGGATGGACTGGATGCGCGCCCGCACCCCCTCCACGAGGAAGTCCAGTGCGCCCGGGACCTTTTGCCGGAGGGTCCAGGCGCGGCAGAAGGCGTCTCCCTTCTCGCGCAGCAGGTCGAAGCGCGCATCCAGCTCGGCGCGGGGGTAGGCGCTCGCGGGGAGCAGCGAGAGCGTGCCCTGGACCTCTGCGGACACCTCCATCCGCTCGGGAAGCCAGCCGGACGCGCCCCGGGCAGGGAGCGCCACCAGCAGCAGCGCGAGCAGGTGAAGGTGCCTCACGGCAGGACCTCGGACCCGGCGCGTGGTTGCGGGCGCACGGCGAACCGAGGCCCCTCGGAGGCGAGGAGAAGGTGAACCTGCGCGGCCGCAACCGGGGCAGTCCTCCGCAATCGGATCCTGGTTCAACCGTCCCATGCGTCGAGTTGAGTGCCGGTGTCCAACGGAGGCGTCAGTTGCCAGCGGTGCTGCCCGGCGCCGTGGCTGCCCCGTACTGGCTCGCCGTGTCCGCGTGGGGCAGGGCGCAGGTCTTCGCGTTGGCAGCGGTGGAGCAGGACTTCGTCCCGCCCACTTTGCAGCCCCGCTTCTCGCAGGCCTTTCGCGCCTCGGAGGTGTCCTTGCTGCCGTAGCGGCACTGCTCCCCGCAGGTGCTGCCGCGCTTGCAGATGTAGCAGCCGTCCGCGAGAGCGGAGGCGGGGGTGAGCCAGGCGAGGGAGGCGGCAGTCAGCGACAGCGCGAGGACGAAGGAGCGCATGGATCCATCTCGGGGGACGGCGGGTGGAGGCCTTGAACGCTATCACCCAGGGCGTGACCCGGGCGGGCTTTCCCCTGCAAGATCGTCCCCTGGTAGCGGGGCGCCCCGCGGAGGACGGCTTGGCGAGAGCGGCCCCCGGATGCTCCGTCCTGCACCACGGGAGGGTTGGCCTCGTGCTAGAGCCCGCGTGTGCTCAACGACGGCTACGTGTACTCCGAGCAGGTGGGTGGGCGAGGAGAGAGCACCGTTGCGCTGTACCTGGCGCGGAAGTACCGCCACTCGCCCTTGTCGGAGTGGCAGGCCCGCTGTGCGCGGGGCGAGGTGCGGGTGGATGGGGCGGTGGTGGACGGGGAGGGCTCGCTGAGGCCGGGGCAGCGGCTCTCGTGGCACCGGCCGCCCTGGGACGAGCCGGACGCTCCGCAAGCATTCGGCGTGGCGTACGAGGACGCCCACCTGCTCGCCGTCATCAAGCCGAGCGGGCTTCCCACCTTGCCCTCGGGCGGTTTTCTCCAGAACACGCTCCTGCACCGGGTGCGCGCACGCTGGCCCGGAGCGGACGCGTTGCACCGGCTGGGGCGTGCCACCTCGGGGCTCGTGCTCTTTTCCCTCAGCCGAGCGGCGGCCGCGGGCATGTCGCGCAGTTGGCGCGAGGGCGCGGTGGAGAAGCATTACCGCGCGCTCTCGAGCGGGAGCGCAGTGCAGGACCGCTACGAGATCTCCGCTCCCATCGGCTGCGTCCCCCACCCGTTGCTCGGGTGGGTGCACGGGGCAGATCCCGCGGGCAAGCCATCCGCCAGCACCGCCCTCGTGCTCGAGCGGCGGCAGGGGCAGACGCTCTTCGACGTGCAGATCCACACCGGGCGTCCCGAGCAGGTCCGGATCCACCTCGCCTTCATCGGACACCCGCTGGTGGGGGATCCCGTGTTCGCGCCGGGTGGACGTCCCCGCGAGGACGGACCGGGCCTGCCGGGAGATGGGGGGTACCTCCTCCACGCGGAGTCGCTCGGCTTCGAGCACCCGGTGTCCGGCGAACGGTTGCTCCTGCGAGCCCCGCCCCCGGGGGAGCTCCAACCGGCGACGTGATGAAGAGGCGTCGAGCCGGCTGCGCGCGGCGTGGGCCGGGGCTTTCACGTCAAAACCACGGGCGCTCACCGGGGCCTGGCCAACTCGCCTTGCGCAGGGCGGTGAGCGTGGACGCGTCGAGCGGGATGTCCCAGGTGGCGTCCCCGCCCCCTGTCTTCTCGTCCTGCCGGGTGAGGTGAAGGCGACCGCTGTCCCACTCGACCGTGGCCGCGAGCCGGATGTACGCCCCGGTGTCTCCCTCCAGCTCGCAGAAGGGACGGCCTTCCCACGCGGGATCGTCTGCGCCGAGGCGACAGGCGCCCTGTCTTCGGCAGCGCCATCCCCGAGTCTCCGGTCCCGGCGCGAGGGTCTTCAGAATTCCGTCGATCACGTCCCAGGCGGTGTCCATGTCACTGACTGTAGACGGCGCGGCTGTCTTGCACGCCCGCGAGGGCACCGATTCCGACGAAGAGCCGGGGGCAGGACCTACGCGGGACGCGGACTGCACCCATCGCCGTCCGTGGACGTCCCGCCGAGCGTCCCCGGTGGGCGGGCGTCAGCGAGGGCTGCCACCGGCTCGAACCGGTCCTGCCTGCAGGTAGAACATCCGGCGGGGGTTCACGTGCCGCTGGAAGGCCGCGTTCACCTGCTGGACGGTGAGCTTTCGAACCGCCGCGTCCTGCGCGGCGTCGAACGCCAGGGGCCGGTCCAGTTCCAGCCCGGTCGCCAGCCGGTCAGCCACCCAGCCGTCCATGGCGCGGTACGCGCTGCGCTCCCGCAGCATCGCGTCCACCGCGCGGCGGAACTCCTCCTCGGTGTATCCGCCCTCCACGGCGCGGATGAACTCCTCGCGGAAGCCCTGTTCGACCTTCGCGGCGTTCTCCGGCGCCGACGAGGCGTAGCCCATCCACGCCCCAGCAGGATCCAGGGCGGCCACGGTCAACTGCGTGCCAGCGCCGTAAGACAGCCCCTCCTTCTCCCGGAGCCGCGCGGGGATCCTGCCCTGCATGAAGCCGCCCCCGAGCAGGTAGTCCGCCACCTGGAGCGCCGGGTAATCCGGGTGGGTGTCCTGCAGCGGCAGGGTCAGCGCTGCGCCGAGGAAGGTCATGGCCTTGTCCGGGGTGTCCAGGTGCTCGAGCCCGCCGGCCGGGGTGGTGCCGAGCGGGACGGGGATCCGCACGTAGGGCCGAGGGCTCCGCCACGCGCCCCAGTGCTGGGTCAGCCACCCACGGACCTCTCCGGCGTCGAAATCACCGACCAGCGCCACGCGCAGCCCCTGTGCGCCGTAGAGCTCCCGGTGGAACGCGCGGAGCTGGTCCACCCCCAGGGCGTTCCAGGCCGCCCTCTCCTCCGCGAACGACGGTTCGTACAGCGGGTGGCCGGCGGGGAAGGGCTGGATGCGGCGGAGCAGCTCGCGGCTCCCCAGCGCAATCGGGTCGTCTTGTTGGCTCGCCAGCTCCGTCAGCACGGCCCGGCGGAGCTCCTCGAACTGTCGCGGGTCCAACGCGGGACGTTGGATGCACTCGGCGAGCAGGTCCAGTGCCTCCTTCAAATTGGATCTCGGCACCTCGAGCGTCACCCGGAGCAGCTGCTGGGACCA
The DNA here is from genome assembly GCA_039800145.1 of Pseudomonadota bacterium. Lineage (GTDB taxonomy): Bacteria > Myxococcota > Myxococcia > Myxococcales > Myxococcaceae > VGRA01. The sequence goes on along the minus strand of JBDLRJ010000197.1, from coordinate 1,476 downwards.
GGAGACGTCCACCGTTGCGCCCCACGCGTCGAGCAGATCGGTCACCTGCTGGCGGGAGAGCCGCTCCGTGCCCCGGAGCAGCATCCGCGCAGCCGCCGCGCCGGCCACCCCGCGCCCTTGCAGGGAGGCCTCGTCCCCCACGGAGAGGCGCAGGACCATCCGCACCACCTCGCCGCGGGTGCGCTTCTGCAGCAGCGCCAACCGTGCCCCGCTCGGCAGGTCCACGCGCGTGGTCCGTGCGTCGATGTTCTCGGGGGACGGGTCGAAGCTCTCCCCGGCCGAGACCGCCGCGCGGCCCACGTAGCCCCGGAGTGCCACGGAGGGCTCGACGCGCGGGGGGATCTCCGCTCGGGTGGGGTTCCCGGTGGGCACGTACTCGGCGAGCGTGCGGTTGGCGGGCTGCAGGTAACGCCCCAACACACGGGAGACGTCCTCGCGCGTGACCGCTGCGGCGCGGTCCCTCACCAGGAACAACATCCGCCAGTCCCCGAGCGCCGCGTACTCGGACAACTCCAGTCCGAGCCTCGCGGAGTCGTTTTGCAGATCTTCGTAGCGCCGGGCCACCGCCTGGCGGGCACGGGCGACCTCTTCGTCAGACACCGGGCCCGGCGCCTCGAGCGTTGCGAGCAGGGCGTCTCGCGCCGGTGCGGCGGCCCCGCCTGCCTCGAGCCGTGCGTTGCACGTGAGCGCACCGGGCTCCCGTAAGGGCAGGACGGAGCACTCAACGGCCGAGGCTTTCCTCGTCTCCACGAGGCCGCGGTGGAGCCTCCCGGCAGGGGCATCCCCGAGCACGGAGGCGGCGACCAACAGGGCGGGGAAGTCGGGGTCGGTTGCCGCGGGCACGTGGTACGCGGCGAAGAGCAGCGGTATCCCACCCGCGCGGCGCACCGTGACGCTGTTCTCGCCGTCCTGGGTGGGCTCCGTCGTCCAGGTGTCCGGCAACTTCCTCCGGGGGCGCGGGATCCGGGCGAAGTGCCGAGCCACGGAGCGCAGCACCTTCCGTTCGTCGAACCGTCCCGCGATGAAGAGGACGGCGTTGTCCGGCTGGTACCAGGTCTCGTACCAGGCGAGCAGCCGGTCCGAGGGGACCTGCTCGATGTCCGAGCGCGGCCCGATGACGTGGTTTCCGTAGTTGTGCCAGAGGAACGCGGCGGACATCAGCCGCTGCTCGGTGACGGTGGCCGGATCGTTCTCTCCCATCTCGAGCTCGTTGCGGACCACCGTCATCTCGGTGGCCAGCTCTTCGCGGGAGATGAAGGCGTAGCGCAGCCGGTCCGCCTCCAGCTCGAGCGCGCGGTCGAGGTGAGCATCGTCCGAGGGGAAGTACTCGTAGAAATTGGTCCGGTCGTAGAAGGTGGTCCCGTTGGCGGCTCCCCCGAGCCTCGACAGCTCCTCCTTCACCGAGCGGAACTTCCGCGTCCGCTTGAAGAGCATGTGCTCGAAGAGGTGGGCCATGCCGCGCTCGCCGTAGCCCTC
>JBDLRJ010000196.1:0-12948 GCA_039800145.1 Pseudomonadota bacterium | reverse complement strand
ATGCAGGAGGCGGCGCCGCTGCAGAGGGCGAGGCCGCACTCGTTGGAGGGATCGAAGCGGAGGGGGATGTCGGTGCAGGTGCCGACGGCGCCGAGCAGGTCGCAGGCCTGGCAGGTGGCGGCGCAGGCGGCGTTGCAGCAGACGCCGTCCGCACAGAATCCCGAGGCGCAGACCCCGGGCCGGCTGCAGGAGGCCCCCGACGCCTCGAGGGGAATGCAGGTGCCGAGGACCGGGTCGCAGTACCTTCCCGCCGCGCAGTCCGAGTCTTGCGCGCACGCGTTCGGACAGGCCGCGGACAGCCCGGAGCAGAGCAGGGGGGCACAGCTGCCGGCGCTGCCGGCCGCGAGGACCGAGCAGGTCCCATCTGCCACTGCGCCGAGCGCGGCCGAGCAGGTGTCACAGCCGCCGCTGCACGCGGTGTCGCAGCAGGCGCCGTCCACGCAGTGCCCGCTGGCGCACTCGTTCGTCGCGGCACAGCCGAGTCCGAGGGCCTTCTTCGCCGTGCAGGCGCCCCCGCTGCAGTAGTGGCCGTCCTTGCAGTCTGCGTCCGTGCCGCAGGGCGAGGTGCAGGCGGCGGTGCCGCTGCAGAGGGCGAGGCCGCACTCGTACTGGGGATCCGTGCGTGCGGGGATGTTCGAGCACGCCCCCACGTTGCCCGCGAGGTTACAAGCCTGGCAGGTGTCGGTGCAGGCGGTGTTGCAGCAGGCGCCGTCTGCGCAGTGACCAGAGCTGCACTGGTTGGCGGCGGAGCAGGAGGCGCCGTTGGACATCTTTGCAATGCAGGCGCCGGCGTTGCAGAAGTGGCCGTCCTTGCAGTCTGCGTCCGAGCCGCAAGAGGCGATGCAGGCGCTGTTGCCGCTGCAGAGGGTGACGCCACACTCGGAGGCCGGATCGGTGCGTGCGGAGATGCTTGAACACGTTCCCTCGGCGCCCGCGAGGTTGCAGGCGAGGCAGGTCCCGGTGCAGGCGGTGTTGCAGCAGACGCCATCCACGCACTGGCCCGAGGCGCACGCGCGGGACTCGGTGCAGGCGACGCCCTCCGCCCGGAGGGGAAGGCAGGCTCCTGCCTCGCAGAAATGTCCGGGCAGGCAGGCAGGATCCGCGGCGCAGCTGGAGGGGCAGTTCCCGGAGCTCCCTGCACAGGCGAGTGCCCCGCATGCGCCCTGGCTCCCCGGTGGAAGGACGGTGCAGGTGCCGTCCAGCACCGCGCCGAGGGAGGCGGCACAGGTGTCACACCCGCCTGCACACGCGCTGTCACAGCAAACGCCGTCCGCGCAGGTCCCGGAGGCGCACCCGTTGTCGGCGGTGCAGGCGGTGCCCAGGGGCCGGCGGATCGCACAGGTGCCCGCGTCGCAGAAGCGGCCCGCGCTGCAGTCGCCGTCGGTCACGCAGGCCCCCGGACAGGCCGGACCGAGTCCCGAGCACGCGAAGGGTGCGCAGTCGCCGGGATGGCCGGCGGGGAGCACGGTGCACGTTCCGTCCGCTGCCGCCCCGAGCGAGCGCGCGCAGGCCGCACACCCTCCCTCGCACGCGGTGTCGCAGCAGACGCCGTCCACGCACTGGCCGGAGACGCACTGGGTGGGGCCGGCGCAGGCGGCGCCGGTCGCCTTGTTCGCGGTGCAGGCGCCGGCGTCGCAGTGGTGGCCGCTCTTGCAGTCGGCGTCCGCGGAGCACGGGGAGATGCAGCTGGCAGCCCCGCCACAGAGAGTGGGGCCACACTCCAGGGCCGGATCCGTCCGGCGAGGCAGGGAGGTGCAGGTGCCGACGGCGCCCACCAGGTTGCACGCCTGGCAGGTGGCGGCGCAGGCCGTGTCGCAGCAGGTGCCGTCCACGCAGAAACCGCTTTCACACGCGTGCGCGCCCGTGCACTGCAGGCCAGCGGCCCGCTTCGGCGTGCAGGTCCCGTCGTGGCAGAAGTTCCCCGGCTTGCAGTCCGAGTCCGCGGCGCACGGCGAGATGCAGGAGGAGGCGCCGCTGCAGAGTGCGAGGCCACACTCGGCGCCCGGGTCCTGGTTCGCGGGAAGGGGGGCGCACGTTCCCGGTGACGGGGAGAGGTGACACGTCTCGCACGTCCCCTCGCACTGCGTGTTGCAGCAGACGCCGTCGGTGCAGTGCGAGGAGGCGCACTGCGTACCGGCATCGCAGGCGGTCCCGAGCGGGGAAGGCGGGAGGCACGTCCCCTGGAGGCACCGGCCGCCGTCGCACGCGCTCCCATCGGGGGCAGGCGCCGGCAGGTCGCAGGTGGGCAGCTGCCCGTCGCAGGCGACCGGGAGCAGGCACTCCCCGGCGGACAGGCACTCTGCGCCGGGGGGGGACAGCCCGTCGGTGGGGCACGCGGGGGCTGTCCCGGTGCATCGCTCCGCGATGTCGCAGGGGCCGGACGGCAACCTGCACACGGTGCTGGTCTCGAGCAGCGTGCAGCGCCCGGCAGTGCAACCCTCGCAGGGGCCCCCGTCGCACGCGCTGTCGCAGCAGGCGCCGGAGACGCAGTGCCCCGAGGCGCACGAGGCCGGGAGCGAGCAGCTCTCGCCGTTCGCGAGCAGGGGCTGACACGTCCCCGCGTTGCACCACGCGGAGGGGGCGCAGTCCCCGTCCGCTGCGCACTGCACGCCGCAGGCGGAGGCGCCGGAACAGGTGAACGGCGCGCACGACGGGATGCCGGCGCTGCCCACGGGCACGGGGATGCAGTGGCCCGCATCCGGGGAGAGATCACACCGGTCGCACGGTGCATCGCACGCGCCGTCGCAGCACACCCCGTCCACGCAGTGGCCCGAGCCGCAGGCGGCATCCGTCTCGCAGTTGGTGCCGAGTGGGAGTGCGTCACCACAGTTGCCCGCGTTGCAGGCCTTGCCGGGCGCGCAGTCCAGGTTGGACGTACAGGAGGTGTGGCAGGCGCCGCCCGGTGCGCACGCGAAGGGGCCACAGCCTGGATCCGAACTGCCGGGCGGAAGCGGCGTGCACGCGCCCGTGCCGCAGCCCTCGCACGCGCCGTCGCAACGGGTGTCGCAGCAGGTGCCGTCGACGCAGCGCCCCGACAGGCACGCCGTGTCCGATGCGCAGGTCGCGCCGTTCGCCCGTTGCGGCACGCACGCGCCCTGGTCGCGGTACTGCCCCGTGGGGCAATCCACGCAGACCCCCGAGACGCAGCGGAGGCCCGCCGGGCAGTTGACGGCGAAGCAGTCTGCCTGGACGCACGAATCGTTCGCGCACACCTCGTCGGGGGCGCAGGGGGTGCCGCTGCAGTCCGTGGGAATGCACGTCCCGTTGGCGCACGTGCTGCCGGGCGCGCACGTGACGCCCACGCACGCGGCGGGCGTGCAGCGGGACTCGACGCAGAGCTCGTTCGGGCGGCAGGCCGTGGCACCGCAGTCGGCTGTGTAGCAGTTGCCCTGCGCGCAGCTGGCCCCGGGTGGGCAGGAGACGCCGACGCACGAGGGAGCACTGCAGGTGTTCCCGTCGAGGCAGACCTGGCCCGCGTCGCAGCCGCCCGTGGGGCATTGGTCCGCGACGCAGGCGTCCCGCCAGCACCTTGCGCCCTCGGGGCAGCCGCGTCCGCAGCCGGCGTCCGGCGACGCAGGGATGACGATTTCCCCCTTGCACCCGGGGAGGTTCAGTCCAACTGTCAGCGCGAGGAAGAGGAGGAATCGATTCATGCGGCCCTGGCCACGACCATACCGCGACCCTGCGGCGGCGTCGGTGGAGGCATGGTGTTGCGGGATGTTGGCACCGACCGGGGAGCGGGGAATAGTGGTGCCTCCGGAGGAGGAGCGGATGGCAAGGACGGCTGCGTTTTCGGTGATCGCAGGATGCGTGCTCGTGGGGGGAGGGTGCAACGAGGTGGACACGAGCGCCAGGTCGCCGACCGCCGTCTCCGCGTCCCCGGCGGTTGGCTCGTCACCGGCCGCGGGTTTCGCCGTGGAGACACTGCGGCGGGGGACCGGCGACGAGGCGCGGGCCGGTGATGACGTCAGGGTCCACTACGTCGGGACGCTCGCGGACGGCCGGAAGTTCGAGAGTTCGCGAGAGCGCGGAGAGCCCTACGGCTTTCGACTGGGTGTCGGCAGGGTGCTCGCTGGCTGGGACCGGGGGATCGAAGGGATGCGCGTGGGCGAGGTCCGGAGGCTCACCGTGCCCCCATCGATGGGGTACGGCGGGAGTGCTGTCGGGGCCATCCCGCCGAACGCCACGCTCGTCTTCGAGGTGGAGTTGGTGGACGTGAGGCGAGGCGGCTAAGGGCGCGCGGATGTCGTCCCCCGGCGGCGCCGCCCGAGGAGGGTCATGCCGAGCGCGAGCCAAGGCAGGACACCCACCCCGGTGGAACAGCCGGGACATCCCGTTGCAAGGACGTCGGGGGCTCGAACCGGGCCGGCGTCCGGGCCTGCTGTCACACCGCCCGTCCCACCGTCCTCGCCGCTGACGGATCCTCCGTCCTCGTTGCTGCCGGTTCCCCCGTCTTCCCCGACGACCGTTCCTCCGTCTGCCGGGGGAGCCGGCTCGACGAAGCCGCCGAGGAGGTCCACGATGAAGTGGCTCCGCCCGGAGGTGGTCAGGCACAGCTCACCGCTGCCCACGTCCGCCACGACCAGGTTGGCGCGCGTGGCGTTGCGCTGGAAGTTGAGGTTCGACACGGCGGGTGGGCCGGCGTTGCACGGGACGATCGCGGCGTAGCCGTTCTCGGTGGGGTTCACCGCGGTGAGGTTCAGGACCACGCCCTTCAAGTCGGCAGGCAGCCCGGGCATGCCCTGGAGAGAAAGCGGAAGGGGGCTGCCGGTGGTGGGCCGGCCTGTCCAGCGCCCGGAGGTGTTGCGCGTGTCCACCAGGCGCGTTGGCTCCGCGGGTTGGTAGTCGAGCCCCCCATTGGAGACGAAACGTCCCGCGGAGTCGACGACGAGGTGTGTCTCCACGGAGGACACCGCGCAGACTCCGCCGGGCCCGGTGCGGGCCATCACCGCGGCAGCGGTGGTGCTGTTCGCGCCGAAGTTCAGGTTGGAGGCAGTGGGCGTGGGCTCGTGGCAGGGGAAGACGGTGACGTAGCCCTCGGCGGCGGGGGACACGGCGGTGACGTTCAAGGCGTGGGCCTCCACGCCGGGGGCGTCTGCGCCGACGAGCTGGTGCGGGACGAACGGCTGCAGGGGCTGCCCCGAGCGCGTATCCAGCTTGCGCGTGGGGGGCTCGAGCACCAACCCCGCGCCCTGGGGGCCGAAGGTCCCGAGCAGGTCTCCGACCAGGTGCGTGGCGCCGCGGACGTAGAGCGAGGCGCCGGCACCGCCCCCGAGGCGCACCGGGACCAGGTTCGCCACCGGTGGGCCGGGCGCATAGTTGAGCGCCGAGACGTTGGGCTGGGGACTGCCCGCGCCCCAGGCCGTCACGAAGCCCGGCTCGGCCATGTCCGTGGCGGTCACGTTGAGCACCGCCGCCACCTGGTCCGCCCCGACTCCGTGCGAAGCGAGCCCGCTCCACGTGGTGCTGCTCTGTGCCGCCACCCGGCCCGTGCCGTCCCGGGACAGCCCCTGCAGCCCGCTGACGTCTCCGTTGGGCCGCGTGTCGAAGACGCGGGTTGGGACCCGCGAGACCAGGCGCCCGTGCGGCCCGGCCGGCGTGAAGGCGGGCAGGGGGGCCGCCGGGTCCAGCTGGAACGGGCGGTCGCAGAAGGGAGAGGGGCCGCTGCCCGAGGCGTAGATGGCCAGGTGCGGCCCGACCACGCGCTCGCTGCCGTCCGAGGGGTGGTTCAGCACGCCGGGGCCGCTCATCCAGAACGTGGAGGAGCCGCCGCCGTCCAACCCGAAGGCGCGCTCCGCCCCGAGCTCGACCATCAGCGCTCCCATCTCGGCACAGGACATGCCCCGGTAGCCATTGCGCCCGTCCACCACCGCGACCATGAGCTTGCGCCGGTCCTTCGAGAGACCGACGGCGGTGCGCGGCTCCAGCGGGCAGTGCGGGGGGAAGAGGTGGGGCAGGGTGGACGCCTGGCCGTTGGCGACGTAGCTCCAGTGGCCGCTGATGACCTCCTGCATCCAGGGCTCGAAGGGCTGGTGCTCGCTCCAGTCGAACAGCTCCACGCGGTCCGGGGCGAACGCGAGCACCGCGTCCAGTTCGACAGGGTCCGGCCACGGGACGCCCGCGTGCGCGGCAATTCCATACGTGCCGTAGACCGGCTTCCCGATGCAAGGTGGGAAGGGGCTGTTGGGGCCAACGTCGATGGGACGGCAGGACCAGTCCCCGTTGATGGCCAGCTGCGCCCCCACGGCCACCGCCTGGGTGGAGGTGCGCCGGGCGCGCTCGGTGAAGTCGGTGTGGCGGACCGACACGCCTGGAGCGCAGAGGTCAACGACCGCCGCGTGGACGTTCAGGTTGTTCGGGCCGGTTCGATGCAGGTGCTGGACGCCCGGGAAGGGCTGGGTCCAGGTGTCGGCGGCGAGCGCGGGCCAGGCGGCAAGAACGAGGAAGGTCAGGTATCGCACGCGGCCGTCATTGTTCCACCTTGGGCAGGCTCTCATCCAGCCAGCGGACAGGGCGGCGTCGATCTCGTCCTTCGCGTCGACGCGCGGGGCTCGTGGCGCGCCACCGTCGGAGTGCCCTCCCCGGAGGGGCGCCTGGTCGTCGTCGAGCGCTCGGACATCCGCGACAGCTCCTTTCTGCCACGGCCCTCTCCCGGTGAGCCTCCTGCGGAGGTGGCCGAGGACCTGGCGGGGCTCGAGGTGTGGCGGCGCACCCACGTCGAGGAACCTGCCCAGCGCACCGCGGATCTCGACGACGCGCTGACGGTGTTCCAGGTGACCGGGTGCGAGCGAGAGCCCCGCGTACAGACACGGGCTCTTGAATGTGCTTGCACGGTCGTGGTTGCCTCGAGGGCATGTCCATCATCAAGCCCCGCCTGACGACCGGTGATTTTCCCGCGTACGGAAGCACTTCCGCGCAGACCACCCGGCGGACGACGACGGGGTCGACGGCGGCAGCCCCGTCCAGCCGGCCCACGGGCAGCGCGGACTCCATGGAGCGCGCCGCACGTTCCAGGGCCGGGGGCGCCTCCCCTGCCCCTGCGCAAGCGGGGGCGCCCAACCTGAACGCGGCGCTGCTGAAGGTGAAGGCCGCGAAGCCGCAGGACGTTGCCGCCGTCCTGCTCGCGGAGGCGAGCAAGCTGAAGGATCCCGCGGCGGTGGCCTCGCTGCTGTCGGCGGCGGCGGGCGCCCTCGCCACGGCCCCCTTCAACGAGGCCAACGTGAAGGCGCTGCTCGCGGTGGGGAACCTGGCGACCCCAGCGGCGGCCGCGTCGCTGGCGAAGACGCTCGCCGCCCACGTGAAGACCGGCACGCAGGCACAGCAGCTGGGTGACTGGGTGAAGCAGGCCGTGACGTCGGGGAGCGGGAGCGCGGTCGGGGCTGCGCTCGTGGGCGCGCTCCAGTCCGCGGGGAAGACCGAGGCCGCCAGCAAGGTGGCAACCGGGCTCACCGCTGGGCTGTCCGCAGTCCGCGCTGAATTCGAGAAGGCGCAGGCGCGGGTCGACGCGCTCAACGAGGAGCTCGGCAACCTGGTGTCGCGCGCGCAGGGGCTGCTGACCCCGGACCAGCTCCAGGTGGCCATGGAGGACTTCCGCAAGCGCAACGCCGGGGCCTACGAGGCGCTGGAGACGGCAGGGGCTCGCTACGCCGCGGCCATGGGCGGCGCGGTGACTGCCGCGGGCCAGGACGGCACGGGCGCGCTGGCGAACCTCCGCGCGGAGGCGCAAAAGTTCATCGGCGGCAACCTCGAGGCGCTCGGGCAGACGGTCGCGGGGGCAGAGCTGCTCGGGGCGGAGCTGGAGCTGCTGGGCAAGGGCAGCGACAACCTCTTCAGCCGCATCCAGAAGCTGAACGGCGACGTGGGCGTGGTGAAGAACCTGGCCGAGACGGCCTTCGAGGCCGCGGCGACGCTGGCGGCCGCAGACCCGAAGCGCCTGGGGGGCTTCCTGGACGGTCTCCGGGGACTGGAGGGGCCGCTGGGGCTGAAGCCGGGGCTGCTCGAGCCGCTCCTGGACGACGTGGCGCGCCTGCAGACGGCCACGGGCGCAGAGCTGAAGGCCGTCACAGGACGGATCGAAGCGACGATGTCGGATCTCGGCATCGCCAGCAGCACGTCCCGGCTGGGACGGGCCCTCGGCGGGCTGTCCGTGGTGGCCGGCACGATCGGGATCGTGGACGGGGTGCGCAACTTCGGCGAGGCGGGCCTCGCGGAGCGGGCGAAGGTGGTGGCGGATGGCCTGAGCACCGGCGTGGACGCGCTGCAGGTGTTCGGGAAGGCCGCCCGGTTCACGAAGTTCGCCGGCCCGCTGGCAGGGGCCGTCTCGTCCGTCCTGGAGGGGCTCAGCGCGGTGCAGGCCTTCCGGGACGGGGACATGGTGCTCGGCTTCAGCCACACGGCGTCCGCGCTCGGGGGCGGGCTGCTCGCGGTGGCGGCGGTCTCCAGCGCCATCCCGGGGGGCGCGGTGGTGGGGGGCGTCCTCCTCGCGGTCGGGGCCGGGCTGGGGCAGTACGCGAAGGTGCGCGAGTCCAACAAGTACGAGGGGCCGCTCGAGGACTTCCTCCGGGCCGGCGGGATGTCCCAGAAGTTGGCGGAGGAGCTGTCCAACCACGGCGGGGACGGCTACCCCGCGGGGCCGGCGTTGAACGCCCTTGCAAGCCACCTCGGCATGGACATGAAGGCGTTCATGGCCTTCCTGGAGACGAAGTCGGAGTCCGAGCTGCAGCGCTTCATCGAGAGGGCGGTGCACGCGCTGGAGCCGAACGCGGAGGGCGAGTTCGTCTCGACGGGCCCGGACGCCGAGGCCCTGCGCTCGGCCCCGCTCGAGTTCGTGCGGCCGAGTTCGCTCGAGGGGCTGGCGGTGTGGGCCGCGCGGCAGGGCATGCTCCCGCCGGGTGTCCGTCCCGACACGCTCTCGTAAGACTTCTCCCGGCCCCGGGACGGGGCACCGGGGCGGGTCAGCCGCCTGCCGGCCGCGTCCAGCGCAGCTGCCCATCTCCCTCGGGCTCTTCGCCGTGGGCCTGGACCCACGCCACCATCTCGGAGCAACGGGCGCGGGCGGGCTCCGGCAGCCGCTCGCCGCGGGTCGCAAAATCGTTCCACGTGGCAGCGGCCTCCGCCCGATTGAGTCCCGCGGTGGCGGCCAGCAGCCGCTGCATCGCGGTGGAGAGACGGTCGCCCACGAGCTCGCCGAGCTGGGCGAGGGCCCACTCCCGGTCCGCGACCAGCGCGCCACCGAGCGCCGCGTGTCCGCCGGGGCGGGCCAGGAGGCCGCGCCAGCCGGGCTGCCAGGGGACCTCGCCCCGCTGGAGCAGGCCGCGCAGCAGGTAGCCCAACTCCTCCACGGTCTCTGCCGGGAGATCGCCCCGCTCCCAGGCCGAGGCCACCGCGGAAGGCGACGGGTGGGCGAGGGGGGCGAGCCGCGCGGCCAGGCGCGCCTCGTCCACCGTGCCGGAGGGCAGCCACCGCGAGAGGATGGCGCCCACCCGCGCGCGCCCATCCCCGTCGACGCCGCGCAGCCACTCCAGCGCGAGCGGCACGCCCCGCGTCTCGAAGTCGGGGCGCACCCCGTCCTCCAGCTGGCCTGCGAAGCCCGACAGCTTCCACTCGAGCTCCCGCTCGGCGGCGTCACCCGTGCCCGTCATGGACGAGGTCCCCTTGTCTCCGCCTCGAGCCCGGCGAGCGTGGACTCCGCCCAGCCCGCGAGCGCCGCCCAGCGTGCGGGGGCATCCGGCGCCCCGGGGGCACACCGCGCGATGAAGGCCTCGTCGCACCACGCGGGCTCGCCGAAGCGCACGGTCACCGCGTGTCCGCGGGACGGCACCCGCGCGCCGATGGGCAGCACCCCGGCCATGCCGTGGTGGTAGAGCCCGAGCGCCACGGGGCGGGTCTCGTCCAGGAGGCGCCCGATGCCGGCCTTGAAAGGCCGCCTGAGCCAGGCGCCCGGCTCCCGCGTCCGGCCCCCCTCGGGGAAGATGTGCACCCAGTCCCCCGCCTGGAGCCTGTCCCTCAGGAAGGCCATGCCGGGCTGGGACTCTCCCCAGCCCCGAACCACCGGGACGCAGCGCCCCGCGCTGAAGACCACGCCCCGGAGCCCGTCGCCGAAGAAGTTCAGCGCGTCCGCGGCGACCCACCGGATCTCCTCGTAGTCGCGTGGGTCGACGAAGTTGGCCACGAGCAGCGGATCGTCCAGGAGCGAGACGTGGTTGGAGAAGGTCAGCAGTCCCCGCCCGGCGCGTGCCGTCCGTGCCCGGACGGACTCGAAGCGCTCCAGGCCCGTCACCTCGAGCCTGTTGCGCCGCGTCATCACCCACCGCGAGGTCGCCACCACCAGGCGCGTGAGGGCGCGCGTGAAGACCGTGTTCCGCGGGTGGAACCGGGCAACCGCCGCCTGGGCACGGGCCTCGTCCTCCGCGGGCGTCACGGCCCCCCCTCGCGCAGAGGCACCGGGACGTGCCTGGGCCAGCTGGCAGGAAGGGGACGTGGGCACGTGGCCGGGTTCACCGCGTGGCTCAACCGAGGAGCCGCAGCGGGTCCTGGTCCAGCGAGTTGGCCTGGGACAGCGTGGAGACTGCCTGCTGCTGCTGGACCTGCTGCCTGCTCAACGCGGCGGTCTCGTAGGCGAAGTCTGCGTCCCGGATGCGGGACCCTGGCGAGGTCGACGCCCGCGTGTAGGCCTCGAGCGCCGAGATCCGCGCGTAGCGTGCCACCCCCGTGGTGGAAAGCAGCCCCGGCTCGAGGGGATTGTCCGCGGAGGTGCCCAGCGACACCCGGTCCGCGACGACCGCGCCCTGTGCGTCGGACACGCGGCCGGCTGGCTGCGGGGAGCCCACACCGGTGGGACCCTCTCGGAGTGGCGAGACGGCGCGGAAGCCGGCGGTCGACCTGGGGTACATGGCGCTCCTCCTGGGGCATCTTTGACTGCGGCTGCAGGACGAAAGTGAACCCAGTGCGCCCGCTCCTGTCCAGTCCCCCGTCCGGGCCGTCCGGGCCTAGAGCCCGTCGAACCAGTCCACGCAGGTGGTCTCCAGCGAGTTCCAGTACCCGGCACAGTGCGGCGCGTTGGGGAACTCCACGGGGGAGCACTCGTGGTCGGGGCCGGAGTCGATCGCGGCGCACAGGCCGAGCACGGGCGCACCTGCGACCACGTCCTTGGCGCACGCCTCGCGGGTGAACGAAGCGCCCTCGGACACGAGCCGCCAGTGGCGCACGGCGAAAGACGAGGCCCCGACGCCGGGCGCGAAGGTCAGGGCGCCGCCCGCCGCGGGAACGACGATGCTCTCGTACTCCACGCAGTCTCCGCCCCCGCAGGCGCCGGGCCGCGTCCGGACGGAATGCGCGGGGTTGCAGGCGCAGCTGCTGTTGCCCGAGCACGAGTGGCCGGGCGTCGGACTCTCGGACGTGAAGCCGAGCGCAATCCGGCGGTGCCGGAAGGCGCAACTCTCCCCACCATCCAGGAGCCCCTGGCCGATAAAGGACTCCTGGTGCGGGACGTTGTACACCCCGTCGCTCATGCAGACGCCCGTCTTGATGCTCCCGGTCCATGCGTCGTCCGCGTCTGTCCGCGCGGCAACGAGCGGGTAGCGGGTGGCGCCTGCGCTGCAGCCCACCATCAGCAGGTTCTTCCCGCTCCAGGGGCCCCGTGCCTCTCCGAGCAGCGCGGACATCACCGCCGTGTCGCGTTGGGGAGCCCCGATGGTCGTCGGCAGCACCTCGCCGGGCCACGCGGGCTGCACGCACGCCGTCATCCAGCCGCTGCGCCCCTCGAGCGCATCCTCCACCGTGAGCCACTCGTCGCTGTCGCACTTCATGGCGGCCCAGACGAGCAGCAGGTTGTCGCACGGGGTCGCTGGGCTGCACCGCGAGGCGTCGTAGCGAAGGCGGTACTGGCACTCGCCGCAGTTCGTCCCGGCGTCGAACTCGGCGCAGGTGCTGGGCATCCCGTTGCAACCCGGTGCGAAGCCCGTCACGTCCACGAGGCCTCCGTCCCCGCCGTCCGGGAGGACCACGGGGGTGTGACCGCTGTCAGGCGTCCTTCCGCCGTCGTCCGCGGTGCCTGCATCACGGTCACCTGCCAGGCGGACGGGGCAGCCGAAGAGCACCAGCGCGACCAACAGCGTCCCCACCCGGTTTCGGTTGTCCATGTCACAAACGTATCCGAACAGAAGCGGACAGGGGCCGCCGCGGGGCTGACGCCGGGGCGTGTCGACGCATGGCGTCCTGCTCCCTGTGCACGGCAACAGCGTGCTAGCGAACAAGGCCACCATGGGGATTGTCCCGCCATCCCGTTGTTTCGTCCGAGACGTGTTCGCGGTCCTGCTGCTGGCCCTGTTCGCCGGTTGCGGCGTCGACGTCCGGGGCCCGTTCGATGCCGGGACGGTGTCCGCGCCACGCAGCGAGGCAGGGGGTGATGCCGGCGAGGCGACCGACGCAGGCGAGGTGACCGACGCCGGCGAGGTGACCGACGCAGGCGAGGTGACCGACGCAGGCGAGGCGACCGACGCAGGCGAGGCGACCGACGCAGGCGAGGTGACCGACGCAGGCGAGGCGACCGACGCAGGCGAGGTGACCGACGCAGGCGCGGTGACCGACGCAGGCACGGCGACTGCGGATGGGGGGACCCCGGGGGGAACCTGTCAGCCGCTGGCGTGGGTGGACGGCAGGCCGGTCCACGGCGTTGCGCCGCCCCTGGTCCGCGAGGACGCGGCGTGCGGTCTGATCTATGGCCTCTACGCCGCGCGGGGCTCGACGGTGGCGGACCAGCTGGTCCCGGACTTCTCGTTTGCCGGTTACGAGGGGGGCGGAGTGGCGCTGCCGCTCGTCTCGTCTCCGTCCATTTCCGTGTCTGCCGTTGCAGGAGACAACCGGGCGACCCTCCAGGCGGCGCTGGATGCTGCTGCCGCGTTGCCCCGCGGGCCGGACGGATTCCGCGCCGCAGTGGTCCTGGCCCCG
>JBDLRJ010000195.1:0-23548 GCA_039800145.1 Pseudomonadota bacterium | reverse complement strand
GGTCCATCGAGTACGCAGCCGGCATGCCCACCTCCTACGTGGGTCAGATCACGACTGCCCCCTCCGTGTCGATCCCGGCGGAGCCGAAACGGGATCAATCCGCCCGGCCGCCGCTATCAGTTCCTCACCGGGGTGCTTTGGACAGGTCGGCATGGGCGGATGGACGCTACCGCAGACACCTGGTGGAGAGGCCCCGGAAACAGCCTGGGGGCAACAAGTGTCTGCACGACGTTGAGTTTCCCGGCTCGGAGAAGGAGGATGGCCGCCCCCTCGCGGTCCCCGGAGACATCCATGGCCAGCAAGAAGCCCGCACCGAAGAAGAAGCCCGCCCCTGCCGCGAAGAAGAAGGTGCCGGCCGCGAAGAAAAAGGCCCCGCAGAAGAAGACCCCGGCGAAGGCGCGTGCGGCGTCCAGCGCGCTGTCACCGATGTCCGGGCTGGGCAGCGGCTCGTTCGACCCGGAGGCCGCGGCGAGCGCCATGGTGGCCCGGATGATGGCCAACATGGGGATGGGGGATCTCATGCGCCCGGACCGCCTGGACCGGACGCTGAGCGCGCTGCTGCTGCACCGGCTGGCGCAGCACTTCGCCGAGATGGAGGGGGCGCCCGAGAGCGAGGGTCCGGGCGAGGAGGCGCCGGTGGAGATGCGGGTGCTGTTCGGGGCGTACGCGGCGTTCCTGCGCTGGGTGATGTCGCTGAGCGGGACGGACGCCGAGCAGGACATCCGACGGGACCTGGAGGCGCAGCTGCTCGAGCGCGAGCCCGAGGCGCGGCTGGCGGCGCTGCACGCGGGATTCGAAGCGGTGGCGTACGTCTTCCCGCCCACCGCGGCCCAGTGCGCGGCGGTGGTCCACCGGATGGTGCGCCACTACGCCGAGGTGTCGGACGAGGACGGGCCGGGGGAGTACGGGCAGTCCTTCATCGCCGTGCCCGCGACACACTTCGACACGTGGTTCCGGGAGTTGGCGAGTTCGAAGGCGTTTACGCCCGCGGTGAAGAAGATGCTCAAGGACGTGCGGGCGGGGTGAGGCAAGGAGCCGCGGACTCACCGGCGCGGGCGAGCAGGGATTCAAGTACGCGTGGTCTTGAAGCTGGCTTCAAGACGCTGAGTTGTTGAGTAGACGTTCCACCGCGCCTCGTCCGCGGGCGTCTTCCGCGCGGCTGGCGCTCGCGCTCCCTCCGCCCGGCGTCCGGGGCGCTCGAGTGGGTTCAGTCGTCGTGCCCGTGGAACGGTGGCAAGGTGGGTCCGTGGAAAGCGACAGCCCGCTCACTTCGTGAGCGACCTGACGGGGCGGAAGCCGAGGTAGACGAGGCGGCTGACCGGGGTGAAGCAGAGCCGGCCGGACGCCCGCGCGCACCACGCCGAGAAGTCCCAGCTGCCACCGCGGAGGACGCGGTTGACGCTGGAGGTAGGCCCCACCGGGTCGTGGTTGGTGAAGACGCGCGCGCGAAACTTTCCGTCCAGCGCGTCAGACGCGAGGGAACACAGTTCCCGGGGAAATGCCTCAGCCTCGTCAACGACGAAGCGCAGGTAGGCAGGATCCTGATGAGCCAACTCCTCGAGGGTCCGGCCCTTGTGCTTTCCAACCTTGAGCTGGCCATCTCCATCGAGGATCGAGGTCGTGGCGTCCGCGTACTCCGACAGTGACTCCCAGCACCACTCAAAGACGTTGCCGAGCATGTCGTACAGCCCCCACGCATTGGGGCGCTTCAGTCCAACCGGGTGGGTTCTCCCGTTGGCATTGGCTTCGTACCAAGCCACCTCCTCCACCTCCGCATATCGGCTGCCCGTCGTCCCTGCCCGGCAGGCGTACTCCCACTCCGCCTCCGTCGGCAGCCGCCACCCCGGGCTGTCCAGTCCCCTGAACGTCACCTTCGGTTCCTCCGCCTTGTCGGTCTCCTCGATCTCATAGGCCACGGGCAGCCCCTCCTTCACGGACAGGGCGTTGCAGTACCGCACGGCGTCATACCAACTCACCCTCTCCACCGGACGGTCGTCCCATCCCTGGAATTTTGCGGGATTGCTCCCCATCACCTCCTGGTACTGCCGCTGCGTGACCGGCACGCTCCACATCTCGAACGGCCGAGTGATGCGCACGCGCCGGGCAGGCCGCTCATCACTGGAGGCCTCCTCCTCCCCTTCCGACGCACCCATCACGAACTCCCCCGCCTCTATCCGCACCGGCTTCGGCTCCACACCTGGCGGCTCCTCCACCAACTCCGCAAGCGCCTGCGCCGCGTCCGGCCGTTCTTCCGGATCCCTCTTCGCCATCTTCTGAAGCAGTTGCCCCAGCGCCCCCGACACCCCCTTTCCCGGCGTCTCGCTCGTCGTCCCCTTCAGCAGCTCGTGCATGGACACCGCGAGCGCGAAGAGGTCTGCCTTTCCCGTCACGCTCTTCGCCGAGTGCAGTTGCTCCGGCGCCATGTAGAGCTCGCTGCCCATCTGCGCGACCGTGCGCGTCAGCTTCGCCTCGCTCGCGGCGTCCCGGGCAATGCCGAAGTCCCCCAGCACCACCTCGTCCTTCTCGTCCAGCAGCAGGTTGGACGGCTTGATGTCCCGGTGCACCACGCCCTTCCCGTGCAGGTCCGAGAGTGCCTCCAGCGTCTGCACCAGCCACGCCCGCACCTGGCCGGCGTCCGGCAGCTGCTTCTGCGCCCGCAGCGCCTTCAGCCGCTCCGCCAGCGTCTCCTTGAGCAGCGGCATCCGCAGCACCGTCACCGGCCCGGCCTCGAACTCCACGCGCCGCGACTCCACCGGCCCCAGCACGCGCCGCACGCCCTCTTCGCGCAGCCTCTTGAGCAGCTCAATCTCACGCCGGAAGCGGTGCTCGTACGCGGTGTCCTGCGCCTCGTCGCTCGGGACCTTCACGGCGTAATGCCGCTTCGTGTGGACGTCCTCCACCTCCCACACCGTCGCCATCCCGCCCTCGCCCAGGGGGCGCACGAGCTTCAACTCCTCGTCCAGCATCCGGCCCGCGACCAGGGACTGCGCCGGCGGCGGCGGCAGCGAGAGCAGCGCGTGCGGCTTCTCCTCCTCGCAGGCGAAGGCCTCCACCAGCTCCATGCGCCGCGCGAGGAACTCGTGCCACTTCACGTCCCCGTCGCCTGACGGGATGCCGCGCCCCACGGGCTTCGGCGTGTTCGCCGCGGCCAGCGGGTTGGCGAACACCAGCTCGCCCTTCGCGGTGATGGCGTCCAGGAGCCCCACGCCTTTGGGCTCCGGCGCGAGGAACGGGCAGAGCGTCCAGCGACGGCCGTCGCCGCTGCCAATCCAGGCGCACCCCTCCCAGAGGTCCGCCTTCCACGTCGCCTCGAGCCGGTGCTCCAGCGTGTCGTACGGCGCTGTGCCGACGAGCCGTTGCAGGACGCCGCTGTTCTGGCCGCGCACCCGCTTCGCCTGCTCCACCGTGACGAGCTGGATCTCCTGCAGCCACCGCGACTCCCGCAGCAGGTGCGCCAGCCGGTCGCGCGCCGCTTCGAAGGTGTCGTCCCGGAACGTCGCCGCGTGCGCCGCGTCGTTGCGCTCCATCCACCGTGTCGTCGATGAACCGCTTCGCCTGCTTCCACCACTCGCCCAGCGGCGGCAGCACGCGCCCACGGCCCTCCTCCGGCGCCCGCGCGTGGATCTCCACCAGCGTCCTCACGAGCCGCACCCGCTGGCCCATGCCCATGGACTCGAACGCGTCGCGCCTCGGACCGCCCGCGAGGAACTCCGCCTCGGCCGGTGTCCACTCGAGGTCCAGGACGTCCGCCCACAGCACCGCGCCCATGAACCGCAGCACGTTCTCCAGCGCGCGCGTCACCTCGCTCGCCTGTCCCGAGCGCAGCGCCGCCGTCCAGCACGCCCCCAGCGGATAGGGCAGCCGGTCGTACTTCACGTTTCGCGTGGAGGTGGGCGTCCGGTTGGGCTTGTTCGTCGTCATGGCGAGTGGTGGAGGCTACCCGACGGGCGGCGGGCCTGCGTCACGTCTTCACGAAGGTCTCGAGGTCCGTGATGTCCTGCGCACTGACCTTCACCTCCACGCCCGGCAACTTCTTCGCGACCTTTGGGAGGTTCACCTCGTTGCATTACACCAGGGTGATCCGCTTCAGGGCCTGGTGGCCCGCCAGTGACTCCAAGCTCGAAATGGTGAGCTTGGAGAAGCCGCGGAGGGTGAGCGCCTCGAGGTGCTCGAGGCGCGCCACGAAGCCGAAATCCGCGAGGCGGTGGTCGTCGCCGCAGAGCAGGAGGCTGCGCACCGTGGAAGGGACGTACTGCAGGTAGTCAGTCGGCAGTTCGCGGACCAGGACGCCACGGTCCGAGTACGTGGCCAGGTCGAGGAAGAGGTGCTCCCAGGAGAAGAACCGGTGGTCCGGCAAGAGCTTGGACGCCGCCATCCGGCGAACCCTGGCCCCGTAGAGCGCACGGATCGCCTCCTGGTCGACGACGACCTCCTTGCCCTTCGGCTTGAAGAAGGTGTCCAGCCTCGCGTCCCGTGGGAGCTTCGACTCGTCCTTCCGGCTGAACTGAATGTAGGGCAGGTGGTCAACGTGCTCGTAGGCGAGCGCGAGGTGGATGTCGCCGGAGATGGCCACGCGTCCGAGCTTGTGGGTGGCGAGCCTGTCGAGACGGCTGATCAGGAGGTTCGCCGGCATCCTCCCGCTCCAGCGTACCTGCTGGTAGTCGTACGCCAGTTCCACCCGGCCCTGCCCCTCCAGGTTGATTTGGCTCAGGTCGAGGCTGCAGACGTCCGCGAAGGAGCCAGGGCGCAACTGCTGCTCGGTCCAGCTGAAGAAGATGCGCACCAGGTCTGCGCGCAGCGGCTTCTCGCCCCCCGTGGGGAGGTAGTGCGACAGGGGACCGTCCGGCACGACGATCTCGAGGCGCCCCTGGTACGCGTTGTCGTACTTCTCGAAGTCGAGCCTGCACTCCGAACGGAAGCGCTCGAGCTTCGGCAGGTGGCGCAACAGGCGCATGGGGAAGAAGGAGGAACACCCGCGGGAGTCGCCGAACACGGTGAGTTCCCGGATGTTGCCCAGGTTCTCCGTCCAGGCCGGGGTGGTCATGAGGCCCCCGAAGTGGAAGCCCCTCTTGTCGTCGAGCACGAGGGTGAGCTTGACCAGCTTCTCCAGCTCCCGGAGCCCCTCCAGGGAGGAGAACGAGGCGTCCGTCGCAGAATCCTGGAAGTGGATCGTGAGCTCGGTGAGCTCGGTGAGCCTCTTCAGGTCGGCGAGGCTCTCGTGGAAGGGGGCCTTGAGGTACAGGCGGGTGACGCCGGAGTAATCGTAGAAGGGGCTGTGGAGGAGGGCCCGGTGCAGGTACTTCGAGTTCTCGAGGGTCCTGTGGTGGAGGCCGTGGGCCCGGACGTAGCCGTTAAGCGTCTGGTACGCGTTGACCTCGTGGTCGAACTCCGCGTCGTGCAGGATGGCGTTCCAGAGGTCTTCTGAGTCCGAGGAGAGCAGGAGCTCGAAGCCCTGCTGCTGCAGCGCCTCGTCGTCTGCGTTGAAGAGCGAGAGGATGCGGGCGAGATCACTGGCATTGCCCTGCGCTTTCGCCGCGTAGACGGCCTGGAGCTTCGCGGGGTCACCCTCCAGGTCCAGGGCGACGCGGCGCAGGACATCGACCAGCTCTGCGGGATCTTCAGGGAAGGCGTACGACTCGGCGTCGAGCCAGGCCGCCAAGCGGGCGAAGGACATGGGTGGGAGCCCTGAGGTTTGAGCGGGAGAGAGGCGATGGGGAGAAAGGTGGGTCGGTGAAAAGCGACGGCCCGCTCACTTCGTGAGCGACCTGACGGGGCGGAAGCCGATGTAGCTGTCGCGGAAGTCCGGTGCGTCACGGTGCCGGAAGGACGCCCGCGCGTACCTCACCGAGAGGCGCCAGCAGCCCCCGCGACAGACGCGAACGGCGCCGTCGCTTGGACCCGCGGGATTGAATGAAGTGCGCTGGTTGGTATACCAGTCCCAGCACCACTCCATGACGTTCCCGATCATGTCGTAGAGGCCCCATGCGTTTGGGCGCTTCGTGGCAACGGAGTGGCTACGCATATTGCTGTTGCTCTCTGTCCACGCAATGTCTTCAGGATTTCCATAGCGAAGCCCCCCCGTCCCGGCGCGGCAGGCGTATTCCCACTCGGCTTCCGTCGGCAACCGCCATCCCGCCGCGTCCAACCCCTTCCATACGACACGGGGTCTGTCCCGATCGTCCAATTCCGTAATGACGTACGCGACCGACAGTCCCTGCTTTACCGAAAGTTCGTTGCAGTACCGTACTGCGTCGTACCAACTGACGTTCTCGACAGGCAGCATTTCTCCCGTGGTCTCTCGAAACTTCGAGGGATTGGTCCCCATTAACTCCCAGTACTGCTGCTGAGTGACCGGGATATTCCATATCTCGAACGGCCGGGTGAGCTTGACCAGCCTTGCAGGTTTTTCGTCTGCGTTCGCATCCAGATCGTCAGCCGTCGCGCCCATCCAGAATTCGGATGCCTCGATTCGGACTGGGTGGTCAGCGCGCCGGGCCTCACTTGCACGGCGTGGTTCGTGCCCAGGGCGGGCCTCTTGTTCGCGGCGGGCCTCTTGTGCGCGGCGAGCCTCTTGTGCGCGGCGAGCCTCTTCTGCGCGGCGAGCCTCTTCTGCGCGGCGGGCTCCCTCCAGCGCCTCTGCCATCCACCCCGGCGCCCCTGGCGGGACGGCCGCCACCTTCCTCAGCCCCGCGGCCGCCAGGTCCTGCGCCTCTCGGATGGAGAGACACGCAGCTACGCGCATCTCCTCCAGGCCCTCGACCTCGTAGTCCTCCAGCACCCCGTCCTCCACCGCCTCGGCAACCGCCTGGAGGAACGTCTCCACGTCCCGCTTGTAGCCGCTGCGCACGCCGCCCACCTCGGCGTCCGACAGGCCCGCTTCGCGCTGCCGCTTCTCCAGCGCCTTCTGGTCCAGCACCTTCAGCTGCCCCCCTCGCATCACCCACCAATACAGTTCCCGCCACTCCAACAGCGCCGGCTTGAATGCCTCGCCGGGGCCGGGCTCGTCGTGGTCTCGCGTCTTCGCCAGCGCTGCGAACTCGCCTCCGAGGTACGACTCGAAGAACCACACCACCGCCTGGTTCAACGCCGTGTTCACCGTCAGCAGCGCCTGCTCGTCCACGCTGCGGATGTCCCCCTTGTCGTGCGCGCCGAGGTTCCGGTACGCCTGCACGGTCCGAAGCGGCACCTGGATGTGCTCGGGCAGCACGTCCTTCAGCGCGCCCACCAGGTCATCCAGCATCAGCTTGTCCGCGGGCTTGCTCCCCTTCTCGCGCCCCTCCCGCCGGTAGATGAACTTCAGCAGGCTCTCCGCCGTCGTCCCCGCGGACGCCAGCACCCCGCGGCGCCGGGACAGCCCCGCGTCCGCCCCCCGTAGTTCGCGGATTTCGCGGCGCAGGTCGTCGTACGCGTGCTTCAACCGCTCCAGCTCTTCACGGATGACGTCGGTGGACTCTGCAGCCATGCGCAGCATCCAACGACACGCCGGTTGAGGCCGCAACCGACAAGTGCGACGTGCGTCTGCGGTCCTGACAGGTCAGGTGCAGGTGACCAGGCAGGGCCCAGCTGATGCCGCAGAGAAGAGAGCCCCCCGAGCCTCCCTTCCCCGGAAACGTTCCACCGCGCCCCGTCCGCGGGCGTCTTCCGCGCGGCTGGCGCTCGTGCTCCCTCCGCCCGGCATCCGGGGCGCTTGAGTCGGTTCAGTCGTCGTGCCGGTGACGGCGCTCAATTCGAGATAGTTCGGACGGGCCGGAAGCCGATCCGGCCAAGACGATAGCTAGGCCTGGCATAGTCCCGGCTCGAAGCGCGGGACAGAGCAGCCGGACCGTTCCAGCTCCCACCGCGCAAGAGGCGAAACTCGCCCATGAGTGGCCCAATGGGGTTCGCCTCAGATTCCATCCGTATGGGAAACACCCCTGCCAGCGCGTCTCCTGCCAACTCTCGGATGGTCAGGGGGAACGCATCCCATTCCGCGGTGACAAACCTCAGGTAGTCCGGCTCGCACTCGGCGACTTCTTTCAACGTCCGACCACGGTGCTTCCCGAACATCAGTACCGCCTCTCCTTCGTCGCTCCACCGCATCCGACCATCGGGATCCAGCATACTTTGCCTGTCCCAATAGGAGCCGTCCCAATCCCAGCACCACTCCCAGACGTGCCCAAGCGTGTCGTACAGGCCCCATGCATTGGGATGCTTGAGCCCAACTGCATGTGTCCGCGCGCCTGAGTTCCCCCCAAACCACGCCACCTCCTCCAAACGACCGTAGCGTGAAGAGACGGACCCCGACCTGCAGAAAAACTCCCACTCTGCTTCAGTCGGCAGTCGCCAACCGGGAACATTGACTCCACGCCACGTCACATTCGTTCCACCTTCGTCGATGTTGTAGGCGGGCTGAATCCCTTCAAGAACCGACAATGCATTACAACACCGAATCGCCTCGAACCAACTGATGTTCTCGACAGGCCGGTCACTCCTGCCCTGATGCTTGGAAGGGTTTTCACCCATAACCTCCTGGAACTGCCGCTGCGTGAATGGCACGTTCCAAACCTCGAGAGCATGAGTGATCTGGATTCGCCGCGACGGTTTTTCTTGAGCCAGTGCCTCCTCGTCCCCTTCCGACGCACCCATCACGAACTCCCCCGGCTCAATCCGCACCGGCTTCGGCTCCACGCCGGGTGGGTCCGTGTCACGCGACGACTCGATGCGCTTGAGCACCTCCGCAGCGGTGGGGCGCTCCTCCGGATCCCCCTTCCCCATCTGCACGAGCAACTCACCCACCAGCCCGGACACGCCCCGCCCCGGCGCCTCGGTCACCTTCCCCCGCGCCAGCTCGTGCACCGTAACCGCGAGCGAGAAGATGTCTGACTTTTCGCTCACGTTCTTCGCAGACCGGTTCAGCTCCGGCGCCATGTAGTGCAGAGATCCCAGCTGGGTAATCGTCTTCGTCAGCTTCGCCTCGTTGCCCTCGTCCCGCGCAATGCCGAAGTCCCCCAGCACCACGTTCGCTTCACCGTCCAGCAGCAGGTTGGACGGCTTGATGTCCCGGTGGATGACGCCCTTGCCGTGCAGGTCTGCCAGGGCCTCGAGCGCCTGCTCCATCCACCTCGCCACCTCCTCCGGCGCGGGCAGCTGCTTCTTCGCCTGGAGCCCCTTCAGCCGGTCCGCGAGCGTCTCGGTAAGCAGCGGCATCTGCAGCACCGTCAGCGGCGCGTCGTCCAACTCCACACGCAACCGCTGCACCGGCCCCAGCACGTGGCGCACCCCTTCCGCGTGCAGCCGCTTGAGCAGCTCAATCTCCCGCCGGAAGCGCGCTTCGAACTCCGTGTCTGCCATTTCCGGCTTCGGCACCTTCACCGCGCACCGCTGCTTCGAGTGCACGTCCTCGGCCTCCCACACCGTGGCCATGCCTCCCTCGCCGAGCAGCTTCACGAGCCGCAGGTCCTCCCCGAGCATCTGCCCCGCTTCCAGCGACGTTCCCGGCACCGGCGGGAGTCGCAACAGCTCGTGCGGCTTCTCCTCCACGAAGCGGAACTCCGACGCCATCTCCGCCCGTTGTGCCAGGAAGGCGTGCCAACGCAGGTCTCCCTCGCCGCTCGGGATTCCCCTTCCCTCCGGCTGCGGCGTCCCCGGTGCCGCGAGCGGGTTGCCGAAGACGAACTCACCCTTGCGGCCGATGGCGTCGAGCAGGGAGAGGCCGCGCCCCTCCGGCACGAGGAAGGGGCACAGCGCCCACCGCGTCCCGTCCCCGCTGCCGAGCAGCACGTAGCCGTCCGAGAGGTCCGAGCGCCACGTGGCGTCGAACTGGTGCTTCGGGTCCTCGAAGGGGGTGAGCCCCACCAGCCGCTGCACCGCGCCGCGGCTGACGCCCAGCTTCCGGCCCGCGGTGGTGACGGTGCACAGCTGCACCTCCTGCAGCCAGCGGGACAGCCGCAGCAGGTGCGCGAGCCGGTCCGCCGCCGCGTCGAAGCCGTCCTCGCGGAAGGCCATCCCGTGCGCCGACTTGTTGCGCTCCTGGAGGCTGCCCGCGAGCCACTTCTCCGCGTCCTCCCACCAGTCCGTGAGCGGCGGCAGCACCCGCGGCGGGCCTTCCTCGGGCGCCGTGGCGTGCAGCTTCACCAGCGTGCGCAGGAGCGCCACCCGGTCCCCCATGGCCATCCGCTCGAGCCCGTCCCGGTTGGGGCCGCCGGAGAGCTGCTGCGCGACGTCGTCGGACCAGGGGAGGTCCAGCACGTCCGTCCACACCACCGCGCACATGAAGCGCAGGACGTGCTCGAGCGCCCGGTACACCTCGGAGGTGTCCCGCGTGCGGAGCGCCGCCGTCCAGCAGGCGCCCAGCGGGTAGGGCAGCCGGTCGTACTTCACGTTCCGCGTGGCGGTGGGCGTCTTGCTGGGCTTGTTCGTCGTCATGGCGAGTGCCGGAGGCTACTGAAGTGTGACGACCGGCTGCCAGCCGCGAGACGCCTTGCGATCAACGTGTCCCACGGCCTCGCGGTTTCCGGGTCTTCCGTGGCCGAGCGACCGGTCCGTCCGGGCGTTCACGACGGTCCGCGGGGTTTGTGGACGCGCGCAGCTGCTCGAACGTGTTTAGGAGCCCCTCCTCGCCCAAACCTTCCTCGAGCGCGGAGAGCAGTTCCGTCACCTCGTCAAAACGAATCACGTCTCCGCGGACATCTATGAGCCGGGCAACGTCGGCCATGTCCTGGGGCCGGTGTGCGAGCACCTTGAGGACGAGCAGGTGCTCCAGCCGCACCACCGGCACGGTGGTCTTGCCCACCTCCATCATCCTGACGTCAGCCGCGATCTGCTCCTCGAGCGCGGTACCGCCGAGGACGACGTCGAGGCGCCATCCGGATGCGGGATGCTCTGCCGGTATCACCCTCGAGCGCTCGATGAAGGCGTCGTCCTCGATCAACGGCTCGATCCCGGACTGCCGGAGCGCCTCGAGGATGATCTCGATCTTCTTGTCGCACAGGAGGGTGACGTCGACGTCAGCCGTGGTGCGGGGGACGCCGTACAGCGCGACCGCCTGCGCGCCGAACAGGAACCACCGCACGTCCAGCCTGCTCGCCACCCTTGCCACCGCGGCCAAGGCTCGTACGAGCCCTGGAGCGCTCGAACGCCTCGAGCTTCCGCCGGAGCGCGAGGTGCCCTTCGACGAGTTGGGCTTGCGAGACGGCATGGGACTCCCGTGCGAAGAGTTCCGCGTTGGCGTGGAGAGCATCCATCACGGCCAGCAGCGCCGCCCAGTCCCCTCGCTCCGCCAGCGAGCGGTGATGGTCGTCCTGCAGCCGGTTCGGCAGTGACCAATCTCGCTCGCGAAACGCGCGCAGCTCGCTCGCCCGAAAACGGTGCATGGCGTGGAGTCTAACCCCCGCGAGGTGCACACGCCCAGCGGCCTGAGGCCAGCCCGTCACCAACCCCGCGAAACGAAGGGCCGAGCGTAAGGGGACCACGCGGGGTTCTCCCCGGACACGTGGAGTCCAACGTCCAGCCGCCGCAGCCCGGCGCATCCCAGGAGGTGCCCCAGCCCGCCCGTGACGCGGAAGCCCTTCACCACCAGCGACTGGAGCCGGGTGTGCGAGGCGAACACCGCCAGGTCCAGCGTGGACGTGGCGACCTGGTCATTCTCCCGGTCGTGGAGGTCGATGATCACCTCGCGCAGCTGCGTGCACCGGGACAGCGGCTCGAACGAGATGCCGTCCGGAAGTTCCAGCTCCAGCACCTCGAGCGAGGTCAGTGCCTCGAGGTCAGAGATGTCCTCCAGCGAACCGCTGGCGAACACATCGAGCACACGCAGGCCCCGGATGGCCCTGAGTTCGGAGAGGTCCACCCGGCCCGAGGCCCGGTAGCTGAGCTCCTTCACCTCTGCGAGCCGTCCCGCCGCGGCGGCCACCTGCCACGCCGTCCAGTTGCGCAGCTCCCTCGCAGCACTGAGGTGGACGCTGAGCTCTCGCGCAGTCTTCTCGTGGAAATAGGGCTTCTTGTCGGCGTCAAGCCACTCCTCGAGCCACTCGTTGACCAGGTTCTCCTCCTGGATGAGGAGGAGGCCGTCGTCGGCAAAGGAGATGCCGGTCGCGACCGTTTCAATCAATACCGGGTCCCCGAGCGACACCAGCAACTCCACCGCCTGGAGGATTCGCTCCCGCTCGCCGGTGACCACCAGCGCCTTCAGCGCCTGGATGTGCGCAAGCCGCTCGGGCGACAGGTGAGCCAGGGAGACTCTCGGGACGCGCTTCCGGGACTTGCGGGGCATGGAAAGTGCCTTCGAGGCTCCACCTCCGCTTCACCGGCCCTTCCCTTCACGGGCTTTCGCCTCCAGGTCGGGCCTCCACGTCGGCTTCAACGCCTCGAAGGCAGGTGGATGTTGGCTGTTCGCGGATCCGTCGTCAACTCCACGAACCACACATTCCCCGCTGCATCGCCCACGCACCAACGCCCGGTCCCCACCTCCACCACCTGCGTCACCTTCACGTCCGCGCACCAGGGCATTCCCCCCAGCGAGACGAAGCGGGACCGGCCGCCGGTGCCCGCCCCCGGCGACTTCACCGCAGGCCCAGACTCACACGCGAGCCGGGCTCTCACCTCCGCCTCCTCGGGTGCACGGAGTTGCTGCACCAACGCCCCCTCGGGAAGCGAATACACCCGGAATCCGCGGTCACTCCCCATCCCCTCGCAGCCGAGCGCCACCCGGGTTCCGTCTGCGCTGAACCACGCGCGCCGCACCTTCGCCCGAGGCTCGTCCAGGACGCAGTGAACCGTCCCAGTCTGTACGTCGTAGATCGTCGCACCACCTGCCCGCCTCGCAGCCACCAACCACCTGCCTCCCGGCGAGAGCGCCAGCAGGCAGACATCGAGCCTGTTCGGCACGTTGCCCGCCGCCGAGTTCGCAAACACCCAGGCCTCGCCTCCCGCCGCGGCGACAATCTCCCCGCGACCATTCACGGCCAACGCCGCGCTCACCTGCCCCTCCCACCCGAACGCATGCAGGCGACGCGCGGCCCCTCCCGGCTCCAGAACCCAGACATCCGTCTGCCACGAGGACACGAACAACCGCCCCTCGGACCAAGCGAGTGCGTTGACGAAGTGTGGGAGTTGCCATGTCCCCTTCTCCGCCCACCGGCCACGCTCCAACTCGGCGGAGTGGACTTCACTGCCTTCACTCCACGCCAGCCGCCTTCCCTCCAACGCGCAGCCCATCACCGTCCCGTCCGTTCGCGGCACCTTTCCGAGTTCCGCCGCAGCGGTCCACGCCACCTCTGCAGAGAGCGGCATCTTCCGCTGCCCATTCAACCTGCGCGCAGGACCGAGCGGAGTGGCCACGCCATCGTGGATCCTCCACTGCTTCAGCGTCCCCCTCGCGCCGGAGTGGATCGATTCTCCCTCTCGCACGCCCCGCCCGACGGTCAGCACCTCCCCGCTGCCGTGGAGGCTGACGTCCTGCGGCGAGGACTCCACCGTTAGCCACGTCCTGCGCCCATCCCGAGTCGCGTACACGCGGCACTCGAGCCGGCCACGCCCGGTCCGCCCCACCAACGCCAGGGAGGAGCCCTCCGCACTCAGCGCTGCAGACAGGATGTCCTCCGGCAGCCCGTGGATCCGCCTCGGCCGCCCACCCGCCGCACACAGCGACCAACTCCCGTCGTCCAGGCCCACGGCGGTTGCCCCTGCATGGGCCACGACGTGACGAACGCGCCCCAATTCCACGCAGTGCTGCGGGACCACTGTCGCGGGCTCCACGGACGCTCCGTGGAGCGTCACGTCTCCCCGGCGCATGGAAGGTTGCCATTCCACCTGCTGGGGCGGTTCGACCGTCGGATGCCGTTCTCCCACCCTCCACAGTTGCACGTGGTTCGTGCCCCGTGCCTCCAGCCAACAACCGTCGGCAGACAACCTGGCGCCCCGGAGGTCGCCGGCGTGGGGAGGAACGATCTGCTGCCACCGACCTCCCTCCATCAGGTCCACGAGGACCGAGCCATCCGAACGGAGCACGGCCCACGTCCCGCCCACGGCGACCGCCGCCTCCACGCCGCCGAGGGGAGGTTCATCCCGCACCTGGAGATGAAGCTTTCCCCCTGGCAGCAGGACGTCACAGAGCACACCGCCGCTGGAGAGAAGCAGCGCGCGGGCCCCGTCCGGTTGGACCGCCATGGCTCGCACCGGGAAGGGCGCAGGTGTCCATGCCCCGCGGTGTCCACCGGCGGGACGCACCGCCACCCGGGCTCCGGACAGGAGCCAGTCCACGGAATCCGTTGAGGCAACGGCCTTGACGCTCGTGGAAACGAGCTTGCCGAGTGAGTGCTGGCGTTCCCGCGACGCTCGCATCCACCCGCGCCGCGACATCGTCTCCGCGGCCGCGCCCGGAGCCCCGCCCACGCGGGACGCACACTGGAGGAGCGCAGTGGCCGGGCGGAGCCCCCACTCCGACATCCCCTCGGCAATGTCCGCGGCCACGCGCTCCTCGAACACCTCCCAGTCCGGCTCGGGCGTGCCTGCGCGGGCAACGAGGCACTCGAGGCGCCACGCCTCTACCCGCTCGGGGAAGTCCACCTCCGCGCGAGACACCGCGTAGTCCATGCGCGTCGTGAGGGCGCGCGCGGCCGCGTGCTCACGCAGGGACAAGAGGTGCACGAGTCCGTGGCGCAACGCGTAACTGCGAAGCGAAGGCGATGCCCGGTCCTCCCCCGGCGCGAGCAACGGCATCGTGAGCAGCCTTTCCCGAGCGCCTACGGCGTGACCACGAAGTCGCATGGCGGACATCTTCCGACGACGCGCGTCGGCAGGTCCACCGCTGACTCAGCGCCACTCGGCCCGCCCCCCTCCCTCGCGGCGTTCTGCTTCATCGGCATTGCGCGGGGAATGGGCTCTACCTCCGCTTCACCGGCCCTTCCCTTCACGGGCCTTCGCCTCCAGGACGGACCTCCACGTCGGCATCAACGCCTCTAAGGCAGTTGGATGCTGGGCGCTGGCATCACATCTGTCAACCGTTGAAGCCTGCCAATGCTACTTGCCGAAGAAACGGCCAAACCACCTGCCGACTGACTCTGCCGCGTCTTCCGCCTTCGAGGATGCAGGAGGCACACTCACACCGGATTGCTGGACTTGCGGCGGAACCTCGGATTCCTTTTTCTCCACTGCACTGCAATCGCGCGAGAGTTCCTGGAGTCTGTTCCACGCGCCCTTCTCCCGGCGGGCGAAGGCTGCAGCGTGGGCCTGTGCAGACCGCTGAAGGTTCTCCCGCGCCACCGGGTCTGGAAGGTCACGGAGCCGCCGACAGGACTGGAAGTGCCCCGCGTACCGGCTCTCATCCAACGGGAGCTGGCTCTGGCAAAGCGGACATTTCCGTTGCGGAGGTTGCCCTGCTCCCCGAGCTTGGTGCTGGGGCTGGGGCTGGGGAGGGACAGCTGCTCCCCCGCTCCGAGCTCGCCGGCCAACGCACTCGGCAGTGGCCCCCACTTTCTCAAGCGTCTTCTTGAATGCCTCGCCCTCTTCCCTCGAGACGCCCTGCTTGAGCATGACCGGCGGCCGGGCCTCCGCCAGGTCCTTTGCCTCGCGCAGCCCCAGTTTCAGCTCGGTCTTCAGAACATGGATGACGTCGATGACCTTCTTCCCACGCTCGAGCAACTGGACATCAACCAACTCGTCCGCCCCGCGCTCAACCTGTGCCGCAGGTTGCACCGGGGTGTTCGCAGTTTGTGCCACCTTCCATGCGCTCTGCATCCAACCGGGCGCGGCTCCAGGAAGAGCATTCACCTTCCCCATCACGGTGACCGCCACGCCTTCTGCTTCACGCCTCGAGATGCACGCGCCGGCCCGAACCTCCTCGAGCCCGTCCAGTTCGTATTGCTCGAGGATTCCGTCTTCGACCGCCTCTCCGAGCGCGGTGCTGAACGCCGCCAGGTCCCGCGCATATGCGTTGCGAACGCCTTCGACTTCGAGGTCAGACAACCCGGAGTCGCGCTGCAGCTTTTCGAGTGCCTTTACCTCCAACACCTTCAGTTGCCCTCCACGCATCAGCCACCAGTACAACTCTCGCCATTCGGCCAGGGCGGCCGGATTGGCGCTGGGCGCTGCGGGGGCCGGTTGGATAACCGCGGGAGGCGGAGGAGCGGGGACATCCGCGGCTTCAGCGGACAGTTCCTTACCTCCCAACTTCGCCAGGGCCTCGGCAGCGCTGGGGCGTACGTCTGGATCCTGCGATGCCATGGCCCGGACCAGCTCCCCCAGCGGCCCCACCATCCCCTTGCCCGGCACACCTCGGGCCTCCCCGGTCCACAGCTCGTCCAGGCTGACGGCCAGCGCGTAAACGTCCGCTGCTGACGTCACCGTCTTGCTGTTCCGAATTTGCTCGGGCGCCATGTAGAGCTGCGTCCCGAGCTGGTCACCGGTCTTCGTCATCCCGGCGCGGGCACCGTCATCCTTCGCAATGCCGAAGTCCGAGATGACGAGTCCCCCCGCGGCATCGAGCAGGAAGTTGGAGGGCTTCACGTCCCGGTGCACCACGCCCTGCGCGTGCAACTCCGCCAGCGCCTCCAACATCATCCGCGCCCAGGACACGAGGAGCGCTTCGTCCGGCGCCTGGTCTCCCGAGGATGCCCTCAGCCCCGCGGCGTGTTCCTTCAGGGTGGACCGGTACAGCGGCATCTTCATCACCACGCGCCGCCGCTCGCCGTCCTGTGCACGGAAAGAATCCACCGGTTGCACCACCCGCTTGCAGCCCTGCTTGGCCAAGCGCTTCAGCTGGCGAATCTCCTCCTCGAACCGCGCAACATCCTGCTCGCTTCCTGCCACCTCGGACTTGAGCACCTTCAGGGCGTACGGCGTCCCGTCCCGGAGGTCCTCCACCTCCCACACCACCGCCGCCCCCCCTTCGCCCAGCTTCTGGACGAGCCGGTAATCCTCCAACACTGCACCCGGCGTGAGTCCCTCCGAGAGCTCGGATTCCAACTTCACCTGGAAGGCGGGATGGGGAGCCTCCAGCTTCAGCTGCCAAGCCGCCGCCAACTCCTTCCTGCTGTCCAGGAAGGCCACCCATTTCGTCTCATTCCAGTCCAGGCCCGGCAGCTCCCGGTGGAGGTCGTCCCGTCCGGACACCGGCTCCAGGAAGTACAGCTTCCCCTTACGGTCCACCGTGTCCAGGACCACCGGCTCCGGGTGGCCCGCCGTTCCATCCTCGAGCAGCATGGAGGGCATCAACTTCCAGCGCGTGCCATCCGCGGTCCCGAGGTACACGAACCCGCGCTCGGGCGCGAAGCTGAGCGGCCACTCCGCCTCCTGGGCGAGCGCGGAGTAGGGGGCGACCCCCACCAGGCGCCTCAGCCGTCCCTGCATCCGGCCGCGTCGAGGCTCGGGTGCCCCCTCGAGGTGAATCCACTGGCTCTCGCGGAGGAAGCCCGCGGTCTTCAGCACGAACGCAAGGTTCGCCAGCGCCTCCGCCCGCTCCGACTTCCACTGCGTTTCAGTCCCCTGTGCAGAGCCGTGTGACTCGGCATTTCGCTCCTGCACCAATCGATTGAGCGGTCCCCCTTCGCCATCCACGCCCGCCCACCATTCCTGGATTCCCCCCAGCACCGGCGAGGTGGCCGTGGCATGTGCCTTCACCAGCGCGCGGAGCAGCGCCACGCGGGTGCCAAAGCCCGGCTTCTCCAGCGGGTACTTGCCGCCGCCTTCTCCTCTCAGGAGCTTGTCCAGCTCGCCGGGCCAATCCGCGCCCAGCACGTCCGCCAACAACGGCGCCGCCAGGACGCGCACGATCGCCTCGGCCTGCTTGTAGACATCCACCGGCCGGCTGCCCTGCTGCGCACGAAGCCAGTACAGGCTGAGCGGAAATGGCAGCCGCTCTGCCTGTCCCTTCGTCAACGTCCCGGTACGAGACCTGCTGCTCCCAGTTCCCATCAAGACCTCCACGCTGAAAGGCCGCTGATTGTTGTCGGCGTGATTTTCAATCTCAAGCTGAACGTCGGGATACAGTGCACTCTCTCCAAGCGGAGTGTCCCGCTCGGGTCGAACACGCGGGCGGCCCCCGGCGGCTCAGGGCTCACAGTCCCTGTTCTCGATGATGAGCCACCGGTCCCCGAACTTCTTCACCCGGTAGCTCTCCTTGGCGACCTCCGAGAACGTCTTCCCACTGCGGGAGGTCACCGACAGGGAGTACCTCATCTCGACCGTGACGACGCCGTCCTCGAACGACCTGAGCTTCCCCTCGTTGCTGACCTCGGCCCTGGCCAGCGAGCGGAACAGCGACGTGCGGCTGGTCCGGAGTTGTTCCAGCGAGGAGGCCTTCCCGGTCTTCAGGTCCAGCGTGAAGCCGCCGGGCCCCAGGCTGCCATGCAGGCCTCTGCATCCAGCTGCCGCCACGCCTCGTAGAGCGCCTCGATGGGGCGCCGCATCTCCGCCTCGTCGGGCACCAGCGCCACGGACGGGACGGCCAGGGTCTCCACGGGTGGGACAGCCGCGGGGACCGGGACGTTGTCCGCGGTGCGGGGGACGGGCCACGACCTGTCCCCACGCGTGCCTGCCGAGGATGACGCTCTCCGGCTTCAGGTCCCGGTGCACCATGCCGTGCAGATGCGACTCGGCCACGCCGTCCAGGACCTCCAGCAACAGCCGCTTCACCTCGGCGAGATCCTTGAACGCGCCGCGGGCCCGAAGGCGCTTTCCGATTGTCTCTCCTGAGCACGTCCGCCACGACGAGGCCGGCCACGAGGCCGGCCACGGGGGCGGACAGGATCGCTGAGCACCTACATCTTGTTCCGACAACTCTCCGCGCCCTAACGTCTTCGGCTTCGCCTGGAGGGATCATGAACGGCTTGATCGACAACGCGTTGGAGGGGCTGAAGGAAGCCAGCGGAGAGTTCCTGTCCCTCGCGGCCTTCTTCTTCCTGGTGCTGGTCGTCGCGGTGCTGCGGAGGCGGGCCGTGTGGTTCGTGGCGGCCATGTTGCGGCTCCTGCTGGAGTTCTTCGCGGCGCCGCTCCGCTTTCTGTCCGAGCTGCTCGGGCGCGCGGCCGCGTTCGGCGAGGGGACCGAGCGGGTGGCGCCGCGGGACCGGGGCTCGCTGTTGAGGATCGTCGTGGTGGCGGCACGGGTCGCGGTGGGCACAGTGCTGCTCTGGGTGGCGGCGCTCGGCATCACCGGGGGACTCAAGGCGGGCCTGCCGAGCGAGTACGCCCAGCGCGCGGTGGAGCACGCGAAGGACCGGGTCGCGGACGCGGACCAGGCCCTCAAGAAAGCGAGGAACGAGGAGGAAGCGTTCGTGCGCCTCAACCCACCCAGCCCCGGGCCGTCTCCGCTCGTGGTCAAGGCGGAGAAGGCGAGGGACGTGGCGAAGGACGCCTATACCGCTGCAGAGAAGGCCTACCAGTTGGCCCAGGATGCCGCGCGGCAGCAGGAGACGGCCACCGGCACCCGCTTCGTGGACGGGGTGGAGGAATTCCTCTCGAAGAGGGCCCGCCTGGAGTCGGCCACGGAACTCGAGGAGGCGAAGCAGGTCATCCAGCGCTTCTGCGACTCCGAGGCCCTCCCGCCCACGGCGTGTGAGAAGGCGTTGGCGCTGGCTCCGCTTCAGAGAGAGAGGGAGGCGAAGGCCCTGGGATTCCGGGACGCACAGAACGCGGTATCCGAGGCGGAGGACGAGGCTTCATCGCTCGATCGGCGCAGGAGCGCCGTCACGGAGGAAGTGAAGGACGCGACGCAGAGGCTTGCCCGTGCCGAGGCCGCGGTAGAGGAGGCGGAGAGCGAGGCGAGCCTCCAGTTCGGGAAGGCGTTCTTCGCGCTGGTGGGGGCGTTCTGCTTCTTCATTGGCCTGACGTGGGGCATGGGGCTCACACTGGAGCTTGCCCTGCTCACCATCCGGTGGATGGATGACATTGCGGCCATGCGGGAGCTCATGGAGCGCGCGCCGGGGAGTGCGCCCCCGGCGGCAGGGGATGGAGCCGGGGGGACGCCCCCGGTGCCTCCTGCCGTGGAGAAAGTGCCGCCGGCGGCGTAGAGGGAAAGAGCTCACGATGCCGGCCAGGGGATTTTCGACTTTCCTCGACCTGGCACCGCGTCCCACTCAGCGGAAGGCAGCCCCCGTGCACGGGCGCCTCTTTCCGACATCCGCCTCCCGACTTGTCGTACTCTTCGCACCGCCATGGACAGTTCCCCCGGGACCACCGCCCCCATCCGACAGAGACCCGGTGTCTTCCTCTCCGCTGCCCTCTGGACGGGCGGGGCGTTTGCCGCGTGGGCAGGCGTGGTCGGCGCTGTCGCCGTCTCCCTCTGGCCGTCATCGCCGTCCGTCCCGGAGCAGTCCGATCCCCCGCCTGCCTCGGTGCAAGCGGCAGCGTCCACGACTCCGACTTCCAGTTCGACAACCGCGCCAGCGCCCGCCCCCACGCCCCCGGCTCCTGGTCCGCCGAGCGGCTCTGCCGAGGACCTGGCGCGCACCGGGGCACCGCTGACCAACGCCCACCTCTCGTCCCTCGACTGCGACCGGCTCTGGACCGCGCGGCACTGGATCTATGCCCGCCACGGCTGTGACTTCGCCCTCCCGCGCGCAAAAGCCTACTTCGCGAACGTGCCGGGATACGTCCGCCAACCCGGCCGCACCACGGCGGTCATCACGCCCCTGCTCTCCCCCGCCGACCGGCGCAACCTCAGCCTCGTCAGGCAGTTCGAGACCATCCGGCGCTGCAAGTAGCCAGGAATCCCCCCATGGAAACCTCCGAGGGTTCTGTCTTCGAGACGTTGGAGAAGCTCCGCGCCGGGACGCTGGTCGCGGACACGGACGCCGTCGCCGCGCGCACCCGCTTCCAGGCCGAGGTCGACGCCCTGCGGGTCGGCTTCACCGAGTGGGTCTCCGCCCTGCTCCAGCTCGACCGGGCCATCGAGGCCGCCAAGTCACGCATCCACGAGTCCCTGCGGCCGAACTACGAGGCCCTCGCGCAGACGGGTGCCCGCTCCACGCGGGCACTCGCCGAGGAGTGGACCCGCGAAGCACACAAGCTGGCGAAGGAGAGCCTCCCGGACTTCGACCGTGTCTTCGGCGGACAAGGGCTCCGCGACCAGGTGCTGGCGTTCGTCGAGCAGCGCTCCGGACTGGGGGCCCCCATGTTCTCGGACGCGGAGTCTTCCCTGCGCGCGCTGGCCGAGTGCTGGGAGCGCTACGACCAGGCCGCCCACCTGCTCAAGGTTCCCGAGACCGCCTATTTCAAGGACGAGGTGATCGTGGAGAAGGTGGCGGACCACTACAAGTTGGTGGATCCCGCGCGGCTCTTCGGCCTGGCCGCCGAGCGCTTCGAGGCGCTCCGCGCCCAGTACCTCGCCGCCTCGACCCTGCTGGATGACACCTCGCTGGATGGCCCCACCCGCGCGCGCGCCGCGGGGCTCTCCACCGACGTCTCCTGCCCGAAGTGCCTCGAGACCCTCACCGTCTTCGCCTCCGTCTGCCGCAGCTGCCGCAACCCCGTGCCCGGCCACCCCGAGCAGCTCGCCGCGTTCGAGGCGCGCGTGGAGGAAGCGTTGGCCCTCACACGGGACAGGCGGGAGGCACTGCGCCCGCTGCTCGGGGGCGGCGGCCCCGGGGGCTGGGAGGCGTTCTGCGGGCGTGCGAAGGCGCTCGCCGGCACGCTCGAGCAGGAGCGACAGGAGGAGAAGCGCCGCGCCGAGGAGCAGGCACGCCTCGAGGCCGAGGAGAAGCGGCGCGGAGAGGAGGCACGCCGGGACGCCGCGGCACAGGCCCGCTCGGACGTCCTCCGGCGGCTCGCGCGGGAGAAGGGCTTCTCGGTCCTCCGCCTCCAGCTGGACGTGGAGATTTCGGGTGCCTCGGAACTCCAACTGTCAGGCCCGGCCTTCGCGCGGCTCGGCGACAAGCCTGCCGAAGAGGCCTACGTCCAGTCCACGCTGTTGCGCGTGGCGCTGCCCTGCAACACGCTCGAGCTTGCCCTCCCCGCGGGTGAAGCCCCGCTCAGGCTCACGCTCCGCTCCGCGCGCGGCACGTCGCTCGCGCAGGACGTGGTCCTCTCGTACGGCCCCGGCCTCTCCACCGCCTCCGTCCGGTACTCGGCCACGCACCTCGACGTCCAGTCGGGACAGGCGAGCGCCCGCGTGGGACGCGTCACCGGGGCAGCCTCCGCGCTCGCCACCCGCGTGGGCGTACCTGCGCTCGCGCCGGCCATCGGCGCGCTGCTCGCACTGGCATGGCTTGCGCTGGGGCTGGGCGCCTTCCTCTCCGCGGCGCTGCACTGGTCCCTGGCCCGCCCACCCGCGAGCGACCTGCTCGTGGACGCCGCGCCCGAGCCCACCCGCGCGGGCTAACCGTCCTCGGGGAACTGGAAGCCGCGCGCGCGCAGCCGCCGCGCCGCCTGCGCCCGCACGGAGGGCATGTCCGCGCCGGGCTGCTCACGCGACAGCGCCAGCACGAACTCGTCCACGTCCGACAGCTGCAGCGCGCGGTTGCTCCCCTGCGCCCGCAGCAGCGCCTCGAAGGACGGGGCCGCTGAAGCTGGAGCAGGAGCAGACGTGGGCGCGGGCAGCGCGGGCGCAGGGGCCGGGAACAACGCCGCGAGCCCCGGCACGGATGAGAGCAGCTGCCAGGTCCCACTCCCCGCGGCCTGCACCTCCCGCGCGCCCGGGTCCCCCGGCTCTGCCGCGAGCCGCATCGAGAGCTGCTTCGCCGTCAGCGGCCCTTCCGCCCCCCGCTCCGTCTTCAGGTACCAGGTCGTCTCGAGCGCGCCCGCCGGACGCACCGCGCGGACATCCAGCGTGCTGGGCTGCGCCGGCAGCGGCAGCGACGCCGCGCTCCCCGTGAAGGCCATGGGCGCAGGCGCCGGCAGCGGAGCCATGCCGCCGAGCCCCAGCCCCACCCCGTGCATGTTCCCGGTGGAGAGCCCCTGCCCCAGCCCCTCGAGCGCGGCGCGCTGCCCCTGCACCAGGTGGTAGTTCATGAAGCCGGGCTGCACCGCGAGGCTCGCCCCTTCCCGCTGGATGCTCAGGTCCGCCTGGGCAGAGCCGAAGTCCCGCAGCGCCGCCGCGGAGGCCTCGTCCAGTTTGAATTCCAGCTCGAGGAACCGGGTGAACATCAGCCCGTTCGCCTCGAACTCCGGGGCCGCCGCCTGCTGCACGTGCCGGCCGATCATCTCGTTGTGCTGGTTGGAGACCACCTGCAGCACCGGCATGGTGGAGAGCAGCTGTCCCACGGCCGCGCTCAACAGGGACCGCAGCCGCGCGTCCAGGAACTCTCCCACCCGCGCCGCGGCCCCCTCCCACTGCCCGCCCAGCGTGGTGATGAGCGCGTCGGCGCGCGTCACCCGCACCGCGAAGCGCGCCGAGAAGTGGATGGTGACGACGTGCCGGGAGGCGATGTCGTTGAACGTCCCCAGGTCCCGCGCCTGCACGTGGTGGATGTGCTCCGCGTCCCGGACGAAGAAGAGCTCCGCGACGTAGTGGTCTCCCCCGGTGATGGGGCGCACCACCAGCGCGTCCAGGAAGGGGACGGTCCCCTCCTCCATGAGGTGCTCGCCGGCCGCGAGCGTGCCCATGAGGATCCCGTGCTTGAAGAAGACCACCCGCTCG
>JBDLRJ010000194.1:0-27741 GCA_039800145.1 Pseudomonadota bacterium | reverse complement strand
GGTCCCACCCGCCGCTCCACACCTCGCCTCCCGGCGTGAACGCGACCGCCCGCACCTCGTCCGCGTGCAGCGCCGCCGCGGCGCGCAGGGACAGCCCCGGCCACGCGAGCAGCGCCACCCTTCCCCGCGCGCCGCCCACCGCGATCCGCCCTCCCGCGGCGTCCACCGCCACGGACACGAGCGGCTCTCCCCCGTCGAAGGAAGCGAGCAACTCGCCGGACGCGGTGTCGAACGCGCGCAGCCACCCGTCCCGCGCCACGGAAAACACCGCGCTGCCATCCGGCGCGAGCGCCACCCCCTCCACGTCCCACTCCGCGCGGCACACCTGGACGTCGGAACGGCGAACCGGGACCGGCGCCAGCGTCCAGGTCGCCACGCGGAAGCCCGTCGCCGAGAGGTGGGCATGCGCCAGCGTCTCTCCATCCGCGCTGAAGGCCAGCGCGTAGTTGAAGTCCTCGCGGTCCAGCACGGAGACGCGGCCCCACGTCCCCACGTCCGGGGCCGTCCCCCTGCGGGCAGCGTCGAGAGACGCGCAGGCGGGGGCGAGCAGCGCGAGCACGGCGAGGCGGGGCAGTGCGGACATGGCGCTGCGCACCACAGCGCGGGGCGACCGAGGCTCGGGGCCCCACGCCCCGCGCGGCGTGCGGGGGCCGACACCGGGGCTGCGCCCGGGTGTAGAAGTCCACGCATGGCACGTCCCCTCGTCCTGTCCTACGCCGGCTGCGGCACCTGCAAGAAGGCGCTCCGGTGGCTCGAGTCCCACGGCATCTCCGCGGAGGTGCGCCCCATCGTGGAGCAGCCGCCCACGGAAGCAGAGCTCGCGGCGTGGATTCCCCGGAGCGGCGTGGGGGTCCGCAAGTGGCTCAACACCTCGGGCTTGAGCTACCGCGCGCTGGGCAAGGCGAAGGTGGACGCCGCGGGCGACGCGGAGCTCGTGAAGTGGCTCTCCGCGGACGGCAAGCTGGTGAAGCGCCCCGTGCTCGTCCACGGCAAGCAGGTGCGCGTGGGCTTCAAGGAGGCGGACTGGGCAGAGGTGCTCGCGCGCTGAGCCCCGGCCTTCAGCTGCCGGTCTTCGCCTCGGCCGGCTTCTGCTCCGCGGCCCCCGGCGGCTTCAGCTCCTTCACGCCGGTCGTCTGGATGTTGAGGAAGAAGAGCGGCTTGACCGCCTCCCGCTTGTCGTTGAACGAGGTGAGGCCGGTGGCCCCGTCGAAGTCGCGCAGCTCCACGAGCGCCGAGCGGAAGGCCTCGCGCGTGGTGGGCTTCCGGACCTCCACCACCTGGCGGATCATCTTCCCCACGTCGTGGCCGATGGCCTCGAGCAGCCCCGGCTCCTTGCCGTGCACCTCCCGGTACGCAGCCACGAACTTCTTCGTCGCCGGCCGCTCGCTGTCCGCGTAGAAGCCGTCCACGAAGATGCTGCATTGGACGAACTTGCCGGCACGCTCCACCAGCTCCGGCATCCCCGAGCGGCCGCGCGGGCTGTTCCACTGGTTGGTGCCAAGCAGCGTCACCGTCTGGAGCTCCCTGCGCCCGGTCGTCCTCCGGATGCGGGCGAGGTCCCCCGGGTCACACGCGTTGGTGATGACGTCCTCCACCGCGAGCGCGGGGGCGACCAGGCCCACCCGCTTCCAGTCGTCCGGGAGCAGCAGCGCCTCGAAATCCACGATGGGGTCCACCCCGCTGCGCACCTTCTCCAGCGCCTTGCGTTTCTGGTACGCGTCCCCGTCCTGGCTCCCGGCCGCCGCCTCGCGCGCCTGCTCGCGGTAGTCCGCGCGGTCCTCGAGGTAGTACCTGCCCACGAGCTTCTTCGCCTCGGCGGTGTAGCTGGTCTGGTCGTGGTCGTAGCTCTCGGCTGCGCGCACCGTCCCGCCCTGCGCCAGCACCGCGTCCCAGAAGGCGTTCGTCAGCTCCACCCCGTACGGGATGTTCGGGTACAGCACCCCGAAGCTCTTGTGGCCGAGCACCTTCGTCGCGTACTCGGCGAGCGCCTCCGCCTGGGCGGAGTTGGTGAGCATGTTGCGGAAGACGTGCGGCCCGATGCCCGTGATGCCCTCCGAGCGGCTCATGGTGACGAGCGGCAGCTGCAGCTCCTCGGCCACCAGCGCCGCGCGCCGGCTCTCGTCCGCGAGCAGCGGCCCGAACGCCGCCACCACGCCGTCCTGGAACACCAGCTCCTCCACGGCCCGGCCCGCCGCCTGCCCGTCCCCGGCGCTGTCCTTCACCACGAGCTCCACGTCGCTGCCCTTGAGCGCGAGCTGGGCGCCGCGGAGCACCGCCTCCCCGAAGAGCTTGTACTTGCCCGTGGTGGGCAGCACCACGCCCACG
Organism: Pseudomonadota bacterium; assembly: GCA_039800145.1. Lineage (GTDB taxonomy): Bacteria > Myxococcota > Myxococcia > Myxococcales > Myxococcaceae > VGRA01. The sequence continues at coordinate 25,416 of JBDLRJ010000194.1, read as the reverse complement.
GCGCGCGGCTTCACGCGGGTGCGTCCCTCGGCGCGCTGCTGGAGCGCCCGCGCGTCCGGGGCCCACGTCCCGTTGGGCGCCACGCGCAGCAGCAGCTCGAGCGCCTCGTGCAGCCGGCCCCACTCGCGCAGGTGGTAGTAGATGCGGGCGAGCTTGAAGGTGAGCGTGTCCCACGCGGGGTGGCCCTCCGGCGTCTCCTCGAGCGCGCGCGCCACCTCGAGGAACTCAGCTGCCTCCACCGCGTCCACGAGCTTGAGCCGGGCCACCTCCTGCGCCGCGGGCCCCTGGGCGTCCGCGAGCCCCTTCACCGCGGTGCGCACCGCGTCCCCGCCGCCGAGGTTGCCCAGCGCCTGGGCCCGCTCCGCCCCCTCCAGCGCCTGCTTTCGCGCCTCCCCGGACAGCCGCGCCGCCGCGCTGGAGAGCACCTGGTACGCGTCCCGGTAGGACTTCAGCTCCAGCGTGGCGAGCCCGAGCTTCAGCCGCGCGTCGTCCGCGAACGGGTGGAGCGGGTTCTCGAAGAGCAGCGTGTTGAAGGCCTGCCGCGCGCGCAGCCATTCCTTCGCCTCGAAGGCGAGCGTCCCAGCCCGGTAGAGCGCCTCGTGCGAGGCGGTGGTGCCGGGGTGCGCCTCGTGGACGGCGAGGTAGCCGTCCACCGTGCGCGGGGCCTTCTCGAGCGCGTCGTCCGCGGTGGGGTCCACGTGCAGCGTGGCGCCGGGGTCCCCGAGCGGGGCAGCGCCACTGCGGCGGGCGGGACAGCCGAGCGAACAGAGGACGAGGACCGGGAGGAGCGGCAACAGGGCCGCGCGGAGGGACGCGCGCATCATGGTGCCGGCGCTCTTAGCACCGCTTCGGCCCTTCAACCGAACAGCTGCTTCACCTTGTCGAAGAAGCTCTTGCTCGCCGGCTGCGAGCTGGCGTCGGAGATGCTGGCGAACTCCTCGAGCAGCTCCTTCTGCCGCGCGGTGAGCTCGGTGGGCGTCTCCACCACCACGCGCACGTGCTGGTCCCCGCGTCCGCCCCCCTGGAGGTAGGGGATGCCCTTGCCCTTGAGGCGGAAGACGCGGCCCGTCTGGGTGCCCGAGGGAATCTTCAGCTTCACCTTGCCGTCCAGCGTGGGCACGTCCAGCTGCGCGCCGAGCGCCGCCTGCGTGAAGCTGATGGGCAGCTCGCAGAAGACCTCCTGCTCCTCGCGGGTGAAGAGTGGGTGCTCCCGGACCTGGATGACGACGTAGAGGTCTCCCGGCGGACCGCCCTGCTCGCCGGGCTCTCCCTCGCCGGCAATGCGGAGGCGGATGCCGGTGTCCACGCCGGCCGGCACCTTCACGGTGAGACTCGCCTCGCTGTCCACCTTGCCCGAGCCGCGGCACTTGCCGCACGGGTCCGTGATGACCTGGCCTGCCCCGCTGCACTGGTTGCAGGTGCGGGACACGGCGAAGAAGCCCTGCGTGAAGCGCAGCTCGCCCGCGCCGCCGCAGGTGGGGCACGGCTTGCGCTGGCCGGACTTGCTGCCGGAGCCCTCGCAGCCGTCGCAGCGCTTCGGCCGGTTGATTTTCACCGGCACCTCGCGCCCGAACGCCGCCTCCTCGAAGGCAATTTCCAGGTTGTACCGGAGGTCCGCGCCGCGCTGCCGGCCACCGCGGCTGCGCCGCCCACCGCCGAAGATGTCCCCGAAGATGTCGCCGAAAATCTCGTTGATGGACGCGGCGTTGAAGCCCTGCCCGCCGAAGCCCTGGAAGTTGGCCCCGGCGTGGCCGAACTGGTCGTAGCGCTGCCGCTTCTCCGCGTCCGAGAGCACCTCGTACGCCTCGGAGGCCTCCTTGAACTTGTCCTCGGCCTCCTTGTCCCCGGGGTTGCGGTCCGGGTGGTACTGCATGGCCACCTTCCGGTAGGCGCTCTTCAGCGCCTGGGCGTCCACGTCTCGGGAGACGCCCAGCACTTCGTAGTAATCACGCTTCTGGCCAGCCGGCGACATGGTGCGGAATCCTTCGCGCTCGCGGATGAAACAGCCGCGGCACCATAACGCAGGCTTTCCGGCGCGCTACACGGTCCACACCCGGGAGGCGGGGAGTTCCATCCGGGAGAGGCGGCGCCGGAGCGCCTGCTCCACCGGTCCGTTCTGTGTCCACCGCGGCACCACGAAGTGCAGCTCCGCGCTGTACAGCCTGGCGGCCGAGGAGAGCAGCGACCAGCGGTTCTCCTGGGCAGGGTCCTCGAGCGAGCCCGGCGTCACCACCTCGAGCATCACGGGCGTCTTCTGGGTGTTGCCCTGGCGGCAGGTGAGGTCCGGGCGGTGATCTTCCAGCGTCCCGGCGAGCACCGGTGGAGGCATGAAGCCGGGCAGCCGCGCCTTGATGTCCGTGGCGCCGAGCGTCCGGAAGTACTCCGTCATGAGCCAGAGCATCCGGCGGCGCTCGCCGTCGTCCACCACCGGCTCGCAACCCGGGGTCGGCCCCTCTGCTTCTGCGCCTGGTTCCCACATGGTGCGGAAGGTGGGAGCTTGGCCAGGGAGGGACAAGGGCGCGCGGGGGAGCCTGCCCGCCCTGCCTGCGTGGTAGAGACCTTGGACGTCTCCCCCCCCATGTCCTCGCGCGCCACCTACCTGCGGCTGCTCCGCGAAGTACGCCCTCACCGGGGGCGCGTGGGGCTCGCCCTGTGTGCCTCGGCGGTGGCCGCGGTGGCCACGTCCCTCTACGCCTGGCTGCTCGGGCCACTGGTGGAGGCGGTGGTGACGCCGGGGCCGGTGGAGGTGCTCGGCCGGGCCATCCCGCGCGGCGTCATGGCGTGGTCGCTGCCCTCGGCCGTGGTGGCGGTGGCGACCGTGAAGGCGCTCGCCCAGTTCCTCCAGAACGGGCTCATGTCGGACGTGGGGCAGTGGGTGATGACGGCCCTGCGGCGGCGGCTGTACGAGCGGCTGCTCCAGCTGCCTCCTTCCTTCTTCTCGCAGCGCCACTCGGGGGACCTGCTCTCGCGCTTCACCTCGGACGTGGCCCAGGTGGAATTCGCGGTGACGCAGGCGCTCTCCAGCTGGGCGCGGGACGGGCTGCAGGTGCTCGGACTGCTGGCCACGTGCTTCGCCATTGACCGGCGGCTGTTCCTCTTCGCCTTCTTCGTCCTGCCCGTGTCCGTCTTGCCGGTGGCGCGCTTCGCCCGCGCGGTGAAGAAGGTGGCCGTCTCCACGCAGGGCTCGCTGGGGAGGCTCACGTCGCTCGCGTCCGAGCAACTGCAGAACCTGCCCGTGCTGCAGGCCTACCGCGCGCAGGCCTCCGCCACGGCACGCTTCGACGAGGAACAGGGCCGGTACCTCTCGGACATGTCCCGCTCGCTTCTGCTGCGCGGGGCCTACTCGCCCACGCTGGAGTTCCTCGGCGTGCTCGGGGCCGCGGCCACGCTGTCGTGGGGTGCGCAGGCGGTGGCGTCCGAGCCGGGGCTCGCGGGCAAGCTGGTGTCCTTCCTCGCCGCCACGCTGCTGCTCTACCAGCCGGTGAAGGCGCTCGCCGGGACGTTCTCGCTGGTGGTGGCAGGCGTGGGCGCGGCCGAGCGGCTCTTCGAGGTGGTGGACGCGGCGGTGCCGGAGGAGCGCGGCGGGCAGGCGCCTCCGCTCCGGGAAGCGCTCGTCTTCGAGCAGGTACACGGCGGCTGGGCGGAGGGGCGCGAGGGCGTCCGCGGCCTGGTCTTCACGGTGCCCGCCGGCAAGACGGTGGCGCTGGTGGGGAGCTCCGGGGCGGGCAAGTCCACGACGCTCGCCCTGGTGCTGGGGTTCCTCGAGCCCTCCCGCGGGCGCATCCTCTGGGACGGCGTGCCGACCTCCTCGCTGTCGCTGTCCTCGGTGCGCGCGCAGCTGGGCTGGGTGCCGCAGGAGCCGGTGCTCTTCTCGGGGACGGTGCGGGACAACCTGAAGCTGGGCATGCCGGGGGCGACGGACACCGAGGCCTGGGAGGCGCTGGCGCGTGCGGGGGCGGCGGAGTTCGTTCGCGGGCTCGCGGGCGGACTGGACGCGGAGGTGGGCGAGCGCGGCGGGAAGCTGTCGGGTGGGCAGCGGCAGCGGCTCGCGATTGCGCGGGCGTTCCTCCGCGCCCCGAGCCTGCTGCTCCTGGACGAGCCCACGTCCGCGCTGGACGCGGAGAGCGAGCGCGCGGTGCAGGCGGGGCTCGAGGCGCTCATGCAGGGGCGCACCACGCTCGTGGTGGCGCACCGGCTCGCCACCGTGCGGCGGGCGGACCTCATCCTGGTTCTGGAAGCCGGGCAGGTGGTGGAGTCCGGGACGCACGCGGAGCTCTCGGCACTCGGCGGGCGCTACGCGGGGCTGCTTCGGCACGGTCTCGACGGCGCGGCCTGAGTCCGCGCGTGCAGGGGAGGCAGGGGACGACTACACTGCAGGGCGATGGGCGGCTCGGACGACGCGGCGGAGAGGAAGCAGACCTGGCGCGGTGGAGTCGTGCGCTCACAGGGCGAGGCACGCAGGGAGGACACCGCGTTCTGGAGCGAGTTGTCGGGAAGCGACCGTTTGAACGCCACGTGGGCCCTCGCCCTCCAGTGGCTCGAATTTCGAGGCCAAGGTGGGCATACCCCCAGACTTGATAGAACTGCTTCGGGAGTTCGCCGCGGCTGATGTGAAGTACCTCGTCATCGGCGGGTACGCGCAGGGATTCCATGCCGTCCCCAGGTTCACGAAGGACGTGGATTTCTGGTTGGATCCCGCGCCCGAGAACATCCAGCGAACAATTATTGCCCTTTCGAATTTCGGCGCCCCCAGGGAGACGCTCGAGGCGGTCAAGGCCTTGTCCGGCCTGGACGTGGCGTGGCTTGGCCATCCACCGCTTCGCTTCGACTTCATGACCTCCGTCCCCGGCGGAGAATTTCAGAGTGCATGGTCGTCTCGCGTGACGACCACCTGGGAAGGAACGCCCGCGCACGTCGTTTCCCGAGACTGGCTCCTCGTCCTCAAGCGCGCGAGCGGCCGCCCCCAGGACCTCGTCGACGTGCTGCTGCTCGAGCAAGGAATGGAGACCTGATGTCCCGCCGCGGTGCGTTCGAGAAGAAGTTCGAAGGGCTGGACCTGCTGGACGAGCTGCTGCAGCTCTGCAACGCGGTGGTGGACGCGGCGGGTGCAGTGGAGGCGCTCCGGCAGGCGCAGGCCGCCGGGGAGTCCGCACCCGAGGCCATCCCCACCCTGTTCGACGGCGAGCCCCGTTTCCCGGACCCGGAGTACGCGCGGCGGACGTACCAGAACCTGCTCGGGCTCTGGGACGAACTTGCAGCGGGCCGGGCGCCCCGCGCACGTGCGGAGGAGGACGGGAAGCCGAGAGACAAGCCCGCGCCGGCGGAGCCTCCGGGTGCTTTTCCCAGCGGAGGACCGGACCGCGCCTGGGTGGACGCCGCCCGCGCCTACCTCGCGTCGCTGGGGAAGCGGGAATGGGGACGGCTGGAAGATGCGTTCGAAAACAGGCAAGATGCGCTCCTGCAACTGCTGGACGAGGCAGGGCTGCCCGACGACGGGTGGGCCGCCTGCCGGGGCGCTCTCCTCCGGGCGTTCTGCTTGTTGGAGCTGGGTTGGCCGCCGGGCACGCGGAGCGTCGGCACGGCGGAGTGGAAGGCCGCGGCAGGAGGGATGGGCCAGGGCGTCCCCGGCGTGCTGCGGGAGGCCGTGATGGAGGGGCTGCAGCAGGTGCCCGCAGCCGAGGCGGCCGAGGTGAGGGCGCTCGTGGAGCAGGGCCTCGGGGCCCTGTGGAGTGCGCGAAAGGGGTAGGCCAGACATGCCAAAGGATGATTCGGGCGGGGGTTTCACCGGGAAGCGGACGAAGAGCTTCCGCGAGCTGGACGCCAAGCGGGGGAAGAGCAAGTACCACTCGCGGCAGGAAGATCCCGAGCAGCAGAAGATCGAACGCAGCCCCACGTACGAGCGGTACAAGCGCGCGGCAGACGCGCTCTTCAGCGGTGGGGCGCTCCCCGAGGGTCTCGAGAAGACCTTCGACCCGGACGGGAAGCGGCGGATCCAGTCGCAGGAGATGATGAAGCTGCGCGAGGCCCCGGACCGGAAGATGTGGGCGGTGGCGGTGCTCGAGTTCCTCGAGAAGTTCCCGGAGCTGCCGGAGGATCCCTACTTCCTCGACTCGCTCCTGGACCACCCGCGCGAGCGCGTGGTGGACAAGGCGCTGACGAAGCTCGAGGCGCTGCAGGCCGAGGGGCGCATCAAGAGCAAGCCCCAGTCGCTGAAGCAGCGGCTCACCTCCATCGAGCTCACCTCCATGGACCCGGACATGCAGACCCGGGCGAAGGCGCTGAAGGCGCAGCTCTTCTAGCCGGGTGGCAGGCGGTCGAGCGGTGGTACGTTCGTCCCATGAAGAACGTCCTCCCGCTCGCACTCGCCCTCTCGTCGTTGCCGCTCGCCGCCTTCTCCGCGGAGCCCGCAGCCGAGGCGCCCGCGGCTGCACCTGCACCTGCACCTGCACCTGCCTCGGCCCCGAGCGCCGCGGCGCAGGTGCCGCGCAAGCACCTGCTCGAGGTGACGTTCGGCACCTCCCAGGCGTTCAACGGCAAGCCGCAGCAACTGCTGAGCGCGGACTCGCGCGTCCTGCCCACCGCGGCGGCTTCCCTCATCGTGGAGTGGCTCGCCGGGGAGCGCTGGTCGGTTGCAGGATTGTTCAACCTCCCGCTCGGCCCCACGCGCGTGGTGCGGGACGGCGTGGAGACCTGGGCGGTGGCGGACGCGGTCGCTGCGGCGGGCCTGCGCTGGTCCCCCCTCTACCTGCCGCTGCCCGGTCCCGGCGGCGCCTTCGAGGCGCAGGTCGGCGCGCTGCTCGGGTGCACCATCAACTCGCCCCAGGGCGTGGCCGCCGTCCCGGTGTTGACCGGCCGCCTGCACGTGTTCAACGAGTTCGGCTTCACGGCCTACGTGGGCGTGTCGTGGGCCTTCGTGGCGGAGTCCTTCGTGCTGACGTACGGCATTGGCAACCGTTTCTGATGACGGGTGTCGTTGTGCCAGGGCGGGCAGGGTGATACGAGGCTGGACGACGTTTGTCTTTCACCCGCAGCCACCAGGAGCCAAGCCCATGAAGATGTCCCGCGTTGCCGTCTCGCTCGCCGTCCCCGCCCTCCTCCTCCTCTCCGGCTGCAGCGGCGGCAAGGGGGAGTCCATCGCCCAGCAGCTGTGCGATTGCCACGAGTCCGCCGGCAAGGACATTGCGAAGAAGGCGGCCTGCGTCTCCAAGCAGATGGAGCTGCAGAAGCAGATCGAGGGAGACGCCTCGGAGACGTCGAAGTACCTGCAGAAGATGGCCGGGTGCAAGGCCGCGTTCGGCGGGTAGCCCGGGGGCTTTGCCGATGTCCACGTCCTCGGAGTTGGTACCCGTCCCCGTTGCACCCGTCGTCTCGGGAGGCCAGCAGGCCGCCGTGTCTGCAGGCACCCCGCACGTGGGCAACGGCCTGTCGGTGGAGGTGCTGACCTACGGCGCACTCAGCGGGAGCGAGTCTGCCTCGGCAGCGCAGCGGCTCTACTTCGCGCACCAGACCGGGATGCGCCTCAAGCAGGTCCGGATCGCGCTCAACGGGGGCGCGGTGACGGTGGAGTCCGGGGCGCTGCACTACCTCAAGGGAAAGATCGAGGTGACGAACAAGGCGGGGGGCGTGACAGGCGCCCTCACCAAGCTCGTCACGGCGAAGCTGACCGGCGAGTCCGCGTTCAACCCCACCTACCGCGGAACGGGCGAGGTGGTGCTCGAGCCTTCCTTCGGGCACTTCCTGGTGCTGCGCCTCGACAACGAGGAGCTCATCGTCGACAAGGGGATGTTCTACGCGGCCGAGTCCACGGTGAACGTGGGCGTGGCCATGCAGAAGAACATCTCCTCGGCGCTGTTCGGAGGTGAGGGGCTGTTCCAGACCAGCCTCCGCGGGTCCGGCCTGGTGGTGCTCGCCTCTCCCGTGGCGCCGGAGGAGATCGTCAAGTACCGGCTGGACAACGACACGCTCCAGGTGGACGGGAACTTCGCGCTGCTGCGGAAGGGGAACGTGACCTTCTCAGTGGAGAAGTCCACGAAGTCCCTGTTCGGGACGCTGACCAGCGGAGAGGGGTTGCTCCAGACATTCCGCGGCACCGGCGAGGTGTGGATTGCCCCCACGCAGGCCGTCTACGACCGGCTGGAGACCGAGGGGCTCGCGGCCATGACCCAGGCGCAGGCCTCCTCCCACAACCAGGCCGCGCAGAAGCAGAGCAACGTCTTTGGCGGACTCCTGAAGTTGCTCGACTGACGCCCGGGCTCCGGGTGCAGCACGGCCGCGGTCCGGCAGTCCCGGTCCGCGGCCGTGGTCCTGCAGGCGCCCTCTCTCAGCGGCTGAAGACGAAGCCCGCGCCCGCCCCCATCAGCAGCGCGACGGACACCGGCATGATGAGCGTGCCCTTCACCGCGTTCCCGAAAGAGGTCTTCCAGAGTTGCTGGGCAACGACGCCGTAGCTCACCGTGAGCAGCACGAGCGAGAGCCCGGCAATTCCCGCGAAGCCCACCTTCATCAGCTCCATGGGCCCCACGGCAGACGCGATGCCCAGGTACGCCACGAAGTACAACACCGTGGCGAGGAAGCTCACGCCGTAGCTGTTCAGGTAGCCGATGTTCGGCAACCGGGTCATGGCGCGGCCGAACAGCATGAGGATGAGCCCTCCCACCACCGAGCCGAAAGCCGAGCCCACCACCACGCCGATCACCGCGCCCACGCCGAGTCCTGTTGCAAGGTCCACTGGTTCCCTCCCTGTCGTTGGGTCCCCGGTCCGACATGGACGGGGACCTCGGATAACGACCGACATTAAATTTCCTGACAGATGAACACAACGACATTCGTCTCTATGCCAGTCGTTGACTTGCGGGTGCACGGCGCGGCATCTTCCGCGGCCTCACCCCTCCCCTCTCCGAGGAGCTGTCCATGCGAATGACGTCCCTGCTGTCCGCCGTTGCCCTCTCCGCCTCCCTCTCCGCGTGCAGCGACGACGCGAAGAAGACCAACGACGCCGCGCAGGCTGCACTCGAGGCCGCTGCCGCCGCGAACAAGGCCGCCGCCGCCATGGCGCCCGCGGGCGAGGCCGCGAAGGCCGCCGCGAAGATGGGCGGCGCCTACGCCAACGCCGCGGCGGCCGCTGCCGGGAACGATCCCGCCGCCATGGCCAGGGCCAACGCGGACATGCTCCGCGCCGCGGGCAACCTCAACGCAGACCCGAAGCTCAAGGCGGAGATGGAGAAGGCCGCGAGGGTGAACGAGGCGGCCGCCGCCGGCATGAAGGCCGCCGAGGCGGGCGACGTCGCCGGCGCCATGAAGGCCAACGCAGAGATGCTGAAGAACATGCCGACCCTGCCCACGCCGTAGCGGGACCCGCTCGGCACGGCCTGCGCCCGCGTGCCCGCCCTCAGCGGTTGAGGACGAAGGCGCAGGCCGAGTCCAGCACCACCTTCACGCCGGCGAGCGCCTTGAGCATGCGGCCGGCGTGCGCCACTTCGTCCCCGAGCGCCGCCTGCACCACCTCCGGCGGCAGCCCCTGGTGCTCGAGCGAGAGCTTCGTGCGGCGGAGCACCGCCTCCAGCTCCGCCTCGATGGCCGCCGCGGCGCGCTTCACCACCGCCGCGCGGTGGGCCTCCGCCGCTGCCGTGGCCGCTGCCGTGGCCGCGTCCAGGAAGTGCGGCAGCGTGGGGAAGGCCTGCAGCAGGTAGTCCCCGCGCAGCGACTCGCCCTCCTTCTCCAGCGCCGCCTCCAGCGAGCCATCCACCACGGGCTTGCCGCCCGGCCCTTCTTTCACCGTCACGGGGACGAGCCAGCGGTCGAGGAAGCGGGAGAGCTGGCGCGAGGGCACGCGCGCCCCCACGCCGGTGTCCTCGGGCTCCGGCGGCACGAGGTGGAAGAGGTACTCCACCCCGCGCGCAGGCTGCACGCCCCGCTTCTCCACGAAGCGCGCGGCATTCCGGCCGTACGGGCCGTCCCGCAGGAAGCCGAAGAGGGATTCCACCAGCGGGTGGCCGGTGGCGAAGTACTCGCTCTCCTCGCGCTCCACCGCGGTGTCGCGCCAGAAGCTGCCGAGCAGCGTGCGCTCCTCGGTGATGTCCATCCCCGGCAGCGCCTCCACGTTGAGCGCGTGGCCCAGGTGGAAGGCGCACTGGAAGGCCTCCACCTGCTCGTCCGTGTCCACGCCCATGCCCACCTTTCGGGCGAGCTCGGTCACCGTCTCCTCGAGCCGCTCGTCCAGGTCCCGGGCCACCGCGAGCAGCCCCTCCTCGAGCCCGAGCTCCTCGTCTTCGTCCGCGAGCCCCAGCCGCCCGAGCGCCCGCGCGACCAGGCGCTCCACCGCCTCGCGGTCGAAACTGCGCAGGTCCAACAGCGGATCGTACGCGCGGTGCACGCTCTCGCGCGCCGCCTGCACCTTCGCCTCCAGCTCCTCCGCGTAGGCGGCGCGCTCCCCGGGGGACAGCAGCGCGAGCTCCAGCAACCGCGGCTCCACCTCCTCCAGCACCGCGTCCAGTCCGCCCACCGTCTCGCCGAAGACGCCCACCGCGTCCGCGAGCAGCGAGAGCACGTCCGCGGAGAAGGTGCCCTCCACGTCGAACACGTGGATGTCCACCGGCTGCGTCTGCCCAATGCGGTCCAACCGCCCGATGCGCTGCTCCATGGTGGACGGGGACCACGGCAGGTCGTAGTTCACCAGGTGGTGCGCGAACTGGAAGTTGCGCCCCTCGCCGCCCACCTCGGTGCACAGCAGCACCTTCGGTCCCTCGGGATCCCTGAAGCGGGCCACCTGGCGGTCCCGCTCCACGAGCGGAAGGTCCCCGTGGTACGCGAGCGCCTCCACGCCACCCCGCGAGAGCGCCTTCTGCAGCGCCTCGAGCGTCTCGCGGGCCTCGGTGAAGACCAGCACCTTGGCCCCCGGCTCCTTCTTCCACGCGGCGGCGAGCACCTCCTGGAAGGCCTTCAGCTTCGCGTCCGTCTCGGGGAGCTTCAGCGCCCCGGCCTGCCCCGCGAGCGCCTTGCTGGAGGACACGGCCGCGTTGAACGCCGCAGGGGAGGACTCGAGCCTGCGCAGGAGGTTGCTGAGCGCAGCGCCCTGCACCGTCCCCGCCTCGCGCAGCGCGGCGAGCGCCGCCTCGCGCGCCTTCTTCTCGGCACCGGACAGCGACACGGCGTGCCGGTGGAGGCGCCGCTCGCTGAAGCCGCCCACCACCGCGCGGCGGTTGCGGATGAGCCGGTCCGAGAGCGAGTAGGTCTCCGCGAGGTGGCCGAGCAGCGAGGGGCCCTTCAGCGACTTGAGCGCCGCGTCGCCGGGGAAGCGCGCCGCGAGCGCCTTCACCGCCGCGGCCTGGCCCTTGCCGCCGTCGAGCAGCGCGCGCAGCGCGGCCGAGAGCTCCTCCTGGCGCTGCAGCCGCGCCGAGAAGCCCTCGAGCGTGGGCGCGGTACGCGGGTCGATGAGCTGCAGCAGCCGGTGGTACTCCGCCGGGTCCAACTGCATGGGCGTGGCGGTGAGCAGCAGCAGGCCCCAGGCGTTGCCGGCCACCACCTCGGCGGCCTCGTACGCCTTCGGCGACTTGAGGTGGTGCGCCTCGTCGAAGATGGCGAGATCCCAGTGGGCGTCCGCCTCCGCCACCGCGGCGCGCAGCACGTCGTTGCGCTGCAGCAGCTCGAGCGACGTCACGACGCGCGGGAAGCGGCTCCAGGGGTTGATGCCCGGGGCCTCCTCCAGCGAGGACTCGAAGCGCTCCGAGTCCATGAGCGTGAACATCTGGTTGAACTTGTGGAACAGCTCCACCAGCCACTGCACCGAGAGGTGCGAGGGGGCCACCACGAGCACGCGGTGGGCGAGCCCCGACAGGCGCAGCGCGGAGAACACCATCCCCGCCTCGATGGTCTTCCCGAGCCCCACCTCGTCCGCGAGCACGAAGCGCGGACGCCGGGCGGAGAGCACGCGCTGCACCACGCCCACCTGGTGCGGCTTCACCATCACGCGCGAGGCGAAGAGCGCGCCGAGCGCGTCACACCTTCGCTCGTCGTCCAGGCGCAGCGCCCGGCGGCGGAGGAGGAAGGAGGACGCGTCCCCCACCCGTCCCTCCTTCAGCAGCGCGAGCGCATCCGGGCGCGGCGGCACCGCGAGCAGCTCCGACTCCGGCAGCTCGTCCTCCGCGCCGTCGTCCTCGAAGCGGAAGGCGTACCGCCGCAGGCCGCGCCCGCCCTCCTCCTCGCGCAGCACGGTGGCGTACCGCCCCTTGCGCGCGGTGCGGACGCGGTCCCCCGGCTGGAGGGCGTGCGGCACCAGCGCACCGCCGCGCGAGGACACCACCACCGGTCCCCCGTCCCGCCCGGGGAAGAGCACCTGCGCGCGGGTGCCGGATTCGTCGATTGCGAGCAGGTGCCCCACGCCCCACTCGGGCTGCGGGAGGTACCGGACCTTCTGTCCGAGGACGAGATTCTGCATGGATGAGGGGTGCGGCGTGTATCAGGTCCCGGCCAGTGCGAGGAGTTCCACGAACGCGGCGCGGAACGGCCCCTTCGCACGCAGCAGCTTGAGGTTCTGCGTGAGGCCGCCCACCGCGCGGAAGAAGAGCGGGGCCTCCTCGGGCGGCCGCACCTTGAGGAAGGTGCCGAAGCGCTCCTTGAAGAGCTGCTCGAGCAGCTTCTGGGAGTCGTCCGCGCCGTAGTCCCACTCGGGCTCGCGCATGGCCCGGCACGCCCGGTCCACGATGGCGTGCACCAGCTCCGCCGTCTCGTCGTCCGAGACCGAGATGTCGAAGCCCACCTGGCGCGAGAGCCCCACCACGTCCACGCCGGCCGCGCGGCCCTCCACCCCCACCCGGTACATGGCGCGGTTGACGTCCACGAAGAGCGGGCTGAACTGCTTGATGCTGCCGAAGTCCAGCACCCCCAGGCGCCCGTCCGGCAGCACGATGAAGTTCCCCGGGTGCGGGTCCACGTGCATCCGCCCGGAGTGCAGGAAGGGACCGAAGGTGTTGCGGACCAGCTGGCGTCCCACGCGGAAGCGCGTGTCGTCGTCCACCGCGGCGTCCGGCTCGAGCAGCTTCTTGAGGGTGGGCCCCTCGAAGCGCTCGAGCGTGAGCACCCGCCCCGCGGTGAGCGCGTCCACCGGGGCAGGCGCGGCCAGGTCCGGGAAGGGAGCGAGCGCCTCGGCGTACTCGCGGGCAAGGCGCGCCTCGCGGCGGTAGTCGAGCTCGTGCACCAGCTCGCGCTTCACCTCTTCGTAGTACTTCTTCACGTCCAGCTTCTGGTTGGCCCCGAGCGCCTTCACCACCAGGCCCAGGTTGTCCAGGTCGCTCTTGAGCGCGTCCGCCACGCGCGGGTACTGCACCTTCACCACCACCGCCTGGCCCCCGTGCGTCACGGCGGCGTGCACCTGGCCGAGCGAGGCGGCGGCGAGCGGTGTCTCGTCGAACGAGGCGTAGGCAGACTCGGGCGGCTCCCCCAGTTCCTCCTCCACCACCTCGCGGACGTGCGCGTACGGCATGGGCGGGGCGGCGTTCTGCAGGCGCGCCAGCACCGCGCGCGCCTCGGGCGGGAACGCCTCCGGGTCCATGCTGAGGGCCTGGCCCAGCTTCATGGCCACGCCTTTCATCTCGCCCAGCGTGGTGGCGAGCTTTTCGGCCGTTTCGCGACTGAGGCCCGGGTCCGGCTCGGAGCCGGCCAGCTTCTTGACGCCGCGCTGCAGGGCATCCGCGGAGAGGCTGGCCGTCAGCCCCGCGAGCTTGCGAAAGCGGGCGAAGCGGCTGGAAGGGAGCGAGTCGTCGTCCTGGGACATGGGCGGGGCGGCACAGGGTGTATCCCCCGCAGGCACCGGATGCACCTGTCTCGGGGGCCGGCCGTCCTACCCGCGAGACTGGACCATCAGCACGTTGGCCACGGCGCGCCCGCCGCCCGGGTCCGTGGAGCGCTGCACCATGCCGCGCCCCTTGACGAACAGCTGGGCGCTCCCGCCGGAGTCCAGCGCGAGCCCGTCGTGCGCGCCGAGCGACTTCAGCAGGGCCCCCAGCTCGGTGGCCCGCAGGCCGCGCACGCCGCTCTTCCCTTCCACGGCCACGAGGTACAGCACCCGGCCGTCCTTCGACAGCCCGAGCCCCGTGCGGGCGGAACGGTCGTTCTTGTTGGGATCCGAGAGGATGGCCTGGCCGTCCTTCAACACCGAGGGGCGTCCCGAGACCGCGTTCCGGCTCCACGCCGGGTTGCGGCCGTAGGGCTTCACCACCTCGGCGTTGCGGCCGGTGAAGGCGAGGAAGCCCTCGAAGTTCCTGTCGGTCGTGCCGGCCCAGGCCTTGCCCGCCGTCATGGCGAAGCCGGAGGGCTTGAAGCTGCCCCAGGAGAAGAAGTCCGCGTTGATGGCCACCTCGGCGCGGTGGGCCCCCGCGAAGAAGGAAACGCTTCGGCCGCGGGCGGACTCGCGGTTCGTCTCGAGCGAGACGCGTGGATCCGCGAGGTCCACCGCCACCACCGAGGCGCGCAGCCCCTGGACGCGGAGCTCCTTCGTGGCCACGCCGGGGAAGGCGCGCTGCCAGCCGCCGCGGGCGAAAGGGTTGCGGGCGGCGGCGGACTGGGCGTCGGACAGCATCGTGGAGCGGGCCTCGGCGAGGCCGTCTTCGAGCGCCCCGGCACGGAGGACCAACTTCCCGGACTCGAGCGCGCGGCCCACCGCGTCCAGGGCCGCGAGCACCGGGGCGGACTGGCCTGCCACGAGCCGTGCCGCCGGGGCCCGGGCGCGGGCGAGCACGGCCGCGAGCGACTGGGACTCGGCGGCGGTCACGGTGCCGTCTGCCACGGCGGACTTCAAGACGGACGAGACGGCCTCCAGCCGCTTCGCCTCGGCGCGGGCCGGGGCGAGGAAGACGTCCTTCCGGCCGGTGCGCGCCCCCACGGGTGAAGGCTGACGCGGGGACGGGGCGTGCCGGTCTGCGAGCGCGGCGCGGGTGAGCGGCCCCACCACGCCGTCCGCCGTGAGCCCCTCTTTGCGCTGGAAGGCCACCACCGCGGCGCGCGTCTTCTCACCGAAGAGGCCATCGGCGCCCCCCGGCGAAAAGCCCCGCGCGGCGAGCGCCCGCTGCAGCGCGGTGACCGCCGGGCCCCGCGCCCCCAGCTGCAGGAGCACCGGGGAGGCAGGGGCGGGAACGACGGGACGGGACAGGGGCGAGACGGGCATGGAGACAACCTCCTTGAACCCGTTGTCGGCCCCTCTGCTGGAGCAGTTTCTCTGAAATTGAGAAAAGTCTCTTTACGGAACCTGCGTGCGGCGGATGCAGCGGAGGGCGAGCCCTCCTTCGTAGTGCTGCTGGGCCGTCCAGCCCTGGGGATAGGTGAGCGGGGCCACCCGGACGGAGACGCCGGGGGTGAGGTCTCCCTGCTGGATGCTCCCGTCCGCCGCGCGGATGAACACCTTCAGACCGAAGTAGAAGAAGCCCCAGAAGCTGGTGTTGCCGCCCGCGTTGGAGGCATCCGTCAAGGTGTTCTGGAAGAACTGGAAATCCTGCGGGGAGAAGCCGTTGATGTCGGCCTCCGTCAGCAGGTGCCAGTCCGGGCCGAGCTCCTGCTCGCAGATGGTCACGTCCGAGACGAGCTGCGGAATCCAGTACGGCTTGGCGGTGTACTGCTCGTACGAGCACTGGGCGACGAGCTGGTAGTTGGCCGCGAGCTGCTGCTGGGACAGGTTGCCGTTGCCACCGTTCCCGTTGCCGTTGCCGTTGCCGTTCTGGAGCGAGATGCCCGGGTACTGCGGGGCGCAGGCCTGGAGCAGCTCGTCGAACGTCAGCGAGGCGTTCGTGACCAGCGATTCGCGGGCAGCCTGGGTCGACGGGTAGTTGGCGCCTTCCTGGGCGTACAGCACCGGGGTGCGGGGAAAGATGGGCGCGGAGACTTCGACGATCTCCACCGCCTGGGCCGCGGTGGAGAGGAGGAGCGCGGACAGGAGCGTCGTCTTCACTGGGTCACCTTCTCGAAGGCGATGGAGCCGTTGTACTGGAGTCCGGGATTGAAGCCGGTGCCCGCATCCGGGGCGGTGGTGCCCGCATCCGGCGTGGGCGACGTGCCGCCGTCCGCCTTCGGCGCGCTGCCGGCGTCCTGGGTGGAGGCGCCGGCATCCGGCGTGGGGTTGGAAGTTCCCCCGTTGCCGCAGGCAACGAGTCCCAGCGCGAGCACGCAGGCTGCGCTGGAAAGGACAATACGGTTCATGTGGGACAACCCCCGGGCGATGAGTGCGGTTGGGGACCGTAGCACGGGCGGTTACGCACGCCGCCCAAACGGGGCCACGCAGGCTGTGCCAGGCGGGAAACGTTGCCGCGCGCGGTCCGCCTGCGCGCTCACGGGCTGACGCGCAGTGCGCAGGATGCGGTGGGCTGCCCGGCGGATTGCGCGGGGGCTTGTCCGTCCAGCTGCCGAGACCACGAAGCTCGAACCGTCCAGAATTCCGGACGTCCAACCCCCCAAGCGCCTGGATTTACGAGGCTCCAGCCTCGGCACGGCGACTGCTCAAGGGGTGTTCAACGCCGGAAACGGTTCCGGCCCCAACCTGGAGACACCGCCATGAAGCCCACCGCCACGACCAACCTGGACGCCCGCAACACCAACCGGAAGTACGAGGTCTTCAACCGCCGCTCGGGGGAAATCACCGGCAACCTGCGGAAGCTGGACGGCGGGGCGTCGCTCTACGAGGCGGCCCAGGGCGCGGAGCGGGCGTTGCGCGCGGCCAAGCACGAGTGGGACGTGCACGCCGCCCGCCTGGGGGAGGCGAACGGCAAACTCGAGCACGCGCGCAGGCAGCTGATGACGGTGTGCCGCGTCACCGCGGCCATGAGCGACGTGTTCGACGTGGCAGGCGCGGACGCCATCCTCTCGGCGGACGCCCAGGACGAAGCGGCGCTCGCCACGCACCTGGTGGAGGTGGCCCGTCAGGTTCCCCACGCGGGCGACGGGCTGGTGGCCGCCCTCCGGGCCTCCCGCAAGCAGTGGCTCTCGGCGGAGGCGGGGGTGAAGGCGGCAACCGCGGACTTCACGCGGGTGACCCGGGACTTCTCGGAGGCGTACTACCGGGCGCAGGCGGTCATCGCCCAGGGGAAGGCCCTGCTCACGGCCTACGGCGTGCGGGTGGTGGAGCGGCGCCCGGTGACGCGGCGGACCCCGAAGTCGGCCGAGGCGCCCGCGGCCGCGGTGCCGGAAGCGGCGTAGCTGCCGAGAGGTGCGCGACCTCGGGCGCCCGGAAGTACCCGTTTCAGGGTAGGAAGGGCGCACCGTGGCGTCTCAACTCTCCCTGCTGCGCGTCACCTTCCTCGGTACCTCGGCCGCACAGCCGACCATCCACCGCAACCTCAGCGGTATCGCCGTGAAGGCGGACACCGATCTGCTGCTGTTCGACTGCGGCGAAGGAAGCCAGCGGCAGATGATCCGCTTCGGCACCGGCTTCTCCGTGGACGCGGTCTTCTTCACGCATTTCCACGCGGACCACTACCTCGGCATCATCGGCTTCGTCCGGACACTGGGCATGGGAGGCCGCGAGACGCCGCTGACCCTGTACGGCCCGGCCCCCGCCCGGCGCATCCTCCAGAGCGCCCTCTACCTGGGGACCGAGCGCCTAGACTTCCCGGTGGACATCAAGGAGTTGAAGGACGGAGACACGGTGCAGCGCACCAACTACTCGGTGCGCGCCGTTGCAGTGGACCACCGCGTCAATGGGCTCGGGTACGTGCTCGAGGAGAACACCCGGCCCGGCCGCTTCGAGGTCCAGCAGGCGCTTGCCCTGGGCGTGTCCGCCGGACCGTCCTTCGGGCAGCTCCAGAGGGGAAACCCGGTGACGCTTCCCGACGGAAGGGTCGTCACGCCGGCCGAGGTGCTCGGCCCGTCCCGTCCCGGGCGCAAGCTGGTCTTCTCCGGGGACACCCGTCCGTGCGAACGCCTGGTGGCCGCCGCCGCCAACGCGGATGTGCTCGTGCACGAGGCCACCTTCTCGGACGACGAGCAGGCGCGCGCGGTGGAGACGCGCCACTCGACGGCGCGCGAGGCGGGCTCCGTGGCCCGCGCTGCCGGGGCCCGGAAGCTGGTCCTCACCCACCTCAGCTCCCGCCACGACGTGGACCCCGGAAAGCTGCTCGAGCAGGCCCGCGAGGCCTTCGGAGGCCCCGTGGAAGTGGCGTGGGACGGCTACTCGTTCGAGTTGCCGCTCTAATAGGAAACTTCAGCACCGGTGATCCCGATAATGGGACGAGGTCCCATTTCAATCCCCAGGTGCCCCGTGCCCCACGTCGCCCCCGTCTCCGCAGGAAACGCGCCGCTCGCGTCAACGCCTCCTCCCCTGCTGGGACCTGGGAGCCGCGGCTCCACGGTGCTCCGGCTGCAGAAGGAACTGCGGGCCTTCGGCTTCAACCCCGGCCCCCTGGACGGGGACTTCGGTCCGCTCACGCGGGCCGCGGTGGTGAAGTTCCAGGCGAGCCGGGGGCTTGAGACCGACGGCGTGGTGGGGCCGAAGACGTGGGCGAAGCTGCACGCTGCCACCCAGCCCGCGAGCCCCTCGGCCCCGGGTCGTGCCGCGCTCGGCAACGTCTCCATCTCTCCGACCGGCCGGGACCAGATGAACCGCGTGGTGCAGTACGCCCGGACGCACAACGCCGGGGCCACGGACGGCAACTGCTTCAACTACGTGTGGCGTTACCTGACGTCCTCCGGCTACGGGAAGCTGAAGAGCTGGAACGATCTCCCCGCCATGCCCAGCGGGTACGCGCGCAACTTCGCCGAGTACCTGAACGCGAGCCCCGCCCACCTGGCCGAGGCGGGACTGCAGCGCCTGGACACCGCGCTCTCGCCGCCCATCACCAACCCGCACGATCCGCGCGTGCCACCCGGCGCCGTGGTGGTCGTCGGCCCCGGCAGCACCGGGACGGCCCACCCCACCGCGGGGGACATCACCATCCGCGGCGCCTCCCCGCGCGAGTTCATCAACGACGGGAACATGGGCCAGTGGATGGGCACGCGGGACTCGTGGCGCGGCAGGGTGCTCGGCATCTACGTCCCGCGCTGAAGCGTGCGGCGCGCCGTTCGTTCTCACGCGCCCACTTCACCCTCGTCCCATGAGCGCCCCTTGCCGGGCCCGGACCGCGCCCACGCGGGACATCCGCGGCGTTGTCCCTGCCCTCGCAATCTTGTTCCACGGGACATCAACCCGCGCCAGCCTGTCGGCATCCAGGGGGTGCAATCCACCTCGCCTGCGAACCGCACGGGTGCGGCATCCACCCTGGACAACCTCCGGGAACCGCACACGGGAATGAAGCGCCCCCGGCGACGCCCTCGCTCCCTTGGAGCACGTGAAGGACACCTCGGGCGGTGACGCCGGACGGCGGTGCGAGGGGCAGGTCCCCACCTGCCGAGCCCCACCTGCCGAGCCCCACCTGCCGAGCCCCGCTTGCCGAGCCCCGCTTGCCGGGCACTGCGTGCCCCCGGCGATCCGTCCCTTCCCTGGTTGGAGTGAGCACCCCCTCCTCGCCGAGCAGGTGAACGGCCGCGCCCTCGAGGGGTAACCTCGAGCGCACCCCGTGAATCCCCTCGTCCACGCAGAGTTGGGCTGGCTCGCCGCACAGCGACTCCGCGCGCGGAGGGACCGCGTCCTCGTGACGCTCGCCGGGGTGGCACCGGACGTGGACGGCCTCTCGCTGCTCGCGGGACAGGAGGCCTACGCGCGCTGGCACCACGTGGTGTCGCACGGCCTGCCCGCGGCGCTGCTCCTGTGTGGCCTGCTCGCGTGGTGCGCAGAGGACAAGCGTGGAACGTTCTTGCTCGGCCTCCTGGCATTCCACCTCCACCTGGTGTGCGACCTCGCCGGCTCGGGCGACTTCGCACTCGGCGGCAGCGGTTGGCCGGTGCTGTACCTCTGGCCCCTGGACCACGCGGAGCTCTCGTGGAGCGGCCAGTGGGACCTGGTGAGCTGGCAGAACACGCTCGTCGGGCTCCTCGCCACCCTGGCCTGCCTGCTCGCGGCGCTGCGCTGGAACCGGACCCCCGTGGAACTCTTCAGCCCCACGGCGGATGCGGCGGTGGTGCGCGCGGTCCGGGGCAGGTTCGGCCGCTGAAACGCGGGAAGCCCGCGCCGGTTTGGGCACGGGCCTCCTCGGGTCACCCGTCTTCCAGGCGCGCCCGCTACGGCAGGCACTCGCAGGTGGGGCAGCCGTTCGAGTCCAGCACCTCGCCGTTCTCGCAGTACAGCAGGCACGCCACCGCGGGGCAGGCACCGGGAGACGGCGGTACCTCGCCACCGGGGACTTGCGCGCAGCCCGCGTAGCCGACGGTGACGCCGTCCACCGGGTCCGCGTTGGGGCCGTACGCCACTCCGCCGCCGACGTACTGGGGCTGGCAGCCCACGGCCTGGGTGCAGGTCGACTCGTCCAGCCCTGCGCAGGTGTCCACCGGGGGCATCTCCTCGCAGTGGTGGAAGGGCATGGGCTGCTCGGGCTCGAAGGGCATGCAGCCGCCCACGACGCCCACCACGGGAATGGGCTGGGGCTCCTCGCCGTCCCCGTACACCGCCACGCACGCGGGCGAGGCGTTGCAGGCGCCTTCATCCAGGCCGGTGCACGCGCCCGTGAGCGGGTGCGGCAGCGGCATGGGCTCCGGCGGGGGGCTCTCCATCCCGGAGCAGGCGGCGAACGAGAGGCAGAAGGCGGCGAGGGCGGAGCGGAGGGTCATGGCGGGTTCCTTCGAGGCGTTGGAGTGGGTGTGCAACGACGTCCAAGCCCTTGAGCAACCGCCGTGCCCGCGGCACCGCGCGCGTGTTTACGGCTACTTGCGCGAGGCCTCCCCCGCGTCCCACCTCAGAAATCCGCGGTGCACCGGGGTGCGGCCCGGGCTTTCCGGGCCACGCCTCGAAAATCCGTGGAACGCCTCTACGACTGCACCGCGTGGCGCTCGAGGATGGCGGCGAAAGCGGTCCCGCGCGGCAGGGTGCCGAACGCGTGGCCCCAGTCCCCAGCGAGGCGCGAGGCGACGAAGGCCTTCGCCACCTCCGGGTGGCCGTGCCGGAGCAGCAGCGCCCCCTGGAGCGCGAGTGCCATGCGCTCCACGATGCGGCGCGCGCGGACCTCGGCGGTGGAGAGATCCTCCAGCTCCGACTTGATGCCGTCCACGGCCGCGCCGAGCCTGGGCTCCAGCCGCGCCCCCTCCTCCAGCTCCGCCACGAAGGCCTCGAGTGCACCGGGCTCGCGGGTGATGGCGCGGAGCACGTCCAGGCACATCACGTTCCCGCTGCCCTCCCAGATGCCGTTGACGGGGGCCTCGCGGAACAGCCGCGGCATCCCAGACTCCTCCACGTAGCCGCTGCCGCCGAGGCACTCGAGCGCCTCCACGACGTGCGTGGGGGCGCGCTTGCACACCCAGTACTTCATCACCGCGGTGGCGATGCGGCGGAACTGGACCTGCCGGGCATCCCCTCGGCTGGCCTCGTCGTATGCGCGCGCGAGCCGCAGGGCGGTCACCGTGGCCGCCTCGCTCTCCACGCAGAGGTCTGCAAGGACGTTCTGCATGAGCGGCTGGTCGGCGAGCCGCCGGCCGAAGGCGCTCCGGTGGCGCGCGTGGTGGAGCGCGTGCACCACGCCGGCGCGGAGCTGCGCGGTCCCACCCAGCACGCAGTCCAGCCGCGTGTGGTTCACCATCTCGATGATGGTGGGGACGCCCCTCCCCTCCTCACCGAGCATCCGCGCCCAGGTGCCGTCCAGCTCCAGCTCGCTCGAGGCATTGGAGCGGTTGCCGAGCTTGTCCTTGAGGCGCTGGAGGAAGAAGCGGTTCTTCGTGCCGTCCGGGAGGAAGCGCGGCACGACGAAGCAGGAGAGCCCGCCCTCGGCCTGCGCCAGCACGAGGAACAGGTCCCCCATGGGCGCGCTGCAGAAGAACTTGTGGCCCGTGAGCGCGTACTCGGCCCCCTGCCCCCTCGCCGCGGCGAGGGGACGGGCCACCGTCGCGTTGGCGCGGACGTCCGACCCGCCCTGCTTCTCGGTCATGGCCATGCCGGCGAGTGCACCGGTCTTCTCGTGGGCCGGGAGGAAGCGGGAATCGTAGTGCGTGGAGGTGAGCCGCGGCTCCCACTCCTGTGCCAGCTCGGGGGTGGCGCGCAGCGCGGGCACCGCCGAGTAGGACATGGAGATGGGGCACAGGTGCCCGGCTTCCGCGGTGGAGAAGGTGATGAAGCCGGCGGCGCGCGCCACGTGGGCGCCGGGGCGGCTGTCGGCCCAGGCCCCGCCCTGCAGCCCGTGCTCCACGGAGGTGCGCATGAGCTCGTGGTAGGCCGGGTGGTAGCTGACGGCGTCCACCCGGTGGCCGTAGCGGTCATGCGTGGCGAGCCGCGGCGGGAAGTCGTTGGCGAGCGCGCCCCACTCGAGCGCCACCCCGCCGGCGATGCGACCGAGCCCCGAGAGCTTCCCCGCTGCCCACGCGGCCCCCTCGCGCTCAAGCGCCTCCACGAGCGGGCGGTTCTCCGCGAAGGCGTCGTGGGGCGGGAGGGGGGGCGGCTGGTTCTTCACCTCGTGGGTGCGGTGCAACTCGGGAAGGGGCGAGGCAGGTGTCATGGAATCACTCCGGGGCTGGGACGGCGGAAACGGAACGGACGGCGAAGCGGACGAGCGAAGGAAGGACGCGGCGGGCCTCCGCGGGGCGCCCGCCGGGAGAGAGCGGCCCGACGAGCGCCTCGGCCACCGCCCCCACGAGGGCTGCGCCGGCGAGCGCTGCGTCCTGTCGCGGGAACTCCCCCGAGCGCACGCCGTCCCGGACGATGCCGGCGAAGAGCGCGCGGTAGGCGGCGCGGAACGCGAGCCGCTCCGCCTCGATGGCCGGGTCCACGGGCTCCGCCAGCAGCGCGAAGGCGAGCCTCCGGCGGCGGAGCGCCCGCTCGGCGAAGGTGCGGACGGCGGCGGAGAGCCGGGCCGAGGCCGTGGGCCCCACGGCGGCACGCGCGGTCTCCTCCACCTCGTGAGAGGCCACCTCCCGGAACAGCTCCGAGAACAGCCCAGCGCGGGACGGGAAGTGCCGGTAGAGCGTCCCCGTGGCGAGCCCTGCCCCGCGCGCGATGGCGGACATGGAGGCGGCCCCGTAGCCACCGCGCGCCACCAGGCGGCGGGCCGCCCCCAGGATGGCGGCGCGGTCCTCGAGGCGGACCTTCTCCGTTCGGTCGGTGCGGCGGTAGGGCATGCGCGTGAAAGAATGAACCAGCGTTCAGAGTTTCACGCAAGGCGGTGCGTCCGGCGGCGCCCCCCGAGAGACAGTCCACGGGTCCGGGGTCGACGCCGCGGCCGGGGGAACATGCAGCAGCCGAGGCAGGCTGCGCCGCCCGCGAACACCCAGCAGCCGCGGGTGCGTGGCCCTACCTCCCGAGGCCGCAGTCCCCCAGCCAGGTGGGCGCCGGGAACGCCCCCACGTCGCCTGGGTCCGCCGTGGCCCCGTCGGTGGGCCGCTCTCCTACTCCTCCTTGTCCGCGCGGCGGGGGGCCCGGACGCGGCTGGGCGCAGGCGGCGCGGCGTCCAGCACCAGCTCCTCCTCCATCAGCCGCTTCACCTCGAGCGCGGACTTGAGCACCTCGGGGTAGTCGGCCACGGCCACGCGCTCGCAGCGGAGTTCCAGCGCGTGGCGGAAGCGGACGCCGTCCGCGAGCGGTTCCACCTCGCGCGTGTAGCCCACGCAGCGGCTGTCCACGGACTTCGACACCGGGGCGCGCGCGAGCCTTCCGCCGGGGAGACGGACGGTGCCGCTCCACGCGTACGCAGAGGGGGTGCGCAGCACGAGTGCGTGGCGACGCTCCGTCATGCGGAAGGGGGCCGCGGGGTCCACGTCCGCGGGCAGCTGCAGCCGCACCTGCGTCCCTTCCGCTCGGGCGAGCGCAGGGCCCTTCACCGCGAAGGCCAACGAGGCCGGGGCGCGCACGTCGTCCGGGACGGGGGAACGGGCCCCCTCCTGCACCTCTGCGCCCCGGAAGAAGGAGGCCGCGCGCTGCTGCAGGGCCCTGGAGAAGTTCTCCGGGTTGCGCGCGAGCCGCCGCCACGCGGACGCCCAGTCCCCCACCATCTTCGAGTCCAGCTGGGCGCTGCCGCTGCCGTCCGGCTGCAGCTCCACGGCGAGCGCCACCTCGGCACGCTGCGCCTCCGTGGACTGGTACGGGATGTCCCGCCACTCCCAGGTCCTCTTGTCCAGGTCCACGACGAAGGACGTGGTGCCCACGTCGTCCGAGCGGACCGTGCCCACGTCCAGCGCGTCCGCCGTGGGATCGAAATAGCGCTCGGTGACGCCCTCCTGCGCCGGCACGTAGACGATGACGTGGTTGAACTGCTGCTGCGGGAGCTCCCTGCGCACCTTCCCGGCGTCCCGCGTCCGCACCAGCGCGTAGCGCGTCTGCACCCCGGCCTCGCGCGCGAGCGTCCGGAACAGCACCGCCTTGTCCTTGCAGTCGCCGTAGCGGCGCTCGAGCACCATGGGCGCAGGGTGCGGCTTCACGCCGGCGATGAGGGACTCGTAGTCCTGCTCGTAGCGAATTTCCTTCATCAGGAACGCCTGGACCCGGAGCAGCTTCTCGTCCTTCGTCTGCGCCCCCTCGAAGAGCGACTTCGCGAGCCGGGACGTCTCGGGGCTGGCGCGGTCCGCGTCCTGGAGCAGCGCCACCATCCACTCGGCAAAGGTGTCCCAGGAAGGGACGGTCGAGAGCTCGAGCGAGAGCGCAGCCTCGCGCAGGGGAGGCATGCCGGGTTCAGCGTGGAGAGGTGGGACCTGCGTGGCGAGCCACTCGACGCGGCGCATCCCGTCTTCCGAGCGCTCGGTGCGCTGCAGCGCGCCCGTGGCCGCCTCGTGCAGCTTCGTGCCCTCCGGCAGCAACAGGATGAAGCGCGCCTCGGCCCGGAAGTCGTTGAGGCCCTGGAAGCTCCACGCCGTGGAGAGGTGGCGCGCGAGGTAGCCTCGCGGGGAGACTTCGCGGCGGTACTGCAGCACCACGGTGGAGCGCTCGCCGAGAGACCGAAAGCGCACCGTGCCGTCCCGCATGGACACCGGCTCCACGCGGCGACCGTCCTGGTCCAGCGCGTACGCCACGTACACGCGGGTGCGGCCACCACCGAGCGACTGCTTGAGGAGTGCATCGCGACCTTCCGCGTTGAAGCTCTCCTGCACCTGCGTCACCAGGGACGTGAGCGTACCGTCCGGCTTGAACCAGGCCACCTCGTGGTCCAGCAGGTAGGCGTGGTTGGCGCCCCGCACGGGCTCGAGCGCGCGCGCCTTGCGGGCCAGCTCCTCCAGCGCGGCCTCGTCCGGCGCCTCGCGCCGCAGCCGCTCGTTGGCGGAGGGATCCAGGAAGTCCAGCCGGAGCGCCACGCGCTCGTCGTCCGGGTTGCGCTCGAGCGTCTCGCGGAACGAGGCCGACGCCCGCGCGGTGTCGCCGTCCCGGAGCTGGAGCCTTGC
>JBDLRJ010000193.1:0-15031 GCA_039800145.1 Pseudomonadota bacterium | reverse complement strand
AGTTCGGCTCTGACCTGGACAAGGCCACGCAGGAGACGCTGGCCCGCGGCGAGCGCCTCACGGAGCTCCTCAAGCAGAACCAGTACGAGCCCATGCCGGTGGCCAAGCAGGTGATGCAGATCTACGCCGCCACCAACCGCGACGACGCGCAGAAGCGCGGGTGGATCCGCGAGGTCCCGGTGAAGGACGTGGTCCGCTGGGCGAAGGAGTTCATGGAGTTCACCGACGGGAAGTTCCCGCAGCTGGCGAAGGACATCGCCGAGAAGCGCGAGCTCACCGCGGACATCAAGACCACGCTGAACAAGGCCCTGGCCGAGTTCAACGACGTGTTCCAGAAGAGCGCGTAAGTCTCCGCCTCTCGCTGTTTCACGCGGGCCCCGGCTTGTCAGTCCTCACGGACGGCCGGGGCCTTCGTGTTTCCGGAAGGTCCCGACGAGCAGGTCCACCCAGCGGTGGCTGATGCCGAAGTTGCGGGAGGGGTCCGCGAAGTGGTGCGCCATGTGGTGCGCCCGCAGCCGCCTGCCCCAGGCCGTCCGGGGTTTCACCGCGTGCGTGGCCCAGTGCAGCAGGTCGTACCAGAGGTACCCGCCCATGAAGCCCACGTAGAGCGGGACCGTGGTTGCAGGAACGTCCAACGCCCAGAGCGCGGACGCAATGAGCGCCGCGGCCGGGAGGGACGCCCCCACCGGCATCACCAGGCGGTCCGCGTCGGACGGGTAGTCGTGATGGTGGCCGTGGAGGACCTCGTGGAAGCGGCGCGACAGCGGGCCGACTCCCTCCCAGTGGAAGAGGTACCGGTGCAGGCCGTACTCCGCGAGCTGCCAGGTGACGAGCCCCAGCGGGAGCCACACCGCGACGTGGCGACCGTCGGTGACGCCTGCGTGCAGGGCCCACGCGAGCAGCCCGGAGAGCAGCGGCACGTAGACGACGAACGGTGTCGCCGGGTGGACGCGCGAGCCCCACTCGAGCAGCGCGTTGTCGAACATCCGGGGAGAGAGCGGCTTGGCGGTGGGCCTCATGCGGGGGCCTACGCTGTGCACGCGTTGAGGGGGATGCAGGTCCGCACACGGGTCGGGGTAACGTGACCATCATGAGAACGTTCGCCGCGGTCCTGCTGCTCGCCACCGCCACCCTGTCCGGCTGCGAATCCGCCCAGCGCTGCAACACCCACTGCGACTGCACGGAGACCACCGCGCCGGTGAAGTGCCCCGGCGAGTGGGCCTGCGTGCAGGGCACGTGCGCCTACGAGTGCCGCAGCCCGTGCACGGAGCTGCCCTACACCTGCGGGGCCGGAGAGAGCTGCAACGGGAACATCTGCTCGGTGCGCACGGCGAGCTGCCCGTGACGGCGAAAAAGACGTCGAAGTCCCCCCGGCCGCTGCGCATCCAGGTCGAGTCCCCCTGCCCGCTGAGTTGGAGCACGCTGGAGGGAACTGACCGCCTGCGCTTCTGCCTGCAGTGCCGGAACGTGGTGCACAACCTGTCTGCCATGACGCGTGCGGAGGCCGCGGAGGTGACGAAGCAGGAGGGCACGGTGTGCGTGGCCTACGTGCCGAAGCGGGATGGCTCCGTCCGCACGCTGGATGACAGGCGCCTGGCCTCACCCCGCGAGCCGGGAGTCCAGCACCTCTCGGGCTTCCAGGCGCAGGATGTCCTCCGGAAGCTACGGGGGGAGATGGACGAGGGCGTGCAGTTGATGGGGATGATGCGCCTGCCGGAAGACGACGACGACTAGCGTCCCGAGCCTTTCCTCATGTCACGGAGCGCGCGGAGCTCCATCTCCACGAGGCGGTCCTCAGGCCGGAGCGCGGCCAGGATGCGGGCGCAGTTCTCTGCGGTCAGCGGCGCCACCACGTCGATGTCCTTCGTCATCGTGGAAGAGCCATGGGCGACGGCTGCTACCCCACCGACGACAACGAACTCCACCTCTCCACGGAGCAGGACCGCCAGGAGTTCACGGAGTTGCAGGGTCGGCACGGGCTGGCTCCTCGGGCTTCAGCGCGGCGGCCAGTGCGAGCATCTCCTCGAGCTGCTGGAATCGTTGCTCCAATGTCAGCTCCAGGTTCCGCTCGAGCAGCGTGACGTCCACGCCGAACTCCACCGCGGCGTCCCAGCCGGCGCCCGGACTCGGGCGCGTGCGCAGCCACTTCCGCTTGTCGATGTCGTCCTCGTGCATGACCTCGGGGAAGCTTACCCCGTCCCTACCTCCCGTGCCCGGGCCACAGGGCGAGCACCAGCTCCACCACGATGAGGACCACGATGGCGGTCTCCAGTGTCAGCGAGCGCGTGGTGTCCACCTCGCCCCGGAGCAGCTGGTACGTCTGCGCCAGCAGCTGCTGCTTGCGCGTCACCGCCTCCTTCCACGGGTGCACGCGCAGCCGCCGCGTGGCCCCCTCGTAGACCTTGGCCAGGTAGAAGTCGCCGATGACCTTCAGCGAGTTCTCCACGCGCTCCACGAACTCGTTGGTCTCCAGCACCGTGGTGAGCAGCCGCCGGGACAGTCTTGCGTACGGGCTCCGTACCAACCGCGTCCGCTGCCGCGCGCGCTCCTGCTGGAGCTCGTCGTAGGTGGACTGGAGCTCCTTCTCGAGGATCTCGTCGTAGTACCGGAACTCCAGGAGCTGCGCGTTGCAGATCTCCAGCAGGTCCGGGATGTCCGTGCTCCCGGAGGGCTCCACCACGAAGGCGCTGTTCCAGTCGATGACCACCAGGTCGTCTTCCCGGTACGAGAAGCGCGTGGAGGTGATGGAGGACTGCTCTGGCCCCGCGAGGGGCGGCTCTGCACGCTCTCCCACCAGCAACCTCGCCAGCTCCGCCGAGTGCGACAGCGAGGACAGCTCCACCGGCCCCGCGAAGCGCTGCACGAAGGTGACGGTGTAGCTCTCCGTCTGTCCCCAGAGGTGCGGGGACTCGCACGCCTCCCGGATGTCCTGGCGCAGCCTCTCCATCAGCTGCCCTGCAAGAACGTCCACTTCCGGGGAGTCGTAGAGTTCGTCCGCGAGCGGCACCAGCGCCTCGAACGGCGTGCCCGGCGCCACCGGGACCTTCAGGATGATGCTCGCCGCGCCGTGGGCGAAGATGCGCCCCAGGGCCTCCACCCCGCGCGCACCGGACGCGAGCGGGAGCGACTGCCGCCCCAGTTCCACCGTCACCGGCGGGTCCGGCAGCTGCAGGTACTGGGAGTTCTCGCGGGACAGGCTCAGGCGGCGCGTGTCCGCCTGGAGCCGCGTCTGCACCTTCGCGAGATCAATCTCGTTCGCAATGTCGAAGATGCGGTAGCAGAGCAGCTGCGCCGCCTCCAGCGCCGGGACGTTCACGGCGCGGCGGGCGGGGAGAGCTCGGTGCGGACGCTCCAGAGCTCCGGGAAGAACTGCAGGTCCAGCGCCTTGCGGAGGAAGCCCACCCCCGAGCTGCCGCCCGTCCCCTGCCGGTCGCCGATGATGCGGTGCACCGTCTTCATGTGGCGGAAGCGCCACAGGTGGAAGCGCTGCTCCACGTCCACCAGCTTCTCGCACATCTCGTACGCGTCCCAGTGGGACTCCGGCTGCTCGTAGATGCGGCGGAAGACCGCCTCCAGCTCCGCGGACTTCTCCCACGGCCGCGAGACGTCCCGCTCCAGGATCGCGGCCGGCACCGCGTGGCCCCTGCGCGCGAGGTGCCGCACGAACTCGTCGTACACCGAGGGGGTGGAGAGGAGCCCCGAGAGCCAGCCGTGGATGCCCGGCGTGGCCCGGTGCGGCAGCAGCGCCGCCTCGTCCTTGTTCCCCAGCAGGAACTCGATGGCCCGGTACTGGAAGGACTGGAACCCGGAGGAACGCCCCAGCGCCGCGCGGAACTGCAGGTACTCGGAGGGCGTCATCGTCTCCAGCACCGCCCACTGGTCGAAGAGCACCGTCTGGATGTGCGCCACGCGCGCGAAGCACTTGAAGGACGGCTTCAGCGAGTCCGCCCGCACGTAGCGCAGGATGGCCTGCAGCTCGTGCACGAGCAGCTTCATCCACAGCTCGCTCGTCTGGTGCTGGATGATGAACAGCAGCTCGTCGTGGTTGGGCGGACTGCTGCGCGGCGACTGCGCGTTGAGCACCTTGTCCAGCTGCAGGTAGGCGCCGTACGTCTCCTGGCTTCCCAGGTCCACGTGGATGGAGGACTCGAATTCACGTCGGTTCATGGCGGGCTCCCGCTCGGAGGGCGCGCCACCCTACCGCGGCACCCGTCCCCGCGGGACCTCTTCGCTCCTTGCACCACGCGCCCGTCCGCTCTAGGGAAGCACTCGGCCTGCCCGCGGCGTCGCCTCCATGACTTTTCCCTCCTGGCTCCGGGCGCTGAACCATCCCCAGCTCCGCTGGTTCTTCGCCGGGCAGGCGGTGTCCGTGGTGGGCACCTGGATGCAGTCGCTCGCCATGGGGTGGCTGGTGTACCGCCTGACGGGCAGCAAGCAGCTGCTCGGGGCCGTGGCCTTCCTCTCCCAGGCGCCGGCGTTCTTCCTCGGGGCCTGGGGCGGCAGCCTCGCGGACCGCTACGACCGGCGGCGGATGCTGTTTGCCACCCAGGTACTCGCCTGCACGCAGGCCGCCGCGCTCGCCGCGCTCGCCTTCGCGGACGCGGTGACGCCGGGCAGGCTGCTCTTCCTCGCGCTGCTGCTGGGGCTGTCCAATGCCTTTGAAATCCCGGCGCGCCACGCGCTGCTGTCAGCCATCGCCGGGCCGGACACGCCCAACGCGGTGGCCATCAACTCCACCGTGGTGAACGTGGCCCGCGTGCTGGGCCCCATGGCGGGCGGGTACGTGGTGGGCCTCGTGGGCGAGCGCTGGTGCTTCGCCCTCAACGCGCTCTCCTTCCTCGGCGTCCTGTACGCGCTCACCCGCTTCGAGGCACCGCCCCATGCCTCCGGGGCGGGCGGCAACGCGCTCGAGCACCTCCGGGACGGGGTGCGCTACGCCTTCGCCCAGCCGCTCATCCGGGCGCTGCTGCTGCTGGTGACGGTGACCAGCTTCTGCGCGCTGCCCTGGACCGCGCTCATGCCGGTGGTGGCCCGCGACGTGCTCGGGGGTGACTCGGCGCTGCTCGGCCGGCTGCAGGCCACCGCGGGACTCGGCTCACTGCTCGCGGCGCTGCTCATGCTGCGCGGCCGCGTGGACGGGATGGCCCGGCGCGTGGGGTTCGGCGTGACAGCGCTCGCGGCCGGGCTGCTCGCCGCCTGCGCCACGCGCCACGTGGCCCCCACGCAGGCCGGCCTCTTCCTCGTGGGCTTCGGCTTCATCCAGGCCATGGCCGGCACCGTGACGGCCATGCAGGGGGTGGTGGCGCAGGCCTACCGGGGGCGCGTCATCGGGCTCTTCACCATGCTGTTCGCGGGGGTGACGCCCTTCGGCGCACTGCTCATGGGGACGCTGGCCGAGCGCTGGCCCGTGCAGGCCGTGCTCGGGACGGGGGCCGCGGCGGCGCTGCTGGCGAGCATCGCCTTCCACGCGGCACTTCCCGCACTGCGCCGCGCCACGCGGGCAGCCCAGCCGGACCTGGCCGAGCTGCCCTGAGGCGCGGGACTGCGGAGGGGATCAGCCCTCCTTCTGCTCGGAGGCAGACTCCTTCGCCTCTGCCTTGGCGGCGTCCTTCTTCGGACGGCCACCCTTGCGGCCGGCCTTGCGCGGGGCGCGCGCGGTGCGGGCGGCCCTGGACTCCTTCAGCGCCTTGCTCGCGGCGCGGCCGCGGGGCAGCACCACGTCCTCCACCGAGTTCGCCTCCGCGAAGTCCTTCCAGCCGGCCGGCAGCCGGTTGGTGCGGGCGAGCATCCGGAGCTTCTGGTAGTGCGCGGCGCAGTAGCCCTTGGTGCGCGAGGGGCGCTTGCAGCCGATGATGGCGCACGGCCGGTCGTTCACCGCGGGCGGGCCACGGCGGCGGCGGCCGGCGGACGCGGCGGCAGCGGCAGCGGCAGGGGCGGACGCCGCGGCCACGGCAGCGCGCGCGGGACGGCCGCGGCGGCGGGGAGCGGGGGCCGCCGGCTGGAGCCCGAGCACGGGCCCGAGTCGCTCCGCCAGCTGCTGCAGGACCGCCAGCTGGGCGGCATCTCCCTGCAGCTGCGCGATGGCGGCGCGCAGCGGGGCAACCTCCGCGGCAACCTCGCGGCGGATGAATTCACGGACCTGGTTCTCGAAGGACATGTGGGACGCTTTCTCCTGCGGTGATGGGAAACGGCGGGGGAGTCATACCCCCGGACGACAAAGGACAGACATCTCCTTGCCGGGGTTTTTACAAACTAAACAACTCTCCCTCTGAAATGCATCCAAATTGTCAATTGCACGCGCGCCGGCGTCCTGCGGCGAGCAGCGCCCCGAGCGAGAGCAGCCACGGGAACGCGGGGACGGCGCCCCCGGAGCAGCCGCACCCCGACGTCCGCAGCTTGCCGACGTTGTCCTTGTTGAAGCCGGGAGGCAGTCCCGCGTCCGCGTCCCCCGTCCCGGCGTCCTGCGCCCCCGGCGTCTCCGTCTCGCCGCCGTCCGCGGGTGCCGTCTCGCCGCCGTCCGTGGGCCAGCTCCACGTCCCCCCGTCCGCGGGCGCCGGCTGGGAGCAGTCCCTCGGGGCCACCGGGTTGGGGATGGACTGGCACCCGGGCCCGGACAGCCGCGTGTCCATGCTGCCGCGCCCGCCGGTGGCGCCCGCGAACCAGGCGCGGAACTGCGAGCGGTAGGCCTCCACCTTGTCCAGCTGTGCCTGCGTGGGCGGCGTGTTGCCATCTGCCACGAGGATGAAGGCCACGCGCCAGCACTTCTGGGACTGCAGCGCGTCCGGCACGCGCGGCCCGCTGGCGCGCACCACGTCCTCCACCGCCACCTCCACGCCCGTGCCCGTCACCGAGATGGACTGTCCGCGCGGGGTGGAGACGGCGGGGCTGCCGTGGCCCGAGCCGTCGTCCACCGCCAGCACCGGGGGCACCTCGCAGGTGGAGCGCAGCCCCATGAGGTACTGGTCCAGCGGGCCATAGCCGCGCACGCCGCCGGTGAAGCCGTACGTCCCCTGGTTTCCAGAGGGAGGACGGGATTGGAGGAAATTGCCGTACATGACCGACGTGCTGTCGGTGAAGGCGCTCCAGTGGTTGTTGGCGTAGCTCTGCGAGGGGTCCTCGCTGTTGTGCTCGTACCCGCGCAGCAGGTCCCGGGGCCCCAGTCCGTCCGCCCGGTCGTAGTTGACGGAGAAGAGCCAGTGGTGGCCGTACTCGTGGCCGAGCAGCTCCATGGCGGTGAGCCCCAGCGGCAACCCCAGCAGCACCGAGGCCGGCCCCCCCGGGTCCGCGGGCAACTTCGACAGCGCGCCCATGAAGACGCACTGGGAGAGCCGCCCCGCGCTGCCGTACGCGGCCGCCCCGGGGTAGCGCCAGCTGTCCCGGCCGATGCCCTGCGCCACCCCCCGCACCGGCGTCCCCTGCTGCACGTTCTCGATGTCGTTCAGCCCGCGCGTGGTGAAGGTGACGACGCCGTCGTAGAGATCCGCGTGCGTCTCGTAGAACTTCCTTGCAGCCGCCTTGCAGAACCAGCTCTGCAGCGCCTCGAACCCGGCCGGGGTGTGGATGGCGCCGGAGGTGTCCTGCAGCACGGCAATCTCGCCCACGTCCTGGGCGAACGCGGGGAGGGACAGGAACAGGCCTGCGAGCAGCGCGTGGGGCTTCATGCCCCGGTGCTACAGCACACCGGCCGCGCCGGTATCAACCCACCGGGGCGTCCAGGCGCGTGAGAATTTCCACCCCGTCGCGGGACACGCGCACGGTGTGCTCGAACTGCGCGGCGCGCTTGCCGTCCGCCGTCACCACCGTCCAGTCGTCGTCCCAGGTGCGGATGCGGGGCGAGCCGGCCGTCAGCATGGGCTCCACGGTGAAGACCATTCCCTCTTCCAGCACCGTGTCGAACTTCTTGTCGAAGTAGTGCGGGATGGTGGGATCCCGGTGGAACACGTGGCCGATGCCGTGGCCACAGTACTCGCGCACCACGCCGAAGCCGTTGCGGTCCGCGTGCGCCTGGATGGCCCGGCCGATGTCGTAGACGCGCGCTCCCGGCCTCACCGCCTCGATCCCGAGCATCATCGCCTCGTGCGTGACGCGCACGAGCCGCTCGGACTCGGGGTCCGTCTTCCCCACGGCGAAGGTGGCCGAGCAGTCCCCGTGCATCCCGTCCAGGTAGATGGTGATGTCCAGGTTGATGACGTCCCCCTCCTCCAGCGGCCGGCTGTCCGGGATGCCGTGGAGGATGACGTCGTTGACGCTGGTGCAGAGGGACTTGGGGAAGCCGTGGTAGTTGAGCGTGGAGGGGAAGCCGCCGCGCTTGAGGTAGGCCTCGTGGCACACCCCGTCGATGAAGTCCGTGGTGACGCCGGGGGCGAGCGCCGCCGCCGTCTCCTGCAGCACCTCGGCCGCCGCGCGGCAGGCCCGCCTCAGCCGCTGAAGCGCCGTGGCCGGGTCTCCCGGTGCACCTTTCCCCGGGATGCCGGACTCGAAGTAGTCCGTGGGAGGGACGTGCGCCGGCACCGGGCGCCGCGGTGACACCACGCCGGGCATCACCCGCTTCGCCGCGGGGGCGGCCGCGGTGCGCGTGCCCGTGGCGTCCTCGCCGCGGTGGCACTTCTTGTACTTCTGCCCCGAGCCGCACCAGCAGGCGTCGTTGGGGCCGGGGAGCTTGGCGGGCCGCGTGTTCATGGGTCAGATGTCCAGGTTCTGGACCTCGAGCGCGTTGCGCTCGATGAACTCGCGCCGCGGCTCCACCTGCTCGCCCATGAGCAGCGAGAACATCTCGTCCGACTCCACGGTGTCCTCCACGCGCACCTGCAGGAGCGTGCGGGTGGACGGGTTCATGGTGGTCTCCCACAGCTGCTCGGGGTTCATCTCGCCGAGGCCCTTGAAGCGCTGGATGCCCAGCCCCTTCTGCGCGTCCTCCATGACGGCGCGCGAGAGCCCCTGCACCGTCTGCACCGTGACTTCGCCGGACTCGAACACCGCGGTGTAGGGCGCCTGGCCGAAGACCGCGAGCCCGTCCCGCAACCGCAGCAGCTCGCGGTACTCGGGGCTCTCGAGGAACGCCTGGTCGATGACCGTCTCGCGCGGGCTGCCGTTCACCTCGCTCTTGAGCGTCACGCGGAAGCCGCCGTGCGCCTCGTCCGTGGACAGCACCGCCACGAGCTGCTGCATGTCGTTGGGGTAGCGCGCCTCGCAGGCCGCTTCCACCTTGTCCAGCTCCTCGGCCAGCCGCTCCCGGTCCTGCAGCACCGAGGCGTCCACGTGGGCCACCTGCACCAGCGCGTCCAGCACGCGCCAGTCCTTGCGCCGCGCCATCCGCTCGAGCCGCGCCTGGTAGCGCTCCACCGCCTCCAGCGCCTCCTTCAGCTGCTCCCCGGCGAGCTCGCCCGTGGGGGTGCGCACCTTCGTGTGCTCGGCGGCAATGCCCATCAGGTACTCGCCGAAGGCCGCCTCGTTCTTGAGGAACAGCTCCTTCTTGCCGCGCGTCACTTTGTAGAGCGGCGGCTGGGCGATGTAGAGGAACCCCTTGGACAGCAGCTCCGGCATCTGCCGGTAGAAGAAGGTGAGCAGCAACGTGCGGATGTGGCTGCCGTCCACGTCCGCGTCCGTCATCAGGATGATGCGGTGGTAGCGGGCCTTCTCCGGGTCGTACTCCTCCTTGCCGATCCCCGTCCCCAGCGCCGTGATGAGCGTGACGATCTCCGCGGACGTCAGCATCTTCTCGAAGCGCGCCTTCTCCACGTTCAAGATCTTCCCGCGCAGCGGCAGGATGGCCTGGTTGCGCCGGTCCCGGCCCTGCTTGGCAGACCCGCCTGCCGAGTCACCCTCGACGATGTAGAGCTCCGACTCCGCCGGGTCCTTGCTCTGGCAATCCGCGAGCTTCCCGGGGAGGGACGCGGAGTCCAGGATGCCCTTGCGCCGCACCGTCTCGCGCGCCTTCCGCGCCGCGATGCGCGCCCGCGTGGCATCTCCAATCTTTGCCACCACCAGCTTTGCCGTCTGGGGATTCTCGTCCAGCCAGGTGGCGAGCTGCTCGTTCACCATCTGCTCCACGAGCCCCTTGATCTCACTGTTGCCGAGCTTCGTCTTCGTCTGCCCCTCGAACTGCGGGTTGGGCAGCTTCACCGAGATGACGGCCGCGAGCCCCTCGCGCGCGTCCTCGCCGGTGGGGCTCTCCTTGAGGTCCTTCCAGGCCCCGCTGCGCTCGGCGTACGTGTTGATGGTGCGCGTGAGCGCGGACTTGAAGCCGGACAGGTGGCTGCCGCCCTCGTGGGTGTTGATGTTGTTGGCGAAGGTGAAGATGCGCTCGTCGTAGCCATCGTTCCACTGCATGGCGATTTCCAGCGAGACGAGCTCCTTCTCCGCCTTGAAGTAGACGACCTGCGGGTTGAGCGCGGTCTTGGACTTGTTGAGGTACTCGACGAAGGACTGGATGCCGCCGGCGAACTGGAAGTCGTGCGACTTGCCCGTGCGCTCGTCCCGGATGGTGATGTGCAGCCCGGCGTTGAGGAACGCCAGCTCGCGCAGCCGCTGGCTCAGCGTGTCGAAGTTGTACTCGGTCACCTCGAACAGCGTGGTGTCCGGCTTGAAGTGGACGCGCGTGCCGCGCTTGTCCGTGGTGCCCACCGTGGCCACCTGCTGCTGGGGCACGCCGCGCGCGTAGCGCTGCTCGTAGACGCGGCCGTCTCGCTGGATGTCCAGCTTCAGCCACTCGGAGAGCGCGTTGACGCAGGAGACGCCCACGCCGTGCAGGCCGCCGGAGACCTTGTACGCGGAGTTCTCGAACTTGCCGCCCGCGTGCAGCTTCGTCATCACCACGTCCACGGTGTCCATGCCCACCACCGTCGGGTGCGGCCCCACGGGGATGCCGCGGCCGTTGTCCTGGACGGAGATGGAGTTGTCCACGTGGATGACGACCTCGATGTCCGTGCACACCCCGGCCAGCGCCTCGTCGACGCTGTTGTCCACCACCTCGTAGACCAGGTGGTGCAGGCCATAGGTGCCCGTGTCACCGATGTACATGCCCGGCCGCTTGCGCACCGCCTCCAGGCCTTCCAGCACCGTGATGCTGGCGGCGCCGTAGTCGGCGGGACGGGGGTCGGTGGCAGCGGTGGGGAGGCTGTTTTCCATGGAGCAGGGTGTAGCAAAAAACCGCCCTCCCGGCGGCCCCATTCCACCTCGTTTTTACGCGTCGAAACGGGGCGGCGGGACCTTCTCTTCACACGCCTTGCAAAAGGCGTCGAAGTCCGACCGGCGGGCGAACAGGTGGGCGGGCACGAGCACCCGTCCGCCCTCCTCCAGGAACAGCGCCAGGGCCGCGTCCCGGTTCCGCCCGGTGCGCGCCAGCAGCCGCACCTCGCTCCAGGCGAGTTCCAGCGGCGCCCCGCGGAACGGCCTCGCCATCCGCAGCCGCAGCGGCTCCACCCACGCCCCCCACCCCTCCCGCGGGCGCAGCCGCAGGAAGGCGTAGAAGCACGCGCCCATGAGCCCCGCGGCCACGGCTGCCCGCAGCAGCGAGAGCATGTCGCCGCTCGCCCGCCCGGACGCGAGCGCGGACGCGGACAGCGCGGCGCACGCCACCGTGGCCGCCCCGAACGCGACGCGGAACTTCACCGGGTTGAACGCGAAGTAGTGGCCGGCCATGGGGCGTGGGGCGCGTCCTACCCCGCGGCGCGCGCGTCCGCCACGCGGTCCACGGTCAGGGGGCTTCGTCCGCCACGGTGCCCGCGGAGACGCGCAGCCAGCGCGTGTCCGGCCCCGCCGCCGCGCGCACCAGCGAGCCGTCCG
The DNA here is from genome assembly GCA_039800145.1 of Pseudomonadota bacterium. GTDB lineage: Bacteria > Myxococcota > Myxococcia > Myxococcales > Myxococcaceae > VGRA01. The sequence goes on along the minus strand of JBDLRJ010000193.1, from coordinate 3,247 downwards.
TGGTGGTGAGCACCACCTGGGCCCCGGACTCCGCCAGGTAGCCCATGAGGTAGGCGTTGCGTGCTGGGTCCAACTCGCTCGAGACGTCGTCCAGCAGCAGCAGCGGGAGGAACCCCAGCGCCGCGGAGAGGTTCTCAATCTCCGCCACCTTCCACGCGAGCACGAAGGCACGCTGCTGCCCCTGGCTCGCGTAGTCCCGCGCACTGCGGCCCCCCAGCTCCAGCGCCACGTCGTCCGCGTGCGGACCCACGGAGGTGTAGCCGCGCTCGGCGTCCCGAGGGAGCCGCTCGGCGAGCCGCCGCAGCAGGTGCGCACCGAGCGCCTCCTCGGGCGCGGTGTCGAACGGCGTCTCCTCCGGCAGCTTCAGCCCGTGCGGGGCGTAGCGGAAGGTGGCCGGGTCCGCGGTGCGGCCGATGCGCGCGAACGCCGCGGCCGCCCGCCCGGAGAGCTCCGCCATCAGCGCCCGCCTCCGCGTCCACACCCGCGCCCCCGCCCGCGAGAGCGCCTCGTCGTACGCCGCGAGGTACTCGGCCGGGGCGCGGTCCTTGAGCAGCCGGTTGCGGTTCTTCAGCGCCCGGGCGTAGGCGCGGCTCTCCTTCAGGAACGCCGGGAAGCGGTTGAAGACGGCGCGGTCCAGGAAGCCCCGGCGCCCGTCGGGGCCCCCCTTCACCACGTGCAGGTCGTCCGGCGTGAAGGCCACCACCGCCACGCCGCCGAAGTAGTCCTCGAGCGACGCCGCCTTCTTGCCGTCCACGAACACCGCGCGCGCCCCGTCCTGCACCTGCACCGAGATGTCCCGCTCGGCCCCGTGCAGGAGGAAGCGTCCCGTCACGGTGGCCCTCCCGGCCCCGAAGCGGACCAACTCCTGCAGCTTCCCCGCCCGCAGCGGCTTGAGCGTGCAGAGGTAGTACAGCGCCTCGAGCAGGTTGGTCTTCCCCTGCCCGTTCTGCCCCACGGCGATGGTGGCGTGCACGGAGGGCACCACCTCCACCTGCTCGAGGTTCCGGAAGTCCTGGACGGTGAGGCGGAGCAGGCGCATGGGTACAGACGCGGTAGAGTACACGGCCCATGTCCGTCCGCGCCCTCGTCCTCTGTGCCGCCCTCCTCCCCGCGCTCGCCGCCGCCCAGGGCAACCGCTGCCCCAACGTGCTGCTGGTGTTCGACGCCTCGGGGTCCATGGGCGCCACCGTGTCGGGGGCGAACAAGGACCGGTACACCGTGGGGCGCGAGGCGGTGGCCTCGCTGCTCTCGGCCAACACGCAGAACTTCCGCTACGGGCTGGAGATGTTCGGGTTGGACGTGGGCGGAGACATCTGCAGCATCAGCAGCCCCACGTGCGACTACCCCAACCCCTCCACCTGTGACTCGGTGCAGTGCGAGTACTCCACCGCGCAGCGCATCAACACGGTGCTCAACCTCAACGGGCCGGACGGGCTCACCCCCACGGGCCCCGCGGTCAGCACCGCCCTGCAGCGGGCGGACATGAAGGACGCCACGCGGAAGCGCTACCTGGTGCTCATCACGGACGGGGACCCGTACGGCTGCTCCTCCACGGACAACGACTACCCCGAGGCGATCTCCGCGCTCACCCAGGCGCGCAACGCCGGCATCAAGACCTACGTGCTCGGGTTTGCGGGCGGCACGCCCGAGAACCTGAACGCCATGGCCCAGGCGGGCGGGACGGCGCGCAACGCCGCCTGCACGGACACCCAGCCCTGCTACTACAACGCCTCCAACGCGTCCGAGCTCAACGCGGCACTGCAGGCCATCGTCAACGCGGTGGGCGGGGAGCTCGGCGGGGCGGCGTGCGACGACAGCTGCTACGCCGTGGGCGGCTGCCCCGCGGGGAGCATCTGCAAGGCGGGGGCGTGCACCGTGGACCCCTGCGCCGGCGTCACCTGCGGGGCGGGCAGCAGCTGCGTGGAGGGGCAGTGCCTGCGCGGCTGCGCCCCGGCCTGCGCCTACGACGAGGTGTGCGACAACGGCGTGTGCCTGAAGGACAGCCCCTGCGCCCAGCCCTGCACCGCGCGCAACGCGGTCTGCATCGGCGGCAGCTGCCGCGAGGACTACTGCAGCGGGAACACCTACACGCTCGCGTGCAACCAGGCGGCCGGGGAGCTGTGCGTGAAGAACGCCTGCCAGTCCTACACGGCGCCCACGGTGGACGCGGGCACGGGCGGGGGCGGCGGGGCCGACGGCGGCCGGCCGGGCGGCGGCACCATCACCACCGAGGCGGTGGGCTGCTGCTCCGGTGCACCGGATGCCTTCTCCGGCTTCGGGCTGCTCGCGGCGCTGTCCGCCTTCGCCGCGCGGCGAAGGCCCCGGGGCTGAGGGGCCACCCGCCGGCGGGCGGGCCCTCTCCGGGCTTGCAGGACGTTGCACCCACGCGCCCCTCGCCCGGGTGCAACGCCTTGCAGCGTCGTCAAACGCCACGGCCCCGCCCCGGGGATGTCCGGGAACGGGGCCGCGTGACGGCGCCGGGCGGTCCGCTCAGACGCGCATGGGCATGACGACCGCGGTGTAGCTGCGGTCACCGGGGCCATGCAGCACGCCGGGGCTGTGCTCGTCCCCGAGCTCCAGCGTCACCTCCTCCGTGTCCGTCACGGAGAGCACGTCCATCAGGTACCGCGCGTTGAAGCCGATGGTGATGTCCGCCCCGCGCCAGGCCACGGCGAGCTCGTCCTTGGCCTCGCCGAGGTCCGGGTTCTGGGAGGTGATGGTCAGCTTGTTGTTCCCGAGCGACACCTTCACCGCGTTGCTCTTCTCCGCGGACAGCAGCGCAATGCGCTTCAGCCCGTCCATGAAGCCGGAGCGCGGCAGGGTGATGACCTTCTCGCCCTCCTTCGGGATGACGCGCTGGTACTCGGGGAACTGGCCGTCGATGAGGCGCATCACCATGGTGAGCCCCTCCTTCTTGAACAGCGCCGAGTTCTCCGCGAAGCCCAGCGAGCACTCCGCCTCGGGGGCCTCGTCCAGCAGCCGCTTGAGCTCGTACAGCCCCTTGCGCGGGATGATGACGCCGCTCTTCAGCTTGAAGTTCCCCTCGACGGGCCGCTCCACCAGCGCGAGCCGGTGGCCGTCCGTGGCCACCATGCGCACCTTGCCGCCCTCGCGCGGCTCGAAGAGGACGCCGTTGAGCACGTAGCGCGTCTCGTCCGAGGAGATGGCGAAGGAGGTCTTCTTGATCATCTCCAGCAGGGTGTTGCCCGGCACGCGCACCAGCGGGGCGTTCTCTTCCTTCGGCAGC
>JBDLRJ010000192.1:0-2711 GCA_039800145.1 Pseudomonadota bacterium | reverse complement strand
AACGCGCGCGTGGACAACAGCGAGCTGCTCGCCGAGGACCCCGCGGTGCTGGTGAACCTCATCCCGGCGCTGGTGGGGCTCGCCGAGCCGGTGCTCGCAACCGCGCTCGAGCCGCTGGCCCTGCCGGAGTTCTCCGGGTTCAAGATGAACGTGCAGCAGGCGCGCGGCCTCAACCTCAAGGCGGCGGGGACGGACGCGTACCACCACCTGGGGATCTACGCGAAGCTGGTGGCCCCGGGCACGCAGTGCGTCTCGGGGGGCCCGTCCGTGACCGCCTCGCTGCTGGGCGTGGAGACGCCCCCGCTGGAGCTGCTGCGGCGGCCGGGCAACAGCGCCTACCCGGTGGTGGCGGTGCAGGTGCACTCGGCGCCCGGCGCGGAGGTGTCGTGGCGCGTGGACGAGGGGCTGTGGAGCAACTTCGAGCCGCTTCCGGCGGACGGCGTTCTGCGCGTGAGCCACCCGGTCCTGCTGCTGCAGGGACGCCACGTCGTCAGCGTGCGCGCGCGGATGCCCGAGCGTCCCACCGGGGTGTCCTCGGCCACCACGGTGGACGCGGTGGTGGACCTCGCCCCCCCGGAGCTCACGCTCCGCGCGGACCGCGCGGCGGGTCGGTTGGATGTTCTTGCAAGCGACACGGTCTCCCCGGAAGCCGCGCTCCAGTGGGCGTACAAGGTGGGGGAGGGGGCGCTCTCCGCGTTCGGCGAGAAGCGGATCATCGACCTCGCGGCAGTGGAAGCGGCAGGCGGCGTGGAGGTGCACGTCCGGGACGAGGCGGGCCACGTGGCGGTAGGCACCTGGAAGGCGCCCGTGGTGGCGCTGCGTCCGGAAGGTGCGGCCCCCGGTGAGGCGGGCGCCGCGGAGGCCGCTGCGGGCTGTTCGTCGGCGGGAGCCACCCCGAGCCTGCTCGCCCTGGGGCTGCTCCTCGGTCGCATCCGCAGAAAAAAGAAGACGGTTTCTTGATCATGTCGCAAGAGGTGCGACAGTGTGTGTGCCTGTAAGGAGGGCACACGCCATGAACGACATGCACCTCACCTCCGTCGTCTTCCGTCTCCAGAAGGATCGCCTCGAGTCCCTGAAGGAGCTCTCGAAGCAGACCCGCATCCGCCAAAGCGAGTACCTCCGGGAGGCCATCTCGGATCTGCTCGAGAAGTACGAAGACCGCCTGGTCGACTAGCGGAAAGGAGGAGCAGGCGGGACGCCGAGGGCCTCCTGCCGCTCCGCCGGCGAGAACGGGTCCAGGGCGGGCGGGTAGTGGACCTCCCAGAGAACCAGCCCGTCTGCCGGGGCCCGGAGCCCTTCCACGGGGGTGGCCGTCTCGAGGGCCGCCTCCCACCGTGACTCGGGGACGAGGCCCGCCGCGACCAGCGCCGCCGTTCCCACCATCACGCGCACCTGGTGGCGTCCGAAGCCGTCGCCGCGCAGGCGCACCTCCCAGCGTCCGTCCGGCAGGGCCGAGCTCTCCACCTGGGAGAGCGTCCGCACCTCGCGCGTGCGCTCGCCCGAGTGGAGCGCCGAGAAGTCCCGCGTGCCGACCGCGCGGGCGAGCACGGCCCCGAGCGCCTTGGGCGTCAGCCGCGCCCCGGCGAGCTTCGGGCTCTCTGCGAGCCGCCAACAGCCGGGCGGGGCGTCCGCTGCGGAGCCCGGCCAGATGCGGTACCGGTATTCCTTCCCCTGGGCACTCCACGCCGGGTGGAAGTCGTCCGACGCTTCCTTCACGCAGGCCACCCCCGCGTCCGGCCCCAGCCGTTCCCGGAGGGCCTGTTCCAGCGCCATGGCCGTCCACCCGGCCTCGCGGGGGAAACGGAGCACCTGCATGCGGGCGTGGACCCCCTTGTCCGTCCGGCCCGCGGCGGTGGGACGCCCGCGGAACTGGAGCCCCGCGAGCACGGCCTCCACGTGCTGTTGGACGGTGCCTCCGCCCGGCTGGGACTGCCAGCCGAGGAACGCCCCGCCCCGGTACCAGGTCCAGGCGACGAGTCGGGCCGTGCGGGCGTGGATCATGGGCGCAGAGGCGGTCTACACTACCGGGCACCCATGAGTGTTGGAACCAGCGGCCCCTGGCTCTTCCGAAAGGAGGGGCTGGTGCTTGGGCCGGTCACCGCCGAGCAGCTGATCAAGGAGCTCTACGCCGGGGCGCTGGATGGGCAGACGCCCGTCTCGCGCGTGGGCGAGGGGCGGTTCCGGCTGCTGGGCGAGGTGGAACTCTTCCGCAAGGACGTTCAAAAGGCGGCCGTTCGCGCGCGCGTCCAGAAGGAGCTCGCCGCCGAGTCAGAGGCCCGCGCGAAGCACCGCGTCCGGCGCTGGAGCCTCGGGCTGGGGCTGACGGCCGCGGGGATGGTGGTGGCCGCGCTGGCGGGCTACCGGTTGGCCGTGGACAACCCGTTCAAGCGGCCGGAGCGCGCGGCCCTGGCGGGGCTGGAGATCAGTCTCACGGGGGTGAGGATCGAGCCCGCACGTCCGCAGGATGCGCTCGGTGACATGGTGGACTCACCCTACGTGGCCCCTCCCGCCCCCCGGCGTCCGGTTGAGAAGCCGGCGGAGCCAGCGCTTGCGGCCGCCGATCAGCCTGTGGCCGCGGCGCAGCCGGTGCGTCCGCAGCCGGGAGCGGTTCCCGCCGCGGGGCTGGCCCGGCCGGCAGGCAAGCGGGGCGACGACGGCCCGGACTCGGACGGCCTCCAGACGGGACAGTTCGATCGGAACTCCATCAACCT
>JBDLRJ010000191.1:0-3583 GCA_039800145.1 Pseudomonadota bacterium | reverse complement strand
CGGCACCTGCAACGGGCGCGGCTGCACTGCCTCCCACCACCGGCGGGCGCGGCGCCGCGGCTGCACCTGCAACGGGCGCGGCTGCACTGCCTCCCACCACCGGCGGACGCGGGGCCGCGGCAGGGGCGAGGGGCTTGCCGCACTTCGCGCACGTCGCCGCGGGCGCCTGTGCGTGCTGGCAGGAGGGACAGGTGGTCATCCGCCCAGCGTACCGATCCGCACTTCCCCCCGGCAACGCCGGAGTTAGCCCACGCGGGCGAGTGCCAGGCGACCCTCCCAGCGGTCCTCGAGCGCCTTGCGCAGCCCGCGGTGAACCGGCCACTCGAGCCTGGGGTCCGCACCGACCACCTGCTTTGCCTCCGCCTGCGCGAGGTCCAGCAGCGCCACGTCCCGCGCCAGGTTCGCCACCGCCAACTCCGGCATCCCGCTCTGGCGCGTCCCGAGAAACTCACCCGGCCCGCGGATCTCCAGGTCCTTCTCCGCGATCACGAAGCCGTCGCTGCTGCGCTCCATCACCGCGAGCCGCTCCAGGGCCTCTTCCGAGCGCGACTGCGCGGACACGAGCAGGCAGTACGACTTCGCCGCCCCTCGCCCCACGCGACCGCGCAGTTGGTGCAACTGCGACAGTCCAAAGCGCTCCGCGTGCTCGATCACCATGACCGACGCATTCGGCACGTCCACGCCCACCTCCACCACCGTGGTGCACACGAGGACATGGACGCGCCCGGCGCGGAACTCGCCCATGATCTCGTCCTTCTCCGTGTTCGACATCCGCCCGTGGAGCAGCCCCACGCGGAAATCCGGGAAAGCGCGGGACACCTGCTCCACTCCCTTCGTCGCGTCCGCGAGATCGATCTTCTCGGATTCCTCCACCAGCGGGTAGACGACGTAGGCTTGGTGCCCCGCGCGAAGCTCGGCGGCCACCTGCTCGTAGACGCGCGCCCGCTGCTTGTCCGAGAACACGCGCGTCTGGATGGGCGTACGCCCCGGGGGCAGCTCGTCGATGACGGATACCTCCAGGTCCCCGTACAGCGTCATGGCCAGGGTCCGCGGGATGGGCGTGGCGGTCATCACCAGCACGTCCGGCCGCAGCCCCTTGGACATGAGCGCGTGCCGCTGGATCACGCCGAAGCGGTGCTGCTCGTCGATGATCGCCAGCCCCAACGCCTCGAACTCCGTGTCCCCCTGGATGAGCGCATGGGTGCCGATCGCAAGGCGCGTCTCCCCCGAGGCCACGGCGGCCCTCCGCTCGCGCTTCTCCTTCGCCGTGCCGGACGCGGTGATCAGCCCCACCTGGATGCCGTGCGGACCGAGGATACGGAGGGCGGTCTTCAGGTGCTGGTCGGCGAGGATCTCCGTGGGCGCCATGAGCGCCACCTGGTAACCGTCCTGCAACGCCACCATGGCAGACGCGAGCGCCACGGCCGTCTTGCCGGAGCCGACGTCTCCCTGGAGCAGCCGGTGCATGGGCTCGGGACGCCCCATGTCGGACGCGATCTGGGACACCACCCGCGCCTGCGCGCGCGTGAGCTGGAAGGGCAGCACCTCGCGCGCCTTCGCCAGGCGCGGTGCGGAGACGTTGAACGCAATGCCGGGCTCCGTCTTCACACCCACCCGCCGCAGCTGCATCCCCAACTGGAGGAAGAACAGCTCGTCGAACGCGAGCCGCTGGTGCGCGTCCGTGGCGTGCTGCTCCAGGTCCTCCATCACGTCCGCCGAGGTGGGGAAGTGGATGCGGCGGATGGCCTCCTGCAACGGCAGCAGCCCGTGCTTCGCGCGCAGCGCGTCCGGCAGCGGCTCCTTGAGCAGGTGCGCACAGCCCTCCACCACCCGCGCGGCGAGCTGCCGGTAGCTGCGCTGCTCGTGCCGCTCGAAGCCGGGGTAGATGGGCACCACGCGCCCGAAGTGGAGGGAGGAGACCTCGTCGTCGTCCAGCGGCTCCACCTCCGGGTGCGCCATCTCCCGCCCGCCCGGCGTGGCCCGGAGTTCTCCCGAGACGATCAGCCGCTTCCCCAGCGGGAAGCGGCCCTTCAACCACGGCCCCGCCTGGAAGTAGGTGACCGCGAACGAGCCCGTCTCGTCCGCCAACACGGCGCGGAACATCCGTCGCCGTCCCCGCGCGAGCGCATCCCCGGCGGACTTCACCACCGCCACCGTGACGCCCTTCTCCCCGGGGACCAGCTCCCGGATCTTCTTGAGGTGCCGCCGGTCCTCGTAGGTGCGGGGCAGCAGGAACAGCACGTCCCCCACCCGCTTCACGCCCTTCTTCTCGAGGGCCGCGAGCAACCGCGGGTTCATCCGGCCGGGGAGCTCCTTGAGAGGACGCGACAGCGGCCCCTCGCGTGGCGCAATGGAGAGCAGCCGCGCCTCCGACCGGTGATCTCCGTCCGAGGGCTTTCTGCGGACCCGTCCGCGCGCGGCAGCTGGAGGCTCCTCCGGTTTGACCGCCGGCGCCTTCGGGGGCGGTGCATTCCGCGGCGGCGGCACGGCGCCGGCCGCCGGGGCTGCGCTCGGTACGGGCAGGCCTGCCGGCAGCGCGACGCCCGAATCCCGGAGGAGCCCGAGCAGCCGGACGAGGCTCGCCTTGCGCTCCTCCGTCCGCGCCGAGTCCACCGGGACCAGCTCCGCGCGCAGCGCCGAGAGCAACCGCGCGTCCACCCGCGCCCGCTCACCCGCCGTGAGCGCCGCCTCCAGCACGGGGCGCAGCTGCTTCACGGTCGCGAGCTGCGCGAAGTCCCGCTGGCACGCGTAGCGCAGCGGGCCGAGCAGCGAGCTGAAGGGATGGACGGCCTGGCTCAAGGGGGTTCACCGGGGAAGGCGAGGCGACTCTGGCACTCCCCCCTGACGTCCCTGCCGCTCAGTCGGCGCCGAGCGCGGGGTCGAAGGAGATCTTCAAGAGCTCGTACTCGCGGGGGCCGCCGGGGCTCTGCACCGTCACCACGTCCCCCACCTCTTTGCCCACGAGCGCACGCGCCACGGGAGAGGTGATGGCGATGAGGCGCTTCTTGATGTCCGCCTCCAGCTCACCCACGATCGTGTAGCTGACCTCCTTCTCGCTCTCGAGGTCCTGCAGCACGACCGAGGCGCCGAACACCACCTTGTCGCCCTTCATCTTCGAGATGTCGATCACCTCGGCGCGGGCAATCCAGTCGTTGATGTCCAGGATGCGTCCCTCGATGTGGGACTGCTTCTCCTTGGCCGCGTGGTACTCGGCGTTCTCGCGGAGGTCTCCGTGCGCGCGGGCCACCTCGATCTCGCGCGAGATCTTGGAGCGCTCCACCGTCTGGAGTTGCTTCAGCTCTTCCTTCAGCCGCCGCAGGCCGGCCGGGGTCATGGGAATGTTGCCGCTGCTCATGGAGCTCACTCCTCGCTTGGAACCAGGGACCGCTCACTAGTCGATTTCCTTCTCCCGCGGAAGCCTCGCCGCACGTACTCTGGGTCGCATGTCTGCCCTTCCCCGCGTTGCAGCCCGGCTGGCCTGGCCTGCGCTGCTGCTGGTGCTGGTGCTGGTGTTCCACGCCCGCGCCTTGCCTCCCGGCATGGCCTTCAACGCCGGAGATCTCCCCACCTACTTCGTCCCGGT
>JBDLRJ010000190.1:0-10391 GCA_039800145.1 Pseudomonadota bacterium | reverse complement strand
ACCTCGTGAAGCCGCTCAAGTGGCTGGGGATGGGCGCGGCGTTCGACGGCAAGCCGCTGCCGCTCTTGCAGGGCCACGTCTATGCGCTGGTGCTCCTGCCGATCGGGCTCTACCTGGTGATGGAGTCGTTCTCGCAGACCCGTGAGCGCGAGGAGGCGAGGCGCGCCCGGTCCGCGGGGGTTGCGCTCGGGGCGCTGGGCGTGGCGCTGCTCGTGTTCGTCAACGCGCCGGCCTCGGTCATCCCGTCCGTGGCGGTGGGGGTGGGGCTGCTGGTCGGCGGGGGGCTCGCGCTGGTGGGCGGAGGCCGCGCCCCCGCGTGGGCGCCCGCCGCCGTCGCGCTGGGGGCGGGGCTGGTCCTCTTCGGACTCAACCGTCCCCCGGCGACCGACCCGCTCCGCGGCGTGCTCCTGGACCCGGTCAACCTCAAGGAAGGGCTCGCGCTCTTCTTCGCGGTGGGCGGCGCGGCGGCCGTCTTCGGCCTGCTCTCCAACTCGCGCCCCCTGAGCTTCGGGGCCTTCGGCGCCTTCGCCCTGGTCTTCGCGCTCTGGTTCAGCTGGAGCCACTGGGTGGACCTCAGCCACCACTGGACGCAGCGCGACCAGTTCTGGCGCTACTACGCGCAGCGCAAGCCGGGCGAGCCCATCACGTCGTTCCTGATGAACTGGCGAGGCGAGACGTTCTACTCGCGCAACACGGTGAAGCAGATCAAGGAGAACGCCCGGCTCACCGCGTACGCCAACCAACCCGGCCGCGAGTGGGCGCTCGTGGAGCACTACCGCTACAACATCCTCAAGAACGCCGTGGGGCCGGACAAGACGATCACCATGGTGGACAGGGATCTCAACAACAAGTTCGTGCTGGTCACCATCGACGGTCCGTGAGGCGGGCGCGCGCGTGAGCGGCATCGAGGCCGAGGGGCTGGAGAAGCGTTTCGGCGAGCGAACCGCCGTCACCGGCATGGGCTTCTCCGTGGCGGCCGGGGAGGTCTTCGGGCTGCTGGGGCCGAACGGCGCGGGGAAGACCACGACCGTGCGGATGCTCACGGGGCTGCTCACGCCCTCGGCGGGGCGCGCGAGCGTGTTCGGCGTGGACGTGGCCACGGGCGGGGACGCGCTGAGGCGGAGCGTGGGACTGCTGACCGAGCAGCCGGGGCTGTACGACCGGCTGACGGGACGCGAGAACCTGCGCTTCTTCATGAAGCTCAACGAGGTGGACGAGCGCACCGCTTGGCCGCGCGCGCAGGCCTACCTGGAGCGCTTCGGGCTGGCCGGGCGCGAGGACGAGCCCTGCGGCGGCTACAGCAAGGGGATGCGGCAGAAGCTGGCCATCATCCGCGCGCTCGTGCACGAGCCGAAGGTCATCTTCCTGGACGAGCCCACGAGCGGGCTGGATCCCGAGGCGGCGCGCACGGTGCGGGACGCGGTGGCGGAGCTGGCGCAGGAGGGGCGGACCATCATCCTCTGCTCGCACAACCTCGCCGAGGTGGAGCGGCTGTGCCGCCGCGTGGCGGTGGTGAAGGGCAGGCTGCTCGCGCAGGGCCCCATCTCGGAGCTCCGGCGCGAGGGCAGCGCGCTCGAACTCCACGTGGAGGGCGAGGCGGCCGTCCACGGGCCCACCGTCCGCGCGGTCCCCCACGTGGAGGGCGTGCTGTGCGAGGGCGGGCGGATGCGGGTGATGCTGCGCGAGCCGTCTGCCGGGGCGGACGTCATCTCGGCGCTGGTGCACGGGGGCGCGCGCGTGCAGTCCGCGGTGCGCACCGGGCGGCCGCTCGAGGAGATCTACCTGGAGCTGGTGCAGGGCCGCGCGGCCGCGCCGGCGGGGGACTGAGCCATGGCCTTTTCGTGGAAGCGCATGCAGGCGGTGTTCTGGAAGGACACCCTGGACCTGCTGAAGAACCGGGGGTTGCTCCTCTCCATGCTGGTGCTTCCGCTGGTGCTCGTGGTGGTGCCCACGGGGGTGGTCTACGCCTACGTCATCAACCCGGACGAGCCCTCGCTGCGGCTGATGGCGCGGTTCTACGATCCGCAGTTGCCCTCCACGGTCAACGCGGCCCAGTTCCTCGTGGAGCGCTCGCTCGCGGACTGGTTCAGCCTCTACCTGCTGATGCCGGTGTTCGTGCCGGTGCTCATCAGCTCCCAGTCGGTGGCGGGGGAGAAGGAGCGCCGCACGCTCGAGCCGCTGCTCGCCTCCCCGGTGACGGCGGCGGAGCTGCTCGCGGGCAAGAGCCTCACCTCGCTGGTGCCGGCCATGCTGGTGACCGTGGGGGCCTTCGCGGCGTTGTGCGTGACGGTGAACGTGGCCTGCTGGCCGCTGTTCCGCGCGCCCCTTCTCCCGAACAGGATGTGGCTGTTCGGCATCTTCGTGGTGGCCCCGCTGTTCGCCTTCTTCGGCAACGCCGTGGCGGTGGTGGTCTCCGCGCGGGTGGGGGAGGCGCGCATGGCGCAGCAGATCAGCGGCGTGCTCATGTTGCCGCTGATCGGGTTGTTCGGCTCACAGGTCGCCGGTTACCTGCAGGCCGGGACGCAGTACTACGCCGTGCTGGCGGGGGTGGTAGGGGCGTTGGACGTGGTGTTGGTGTGGGTGGGCATCCGGTTGTTCGACCGCGAGCGCCTGGTCTCGCGTTGGGTATAGACTGACGCGCGCCGTTTTCACGAAGGGGAGATCCATGGGACTTTTTGACAGCATCACGGGCGAGTCGAAGCGGAACTTCATTGCGCGCCCGGACGAGGCGAAGTCGCAGATCATCTGGAAGTACCCGGAGAAGAACATCCGGATGATGACCCAGCTCACCGTGATGCCGGACGAGGTGGCACTCTTCATCAAGGAGGGCCGGCTCGAGGGGCGGCTCGGGCCCGGCACGCACCAGCTGGACGCGAGGAACATCCCCTTCCTCGGGGCGCTGGTGGAGAAGTTCACCGGCGGAAACCTCTTCATCTCGGAGCTGTTCTTCATCACCACGCGTGACATCGCGGGGATGAAGTTCGGCGGCCCCATGGGAAGCCTCGTGGACCCGGAGACGGGCTTCCAGCTGGACACCATGGTGTACGGCAGCATGACGCTCCGGGTGGAGGACCCGCTCAAGCTCGTCATGGGGCTGGTGGGCACGGGCAAGTCCACCAACGAAGACTTCATGGGCTGGTACCGCAACCAGGTCCTGAAGGTCATGAAGGACCGGGTGGGCGAGCAGATCGTCAAGAAGAAGTGGCCCGTGTCCGACGTCATCTCCGGCCACTACACCGAGGAGCTGGAGCAGGAGATCCTGGCGGCGGTGAAGCCGCATACGGACAACTACGGGCTCCGCATCGTCGGCATCGAGAACTTCCAGATCTCCATCAAGGAAGAGGACGCCGAGACGCTCAAGAAGTTCCGCAAGGACATGGCGTACAGCCGCGCCGCGGGCGGGTTCCAGCAGTACGCGCAGGGGCAGGCCATGCTCGGGGCCGCCGAAGGGATGGCGAAGGGCGGCGGCGGCGCAGACGGGGCCATGGCAGGGATGGGCATGGGGATGGGCATGGGGATGGCGAGCATGTTCGCCAACCAGCAGGCGCAGCAGCGTGCCCCCGCGGCCCCTGCTCCCGCCGCCCCGGTCGCCGGCCAGGTCTTCTGCTCCAGCTGTGGCACGCCGGGCAGCGGGAAGTTCTGCGCGCAGTGTGGCAACGCGCTCGCGGGCCCCCGCAGGTGCGCGGGTTGCCAGGGGGACCTGCAGGCCGGGGCGAAGTTCTGCCCCTCGTGCGGCAAGCCCGCCTGAGTCAGCTCACGGTGCGCGGGTGGCGGTCTCCGCCGCCCACGCCGGTGGGTGCGCGTCCTCCGGGAGCGCATCCGCTACCACCTCGACGGGGACCTGGAGCCTCGCCCCGAGCGTGGTGACCAGCGCGGCCGGGTCCAGCCTGGGCTCGCCCCACGACTGGACGAGCGCGCCCGCGTGGAGCGCATTCCCGTGCGCCCACGTCTGCCTGAGCAGGTCCCCTGCTCCGGGCTGTGTCCACCACTCGGCCCCGTGACGTGCCTTCAGCTGGGACTGCAGCTGGGCGGCGAGGACCGCGGCACGGAGCGCGTCTGCCGACTCGAGGAAGTCCTCGAGGTCCAACTCCGCCCGCGCGAGGTCCTCGGGGGTGGGCTTCACGCCCAGCGCACGCCCCACCGTGGCGCCCCATGCAGCCGCGGGCTCCTCCGCCGGGTCCGCGCCGCAGCGCAGCCCGAGCAGCACCTTGCCCGCCGCACGCCGGAGTTCGAGCAGGCGGCGAGACGCCGCGAGCTCGGCGTGCTCCGCGGCCTTGAGCGCGGGCACGCCTGCAATGTTCTCCAACCACGCCGGGTCCTCGAGGAGCATCTCGAGGAGCAGCGCGGAGGCCTCGCCCGTCACTCCCGGTCCCAGCTTGGCCAGCTCGAAGGGCTGCCCGCGCACGTGCACCGCGTGGAGCGCGTGGCCGAGTTCGTGGAGTGCGCGCCCCCACGCGGAGGCGCCGTTGCCCGGGACCACCGAGAGCCGCACGTCCGTGGGCACCACGGCCGAGAGCGCGAGCGGGCGCGGGTTCTTCCCCTTGCGCTCGCCGACGTCCAGCGCCAGCCCCTTCACGCGGGACGGGGCCATGCCGAGCGGCGCGAAGGTCTGCTCGGCGCGCTGGAGCCACTGGCCCCTGGGCAGCTGCGCCTCGAGGGCCCCCTGCGGGAAGAGCCTCGGGAGATCCGCCTGCGTGGCCTGCGCCCCCTCGCACTGGAGCTGGCTGCGTGCAAGGCGATCCAACACCGTGGACCACGGTCGGTCCGTGGAGTCCAGCACGCGCGCGGCGAGCGCGCCCAGCGCGGCGGCGGAGGACTGGCGGAGCTCGGCGGCGTAGTGCACCGGGGCCGGGTACCCCTGTGCCTGGAGCAGTGCGCGCGCCCGGTCGTTCTTGTGGCGGATGGCTGCGGAGAGCCGTTTCGCGGCGGGGACGGAGGCGGAGAAGAGCGCGCGGCGCTTCTCCGCCGAGGGCTCGCGCGCGAGGGCGCGCTCGAGATCGTGGAGGTGGAGATCCTTCCCCTCGAAGGAGAACTTCACGGCGGCCTGGAGGTTGGCGAGCTCGTCGGTGTCCCCGGACAGCTCGGCCGCCAGGTACTCACCGACGGCATGCGCCTGGAGGTGCGCGAGTGCGCGGCGCGCGGGGCCCTCGGGGGCGGAGCGCCACTGCCCGCGCAGGAAGTCGATGGACTCGGGGCGGAAGAGCGCCGCGTGCCCGTCGTAGGTGCGCGCCATCTCCACGGGGCGCCCCTCGGTCCAGTACTTCCACAGCAGCTCGTCCTGGTCCCGGAGCAGCCCCTCCATCTCGAGCGAGAGCGAGGCCACCCGCGTGGGATCCGTCACCGGCAGGGGCACGTGGGGCGGGGGCAGGGGATCTCCCCCCGGGGCGGTGGTGGGCGGCGGCTCGGCGGGCGCCGCGGCCACCGTCGCAGGCGGGGCGGCATCCACGTGGGCGCAACCGGGGACCAGCAGGGCGGAGACGGCCGCGGCGAGGAGCTGCTTCCTTGGGGACATGGCGGCGCGCACTGTAACGTCCCCGGACCATGGCCGACAGTCGTTCACTCGGGGCGGCGCGCGCGCGTGCCCGCCTGTACCGCAGCCTCCGGGACAGCTTCGCCGCGCGCGGGTACGAGGAGGTGGAGACGCCCCTGCTCGTCCCTGCCCCCGGCATGGAGCCGCACATCACCGCGTTCGAGGCGGCGTTCATCCCGGAGACGGACGTGGGGCAGGCGCGGACGCTGTACCTGCACACCAGCCCCGAGTACGCCATGAAGCGCCTGCTCGCGGACGGGGCCGGGCCCATCTTCCAGGTCGCCCGCGTGTTCCGGAACGGCGAGGTCTCCGCCTCGCACAACCCCGAGTTCACGATGCTCGAGTTCTACCGCCCGCACGCGGACTACCGGGACATCATGGCGGACACCGAGGCCTTGCTCGCCGCCGCGGACGGGGCGGTGGGAGGGGACGGCTTCTTCGCCCGCACGCCGTGGGAGCGGCTGACCGTGCGGGACGCGGTGCTGCGCGAGACGGGGATCGATCTCCGTGCGCACCCGGACGGCCCGAGCCTGCGCCGGGCCGCGGAGGCCGCGGGCATCCGCGTGGGAGACGCGGACTCGTTCGACGACGTCTTCTTCCACGTCTTCCTGCAGCGCGTGGAGCACCGGCTCGGTCTCGAGCGGCCCACGTTCCTCGTGGACTACCCCGCGAGCATGGCAGCGCTCTCGCGCCTCAAGGCGGACGACCCTTCCGTGGCGGAGCGCGTGGAGCTGTACGCGCGGGGCCGCGAGCTGGCCAACGGCTTCTCCGAGCTGACCGACGCGGCGGAGCAGCGGCGCCGGTTGCTCGGGGAGCAGCAGTGGCGGCGCGAGCACGGGCGCCCCGTCTACCCCCTCGACGAGGCGTTCCTGTCGGCCCTGTCCCGGATGCCGCCCTCGGGCGGGATCGCCGTGGGCCTCGACCGCGTCTTGATGCTGATGCTCGGCACGGACTCCATCGAGGACGTGCTGCTGTTCCCTGCGCACCGGTTCGTCTGACGGGGGTTACTCGATCTCCACCAGCCGCACGCGCTTGTAGATCCGCCGGTCCAGGGGCGTCCGCGCGTCGAAGTGCTTGAGCGCGAGGTCGAACTCGAAGGCCACCACGGGAACGGGTGGGGTGATGGAGACGATCACCTCGAATTCCCAGAGGCTCACCAGGCGCTCACGGTCTCCGGTGGCCTCGGTTGGGGGGACGGGGAGCAGCTGGGCCGCGGCCCGGACGTCCTCGAGCGCCGTGCGGTCCATGGCGCGGTCTCGGGAAGGGCGGAGCAGCTCGACCGACAGGAGGCGACCTGAACGGTCCTGCACCACGCGCACGAGCGCGCGCCGGGACTCGCGGGACTGCTCGCGGAGTCGGTTTCGCAGTCGCCGCTGGAGCGCGAGCTCCTGCAGGTCCGAGTTGCCCACGAGCGGTACCTCGTCCGGGGTGAGCGGGGCTTCTCGGCCGTGGGGTGAGCCGCTGGCGCCGTAGGCCTCGGCCTGCTGCTTCCACACCTTCGCGAAGCCCGAGAGGCCCCGCCCGAGTTGTCCCGCGAAGCCCGGCAGCCCCTTCTCGGTCACGGATCGGTCCGGCTGCCAACGCGCCACCAGCGCGCGCCCCAGCTCTCCGAAGTACGGGTGCACGAGGCCACGTTCGACCTTCCCCCGTCCAATGGCCTGTCGCGCCGTGCTGTCCACCAGCCGGCGCGCCGTCTCCTCGACGGCGTCCTGCCCGACCTCGGGGAGAGGAGAAGCCGTTGCCCCCGGCTGCAGTTGCGGCACCAGGGCCACCGCGCGAGGCACGTCTGCCGCGGGGCCGGGCCCAGCCCCTCGACGGGTCGTTCCGGGCGGGTCTGCAAGAACGTCCACGAAGGGGGCAGGGGGAGGAACGGCAGGAAGGGGGACCGTTCGGAGCGCGCCCCCGTGCTCGCCCGGCTCTTGCCGCGTGGACCGCTCCGGGCCCCGGACGCGGTTTTCTCCCACGTCGCCGGGAGTGCGAGCAGCCGGCGGCCGCTCCGCCACCCGCCGGGTACCGGCTCCCTCCTGCCTCGGCGGGCGGACTCCAGGTGGCGCCGCGTCCCTGCCGGGTGCACCCGGTGCGGGTGCAACGTCGCTCGGCGGCGTCTCCGGGGCGAAGGTCACCGTGATGGGAATGCCCGGTGTCGCCGCTTCCCGGGCGGGCGCCGGTGGAGGCACGGGAAGCAGCAGCGCGCACGTCCCATGGAGAAGCGCGCTCGCCGCGAGCCAGGGCAGCGCCCGGACGAGGGCGGGACGCCTCACGGGCTCCCGGCAACGGCGCGGAGCTGTCCGCCCTCGAGCGCCAGGACCGGGCAGAAGGGGCGTGCAGGGCCGACGTCCCAAAGCGGCGCCCCCCCGGACCGTTCCGCGGAGGTGCTGAACCGGTACGGCGCGCGCAGCGTGCGGACAAAGCGGGGCGGCGTGTCCGGGAATGGATCTTCGGCGAACAACGCTCTCGCGTCCGAGTCTCCCCGCAGCAGGCCCCGCTGCAGTTCCACCAACCACCCGCTCTTGCGGCATCCGCCGAGCGCCGCAAACCACAGCTGCCAGTCCAGGCGGGGCATGTGCCCGAGCAGCAGCGGTGGGCGCCGCGAGGGATCTCCCGGCTTCCACGGCAGGGGAAACTCCCGCCACGTGACGCCGTCTGCGCTTCCCTCCACGCGGATCTCCCCTCGCTCCGTGGTCATGGTGGCGAAGAGCCCGTAGCCGTTGAGGGACGCCCAGGGCGACAGCGCGCGGAGGGCAGGCGCCAGCAGTCCGGGCCTCTCCACGCCGCACCGCGCCGCGGACTCGGCGAGCCCGAGCAAGCCGATGGTGCCCACGGCAGCCCCTCCGAGGACGCGCCTCCACCGCGCGGGCTGCACGGGCGAAGCGGCCTCGGGCTGCCTCCAACGTGCGGGCACCCAGCGGAGGAGGACGGCGTCGTCCAGCAGCGGCACGCAGAGCGCGAGCGTGAGCAGGTTGAAGAAGCCGTAGTTCCCGGTGGCGAGGATGGCCAGCTGCAGCGCGGCGAACCCCGCTGCCGTCCACGCCCGGACGCGTGGGGGGCCGAAGACGCCGAAGGGGAGGATCCCTTCGACGACGAACGTTGCCGCGGTGGCGGCCTTCAGCAGCGCCGGCGGAAGCCCCTGTGCCACGGACGAGAGCGGTCCCGGCAGCGGCTGCGTCCAGAAATGGAAGTCCAGGGCGGTGAGATCCCTCCAGTGGGGATCCCCCGACGTGAGCTTCACCACCCCCGCCCCGAGCATCAGGCGGAAGAGCAGCAGCCGCACCAGCCAGCGGGCCCCGTCGTGCGCGGGCGCCGGCCGGTCCGCCGCGAAGCGGAGGCTCGCCGGGGCATAGAAGGCGGACAGCAGCAGCGTCTCCAGCAGCAGCGTGTCCCACTGGAAGGAGAGGAACGGGCCACCCGCGTGGAACAGCGACAGGTACAGCGCCCATGCGAGGAGGAGGAGGGCGCGGGGCGCAAGTCGCAGCACCACGCCGAGGCAGGCCAGGGCCCCGGCCGCGCATGCGCCCACGAGCGCCGTGTCGGACGCGTTCCACCAGAAGAGCGAAGGGCGGTCGAGGAAGGAGGCCCACGTGGGGGGCTGCTCGAAGAGGCGCGCCGCCGGGACGATGCCGCGGCTCCCCACGAGCGCGCGGACCTGCACGCCGAGGGACGTGAACGCGCACAGGCCCACGGCGCCCAGGAGGCGGAGGTAGACCGCACGGGAGAGGGCATGCGGGGCGCTCATGTCACGCCTGCTGGGCGTCTGCGTGCCAGGCCTTCAGCGGGCGGGGCTCGGCCGCGTGGTCGTGCGCGCGGTGGGCCGCGTCCAGCCGCCGGAGCAGCGCGTCCGCCACCTCGGCAGGTTGCCGTCCCGGGCCTCGCACCCGGTCGCAAAAGTACGTTCGGCAGCCGAACGGCCTGTGGGCGTAGACGCCGCAGCGGCGCCCGGACGCATCGAGGAAGGGGCAGGCGCCGTCTCCGCGTGCGGGTGGAAGGGGGCGTGCGCCGAACGCCTCGCGCAGCACCTCCCATTCACCGGCGTAGAGCCACGGCTCGCGTCCCGTCACCGCGAGCTGGCAGCAGTCGCCGCTCGCGGGGCACGACCAGGGGGCCCAGGCCGCGTCCGCCTTCCGGTAGATGGCGCGGACCTCGTTCAGGAGATCCCTGCGTGCCGCGGCACGGACACCCGCGGGAACTTCGCTCATCCCACGTTCCTCGGGGCGCGGCGTCAGACCACTTCGGGGCCGCTGCGCATCTCGGGCGGCAGGCGGCGCGGGGGCACCACCACCGGGGGCGGCACCGGCAGCCGCCCGGAGCGGCCCTTCGCGGGGACCTGGAGGATCATCCCCGGCCGCACCGACTGGGACTTCAGCCCGTTGATGCCCGCGAGGTGCGCAGCGGTCGTGCGGTAGCGGCGGGCCACGGCGGCGAGCGTCTCGCCGCGGCGGACCTTGTGTCGCTTCGTCACCACGGGGGCCGGGATGTTCACCTTCAGCGCCACGCGCCGCGCCAGCTCCTGGGCGCGCGGGTTGAAGAAGCGCACGTGGAAGTGATCCCGGTGCCGGCGCGCGTGCTGGACGATCGCCTGACTGCCCTTGAAGATCGAGTCGAGCCAGGTCTCGTCCTCGCCGTGCTCGAGCGCGTACTCGTACAGGACCTTCTGGATGCGCTTGTCCACGAGGATGAGCTGCACGTCGGTGAGCGTCACCAGGGCCTTCACCAGCGCCCAGTTCTTCGCCGGGTCGATCACCCGCTCGCGCGCCACGGCCCGGATGGTCTCACCGGGGTAATAGAAGCCGAGGTCCACGTCCCGTCCGCTCTGGTGGGACTTGTGGGGGCGCAGCCGGCCGCCGTTCTTCGCGCTGATGCCGTT
>JBDLRJ010000189.1:0-5433 GCA_039800145.1 Pseudomonadota bacterium | reverse complement strand
GGCGTGGCGCGGAAGATGTTCGACGTGCTCGCGCGCGAGAAGATCAACATCCAGATGATCTCCACGTCCGAGATTAAGGTGAGCTGCGTGGTGGATGCCGCGGGCACGGACCGCGCCGTGCGTGCGCTGCACACGGCCTTCGGGCTGGACGCGCCTGCACGTGGGACTCCGCGCGTCACCGAGGCGGCTGCGCTTCGCCCTGGCCCCCGCAAGCCTGCCGCCGCGGCGCGCAAGCCGGCGAAGGCGGCGACGGGGAAGGGCCGCCGCCGGGGATGAGCCGGGGGCGGATCACCGCGCTCGCGGTGGCCGGCGCCGGGCTGCTGGGCGTGGGGGTTGCCGTCTCCGCTTGGCGGGAGGCCGTCCCTGCCGGGACTGACTGTGACGGGGGCACGCCCGTGCTGGAACCCGGGCGAGCCGGGGCCCCCGCGCGTTGGATCTGCCACCTCGGGCCGGATTCCGGCGCGGGGCAGCTTGCCTCCGAGGCGGTGTTGCTCGGCCGGAAGTTGGATCTCAACCGCGCCCCCCTCGAGCAGCTGGAGCGCTTGCCGGGGATCTCCCCCGCACTGGCGCGCTCGCTGGTGACGGCGCGCGAGGCACGCCCCGGTGGATTCCAGGACTGGGCCGAGGTGGACAGCCTGCCGGGCGTTGGGCCGGCCACGCTCGAACGGCTGCAGGCGGTACTGGACCTGAAGCCCTGACCTCGGGGTGTGCTAAGTGCCATCCCGTGCAGATTGCCTGTGAGAAGTGCGGCGCCGAGTACGCCATCGACGAGCGGTTCCTCCCGGCTTCCGGGACGGCGGTCCAGTGCACGCGCTGCCGGCACACCTTCACGGTGAAGCCGCCCGAGCGGGGGGCCGTCGAGACGCCTGTGCCCGTGACGGTCGTGGCGCCGGCGCCGGTGCCGACGGCCGAGGCGGAGCAATCGCCGCTTCGCCCACCTGCCGAACTCGCCGAGCCCGAACCTGCCCTCCCGGTCCCGGCCGCTCGCCCCGTGCCGAACCTCCCGCTTCCGCCACCGGCACCCGCGGGACGTCCGCGGATGGTCTTCCCGCTCGCCGACGGATCTGAAGGAGACGACGAAGAGGACGAGGACGGACAGGAGACGGACGCTCCGCAGGAGTCTGCGAACTGGACCTGGGCGGTGCTCGCGGTGGCGCTGCTCGCCGCGGCCTGGGTCGGCTACGGGGCGTGGGTGAAGCGCAAGCAGCAGGTCCCCGAGCCGCAGCAGAAGGCGCTGCTCGCGGCGGTGTCCCTGTTGCGCGCCGACTCGGCTCCCTCCGTGAAGCAGGCTGCCGAGGAGTTCGAGGCGCTGGCCGGCAAGGTGCCGCAGTGGAAGCTCCCGAGGACGTGGTGGGCCATCGCCCGGCTGTTCCAGGCAGACGACGCGCGGGCGGAGCAGCAGTTCCTCGCCACGCTCGCTGCGCGGGCGCAAAAGGAGATCGACGAACTCGAGTCGGAACGCGACCTCGCGGACGCGCAGAGCCGGGCGAACGCACTCCGTGCGAGTCTCCAGGGGTGGAACGCGCGGATGGCGGAGCTCAAGCGCGTGGTGCTGGAAGCAGAGAACAGCGTGGCGGAGGCGCAGTTCGGGCTGGAACTGAAGGAGGACGCCCCGCTCGAGGACCAGGTCGCGGTGGCCCGCCTCGAGATGCTGGCCACGGCCATCCGCGGGAAGGATCCACGCGTCATGGTGCAGCGCTACCGCCGCCTCGGGGGGGCGCAGGGATGGGACGTCCTGGCGCTGGCCGAGTACGCGGCGAACGGAGGCGGGTTCGACGCCTGGTCCAACATGGAGCCCGAGCTCAAGCGTGTCCGCCAATTCGACGCGGCCATGATCCGCGCGCACGTGCTCGCGGGGCGTGCGGCCGCCGTGCACCGCAACCGCGAGCTGGCTACCTCGGCGCTCGAGGCGGCGCTGGCGCTCAACGGCGACCACGGGCTCGCCCGGCTGCTGCTCTCCGAGCAATCGGTCCTGTTCGCAACGCCCTGAAGAATCGACACGGTCCCCCTGCGCCTGCCTGCCCTGCGACCGACGTACGCAGGCCGGCACTGCCCTTGCTCGTCCCCGCGCGGGAACAGGACGGGGCGAGGGGGCGGGGATGGCGTGGGTGTTCTGGCTGAGCGCGGCGCTGTTGGTGCACGGGTGGGCCGGGTACCTCGCGGTGTTGGTGGCCTGGGACGCGGTGGCGAGGCTCGCAGCGGAGGGGCGGAGGCTCGCGGGGCGGCCCGTGCTCGGGAAGGCGCCGCCCGCCGACGTCCCGTCCGTCACGCTCGTGGTGGCCGCGCACGACGAGGAGGGGTGCATCGGCACCAAGGTGGCCCAGAGCCTCGCGCTGGATTACCCGGCGGAGCGGTTCGAAGTCATCGTGGGTGACGACGGGAGCACGGACCGGACCGCGGACGTGGCGCGCGCGGCGGGTCGCGGGCGCGTCCAGGTGTGGAGCGCACCGCGTACCGGCAAGGCAGGCGTCCTCGACCGGACGGTCCCCTCGGCCCGCGGGGAGATCGTGGTGCTGACGGATGCCAACACGCGGCTGGAGCCCGGCGCGCTGCGCGCACTCGTGCAGCGGTTCGAGGACCCGCGGGTGGGGGCCGTGTGCGGGCACCTGCGCCTGGAGCCCTCGGGAAGCGGCGGGGAGCAGGAAGGGATGTACTGGCGGCTCGAGTCGCTGTTGAAGCTCTACGAGGGGCGCCGCGGGATGGTGGTGGGCGCCAACGGCGGCCTCTACGCGGTGAGGAAGGCCCTGTTCGAGCCGCTTCCGCCGGGCACCGTGGTGGACGACTTCGTCATCCCCATGCGGATCCTCGCGCGGGGGTACCGCGTGGAGTTCGAGCCGGACGCGGTGGCCTACGAGGAGACGGCGGGCAGTGCTGCAAGAGAGTTCAAGCGGCGCGTGCGGATCTCGGCGGGGAATTTCCGCTCGCTCGCGGTGCTCCGGGCGGCGCTCTCGCCGGCGAGCGGACGCTGCGCCTTCGCCTTCTGGTCCCACAAGGTGCTGCGGTGGGTGACGCCGGGGCTCCTCGTCCTGCTGGCGCTGAGCAGCGCGCTGCTCGCCCCCGCGCACCCGTTCTACGCGGCGGCGTTCCTGGCGCAGGGCCTGTTCTACGGGCTCGCGGGGATGGGAGGTTCCGCGCCCGGTCCCCTCCGGAGGGTGGGGCCGGCGGTGCGCTACTTCGTGGAGATGAACGCCGCACTCGCCGTCGGGTTCTGGCGCTTCGTGCGGGGGACCCAGGCCGTGGCCTGGGAGCGCGCGGCGCGGCGCGCCTGAGCTACCGGCGCCCGGCCACGGGGGCGGATGGCAGCACCGAGCCGTAGGCCACGAAGAGTTGGCCCGTGAGGACCTCTGCCGTGGCAGCGCCTGGGACCCGGAGCACGTCGTTGAGCACGCGCCCGCCGCGGTCCCTGCGCACGTCCTTCTGTGAGAGGTTCATGCGGTAGCGCACCACGCCGCTGCCCACGCGGTGCAGGACGATCACCGTCCCGTCCTCCTCCTCCGCGTCCACGAGCCCCACGTGGGTGAGCCCGTCGTTGGGCCGGCCGTCCCGGTTGCGGTCGTACGTCTCGCGGAAGAAGACGAGGTCCCCGGCCTGGGGGCGTCCCGAGTCGAAGACGCGGCCGTGCGAGCGTGCGAAGCGGTACATGGCGCCGACGGCGGAATCTCCGGGCGCCGCGGCGGCGAGCAGGTCCACGCCGAGCGGAGCGAAGACGCCCTGCACGTAGCCCGTGCAGTCGGCGGCCGTGCCGCGGCGCGCGAGCTCCGAGGGAGAGAGTCCCACCAGCGCGCGCGCGCGGGTGAGGACGTCTTCTCGCCTCGCCTGCACGGGGGCCACGGGTGCGTCTTCGGCGCCCCCCGGGAGGGGCCGAGGCGAGGCGACGGGGACCGCGGGACGGAGCCTTGCGTGGACGAGCCCGCCGCGCGCGCCTGCCGGGAGGCCCGTGGCACATCCGGCGAAGAGCATCAGGCCCGTCCAGGCGAGGGAACGCATGACGCACGAGACGGTGACATGGCCGGGCGCGCGGTCAAGTTCACGCGGTGCAGGGGAGCACGTGCGCGGTGTTGCTGGTACCGTGCTGCGTCCGATGCGCCCCGTGATCCTCTCGCTCGCCGTGTTGCTGCCGCTCTCCTGCGCGTCGCCCAACGCCTGGCAGCGTGCGCGCACCGCGGACACGGCGGACGGGTACCGCGCATACCTTGCGCAGCACCCGAAGGGCGAAGAGGCCGAGGCGGCGGAGGAGCGGCTGCGCGCGCTGGAATTCGAGGAGGCCTCGCGCGTCCAGACGGTCCTCGCCTGGAAGCGCTTCCTCGAGAAGCACCCGGAGGGGCCTGAACTCCCGGCCGCGCGCGCCCGTCTCGAGGGACTCCGCTTCGCCGCGGCGTCACAGCGAGACACGCCCGAGGCGTGGCGCCTGTTCCTCGCCGATCACCCCGAGGGTGCACACGCCGAGGAGGCGCGGGCGCGCATCGCTTCACTGGAGGATGCGCGCGCTGCCCAGGCGAACGACGTCCAGGCGCTCGAGTCGCTGTCGCGCGCCCACGCGGGGGACGCGCGGGGGCAGCAGGCGCGGGTGCGGTTGGACGACCAGCGCTACGCGGAGGCGTCCAGGTCGGGCGCGCGCGCGCTGTTCGCCTACCTCGCCGACTTCCCCGAGGGCGTCCACCGGGTCGAGGCGCAGGCGGGGCTGTTCGAGCTGGAGCTGGAGGGGCTGCTCGTCTCCGGCGAGTGGGAGGCGGCGCGGGCGGCATGGGCGCGGAGTCCGCTGCAGGCCAGCCTGTCGCGGTGGCCCGGGCTGTGGGCGCAGGCGGAGGCGGAGCGCGCGGTGAAGGGCTCGAGGGAGCTCGCCGTCCAGCGCGCGCTGCCGGCCCACTCGCTGCGGCCCACGGACGAGCTCGTGCGCGCGCTCGGTGCGGTGGACCCGCTCGAGCGGTGGCAGGCCGCGGAGGAGCTGGGCGAAGTGGTCTCGGTGCGCGTGCTGGATCCGCTGCTGGACACGTTCCGGCGCGGCCGAAACCTGTTGGTCCGAGACCGGGCGTTCGCGTCCCTCCAACGCGTCTTGAAGGCCCTCCCAGCACCGGTGGCCGAACACCAGCTCGCGCTGCGCGAGGAGGCGCTGCGCCAGCAGGCCGTCACGCCGGAGCTGCAGCTGGGGCTCGCGGTGCTCGCGGATCTCGGCGGGCGCCCGGAGCAGGCGGCCGCGGCCTACCGGCGTGCGTGGGAGGCAGAACGGCCGGATCCCGCGGTGCTGCTGCGCTGGGTCCGCATCCGCCAGGAGCGGGGCCAACACCACGCGGCGGCGGTGGCCGCGCGGCAGCTGAGCTCGTGGGCACGGGAGGCGGCGTCCCGGTTGGAGCTCCAGGAGGGGCCGGTGTTGCCCGTGGGGATGGCCAGGGAGGCATGCGCCGCGGCAGAGGCGTCCCGGCTCGCGCGGGAGGC
>JBDLRJ010000188.1:0-12664 GCA_039800145.1 Pseudomonadota bacterium | reverse complement strand
GTGCTGCCCCCGTCCACGCCCGTCGTCGGGACCACCGCGCCGCAGCCGAGGAGCAACCACGCGACGGACAGCAGCAGCGCGGGACGATGGTGGACAGACATGGAGCGCAGGATACCGCGCGCTCTCGCCCCATGGCAGCGAAGTCCGTGGGTGTTCAAGGGGCCGGTGCGTGCAACCTGTCCAACACCGCCAGGCCGAGCGGCTTCAGGTTCAGTCCGCCGGAGTTCGCCAGGACCACGACCGCCGCCCGCTGCGAGGGGGTGATGAAGACGTAGCTCGAGAAGCCGGGCGTGTTGCCACCCTTCGAACAGACGGTCTTGCCGTTGGTGGTTTCGACGGCCACTTGAAGGCCGATCATCATGTTGGGACCGGCGGGCCGTCGCGGCTCGAGCGCGAGTTGCCACGCCGCTGCGAGCGCAGGCGTGGACGCGTCGAAGGAAGACTCGAGGAAGCGCAGCACGTCCAGCGCAGTGGAACGGAGCGCCCCGGCACCGGCCAGCGGCTCTCCAATCTGGATGGGCGGGGCCGGGCTGCCGTTCGCGTAGCCCTGCGCCATCCGTGACTGCTGTTCGGCCGACAGGACGACGGTCGTGTCGGTGAGCTGGAGCGGGGCCAGGATCTCCTGTGACACCAGCGCCAGGTAGGTGGGGCGCTGGGCCCGCTTGCGGAGGATGTGGCCGAGCGTTCCAGAGCCGAGGTTGGAGTACTGGGCCCTCGCCCCGGGGGTGAATGCCAGCGGACAGCCGCCGGCCATGCACGCAGCGAGATCCTCCTCCCCGTAGTTCGCGCCGGGACTCATCGGGACACCGGACACGTAGCCGGGATCGAAGTCCGGCAACCCCGAGGAGTGCGTGGCCAGGTCGAGCAAGGAGATGGACGTCCCGTTCCTGCTCGGCGCACCGAGTGGGAAATAGGGGTTGATGAGGTCGCCCAGCGCCAGGTCGCCGGCGCCCACGGAACGGCCCAACAGCACGCCGGTGTACACCTTGGTGACCGACCCGATTTCGAACAGCGTGGTTCCACCCGGTGCGGCCCCGCCCACCTTCGTCATGCCGTGGCCGAAGACGTGCCGCAACGCGGGCGTGGACACCCCGACCACCACGGCCGTGGCCTTCCCCGCTGCACCGGTGACGTCGATGAGCGGGGCCACCTGGGGACCCAGCCAGGCGTCGAACCCGGCCACGCCGCCCGCCGGGTCGGTGGTTCCCCCGTCACCGCTGCCGCCGCCCGTTCCCGCGTCCACGCTGCAGGCGCAGGCCTGCGGAGTCCCATCACTCCCGCATACCTGCGAGCCCACGCTGCCATCGCGGCACTCACATGGCAGGCGTTGGGCAGGCTCACACGGCGAGGACGACGGCCCACAGGCGAGCCCGGCGAGCAGCAGGCCCAGGCATGCCCAGGGCAAGCGGCCTCGGCGCGCAGCGGAGGGTGTGTGACGGATGGACAAGGAGCCCTCCCCCCGGACGGGGACAGACTGCGGCAGACGGAGGGACTCTATTCGGAATCGAGTGGGTCCGGTGAGCCACCTGTACGGTTCGGGCGGTGGGCACCGCACCCGCGTGTCAATCAACGAGGACGACGACGTACTCCGTCCCGGCGGACTGGTAGTAGGTGGCGCCACATTGGAAATACGTCCCCCCGTTGATGTTGACCTGGGCGCAACCGGTCGGCGGAAGGGCAGCCACGCGGGCCGTGGTCCGTCGCACGGTGCGGCGCGTCGTCCGCCGAGCAACGCCTGCAACGCTCACCGGCGTTGCCGGACGGCCGATGAAAGCATCCGCCTGCGAGGGGATGGACACGTCGGGGAGCAGCCCGTCCCAGCGGACACCCATCCACAGGGCGGCCACGAAGACGACGGGTACAAAGGCATTGCGGGCGAACTTCCTCGTGGCGCTCACCGGGCCTCCATCTCGGACACTTCGCCGAGCTCGTTGACCTTCACCGACTCGGGCGGGTGCTGCTTCGCGCCCTTCGGAGGGACGAACTCGAAGCGCCTGGCGTCTGGCTTGGGTTGAAGGTTCCAATTGACGAGGTGCAGGGAGTACTGCGGTGCGCCCGTGATCCACTTGCTCGTGATCACGTACTTGAGCGGCACCGGGGTGTCTCCGGTCCGCACCCAGATTTGCCAGTCGACTTTGTTTGCACGAAACGCGAGGTGATCACAGGGGACCCCGTCGATGTCGTCTCTGCCGAGATGGACTCCGCCCTGGACGTCGGTGAGCAGGCCGGTCGCGGGATCCGGGTAGAGGAGATCGGCGGCCGGCAGGTCCAGGTCGGTGAGGCTCCGCACCGACTCCAGGGCCTGTTCGATCGTCGTGGGACCGGGGATCTGGGCGTAGCCATTGAGGGTCCGCCCGAGGAGGGTGACGGTCTTCCCGTCGAAATACATCTCTCCGTCCGTGGCGGCTCCCTTCCGACGGGAGTACAGGCGGTTCGGTCGCTGCACCGCCACCTCTCCAGCGCTGTTGAACTCGAGCTTCTGTCCGCTGCTGTCGACGACCTCGCTCTCCACGCGGAAGTCCACGGTGAAGCCCTTGAGGGCAGTCATGTAGCTCGACATCGCCTGCAGGATGCGCAGGGCGTCGGGGGAGACCTTCTCCTCGGCCCGCGCGTCCGCGAATGGGATTGCCAGGGTCAACAGGCCGGCGGTCACTGCAGCCGTGAACCCGGACGCAGGACCTGGCCGGTTCGTGCTCTTCATCTTTTCCTCCTCGAACTGCAGCGGTGGTTCGGACGAGCGCTCAAGCTGGGCATCGCACTCGAGCCGTGCAAGCGCTCGTGCAAAAGCGGGCTTCGTTCCGGCGTGGACTACGGCCCGGGCCGGCGCCTGCACGGGAGTGACTCGGCCTCCCTTGTACGTCCTTGCCGCGCGTAAATATCTGCCAGCAGCCCGCAGGTGTCGGCGTGCTCCGGGAACCTCGCGCGCAGGGCCTCCAGCGTTGCAGCCGCGGCGTGGAGATCGCCGGCCCGTGCCTGGAAATACCCCAGGGTCCAGGCGTAGCGGGGCACCCCGGGCGCCAGGGACGCCGCCTGTTGGGCCAGCCGGGTCGCCTCGGGCAACTGCCGCACACCGAGCAACACCGCCAGGTTGAAGGCCGCCGGGGCCAGGCGGGCGTCGGCCCGCAGCGCCGCGCGGAGCGCCTGTTCCGCTTCGTCCGCCTCGCCCAGCTCTCCCAGCAGCAATCCGAGGTTGAAGGCGAGCGCCGCGTCGTTCGGCCGCTGGCTCCGGGCCTCCCGGAGCAGGGTCGCCGCCTCGGCCCGGCGTCCCTGTCCGGAGAGAAGCTGCGCCAGGTTGGCCCTGGCCGGGAACAGTTGGTCGTCGAGCGCCAGCGCACGGCGGTACTGCCGCTCAGCCTCGGGCGCGCGTCCCTGGGCAGCGTAGAGGTTCCCCAGGTTGAACGGACCCGAGGGCAGGTCGGACATGTAGCGCTGACCTTCGATGTACCCGTCCAGCGCTGCCACGTACGCGGAGCGCTCCGCCCCCGCGAGCCGCGCTGCGGGTGCCCCCGCCAGGCGGGCTGCGGCCTCGTTCCGCACGGCGCGAACCGGGTCCTCGAGCAGCGTCCCCAACAGCCGTACCAGGGTCACCGGGTCCCCGACCGGCAACCGCCGCGCCGCGGTGGCGCGCAGGAGCGGCTCCGGGGAGGCGAGCGCCTTCGTCAAGGCGTCCCGTGCTTCCGGCCCCGGGTAGGCCCCGAGCAGGTCCACCGCCGTGGCGCGGGCCACCAGGGGGCGCAGGGGATCCTGTGAGAGCTGGACGAGGTCGCCCTCGGCGGCGGGATCCACTTTCCGCCCCGCGGCGAGGATCGTCCCGTAGTGGGGCTTCCGTTTCTTGCCGTAACGGTCGTCGTACTTCTCCTGGATCCATGAAAGCGGCTTGTCCGCGTGGCAACCGCTGCAGGCGTTGGGGACGCCGATGGCGGCGGTCAGGTCAGGGCGGGGGATGCGCAGCGAGTGGTCGCGCCTGGGGTGGACCCCCATGTAGGTCTGGCTCGGCATGTGACAGGAGACACAGAGCACCCCTGCGCTCGGCTGGCCCTGCCACTCGGGCCCGTGGAAGTGGTGGGAGGGGGCGTCGTACGTGCCCGCCGGGTGACACCCGGTGCAGAGCGCGTTGCCCTGCCGATGAAGCTTCGCAGAGTGGACGTCGTGGCAGTCGCTGCAGCGCACGCCGCTCGCGTACATCTTGCTTTGCGTGAAGGCCTGCCACTCGAAGTCCTCGTCGAGGACCTGGCCGTCTGGATGGAAGAGGCCCGGCTCGAGGAGGGCGGGTTGGTGGTACTCCATCCACTCGCCGCCCGGCACGCCCGGGTCGGAGAACTGCGAGCGCCGGGCGTGGCAGGGGGCGCAGCGCGTGACCGACTCCGGCCCGCCCAAACCGGAGGTGCGGGTGAGGAGCGCCGCGTTCTCCACCGGTGGGCGCCCACCGGCCGGCTGTGCAGCCCAGTCCGCGTGCCGAGAGCCCGGGCCGTGGCATGCCTCGCAGCCGACGCTGATCTCCGACCAGGTGGTCCGGTACGCGTCCACCTCGGGGGCGTGGCGCTTGCGCACCGCCGTGGAGTGGCAGTCGGCGCACATGGCATTCCAGTTTTGTCCGGGCCGCGTCCAATGGAGCCAATTGCCGGGCGGCGCCCCGGGTCCGGCGTGCACGTGGAACCAGCGCCGGGCCCCCGTGTCCCACGCGGCCGAGAGGGCTTGCAGCCGTCCACCCGGCAAGGCCACCAGGTACTGCTGCAACGGCTCGATCCCAAAGACATACGCCACCTCGAAGTCAGACATCTTTCCGTAGGGGCCCTCGGCGTGAACCATGAACCGAGCGCCCTGCCGGAAGAAGCGCCAGGTCTTTCCCCGGTGTTCGAAGGTGGCGCCGCCGAAGTCGCCGAGCACGGTGCCATCGCGGGCCACCTGCATCGCTCGGGCGTGGTGGGAGCCCTGCCACTGCGCGTAGCGCTCCGTGTGGCAGCCCTGGCAGCGCTCGCTTCCGACGTACTTCGCCTCGCCCTGGGGATCCAACCCGGGTTCGGGCGCTTCCCGGGTTGACCTGGGCAGCGGGACCGCGAGGACGACGGCCACCGTGGCGACCACGCCCGCGAGCCCCCAGCGGTTCCGTGGATCGCCCGGTGGCACGGGCCTACTCCTCGCTCTTCAGCCGCCGCACGCCTTCGATGAGGGGGTGCCACCCGTACACGAGCGAAACCATGAATCCACTCAGGCGGAGATCCTCCGGCGCATCGTCGAAGAGGGTCGACTTGTAGCCGACGGTGAGGTTCAGGTTGTCGTTGACCGCGTAGCCAAGCGTGAAGCCAACGCCCAGGTTGTTGAGCTGCGTGCCCGCGACACCGTCGATGCTCGACTTACCGCCGACGTACCAGGCGACGTCGAGCGACGCCCAGAAGCGATCCGTGAGGTCGCGCGTCAGGTGTGCGTCCAGTTGGAACATCGGGTCGGTCTTCAGCGTGCGACCGACGTAGTCGTCGTTGGTTCCGAAGAGCCACACGGCAGGCAGGAACTCCAGCGTCGTACGCCGGCCGGGCACCCACGGGCCCAGCTGCAGGACCATGGGCGCAGCCACGCGCCCGTACCAGCGGTTCTGCCCGAGGTTCAGTGCCTGGCCGTTGTCGTACCGGCCGATGGGCACCGCCAGGTCGGCGAGCAGGTCGACGGAGAATCCCGGCTCGTGCCGCAGGACGTCGGGAAGGCCCTGCTGCGCGCGGGGGCCGACGAGGTTGATGTCGAACTCGATCATCGGGTCGCCAAACCCGTCGGTCGACTGGTTGAACGCGGTGCCGGCCACCTGGAGCTCGCCGGAGATCCTCCCCACGGGCACGATCAGGGCAGCCATTGCCGCGCGGTCGAACAGGGAGAAGGTCCGCGCGTACCCCGGCAGCGCCAAAGTGGCTTCGATCTTCGCGCCCGCCGTCACGAAGTGCGAAGGATCGAAGGGGTTCGTGTTGCCGCTGATCGAGTTGAAGATGAGCGGCACCGCGTTCGTGTCTGACAATGTCTTCCAGTAGAAGCGCGGGGGGACCTGGGCAAGCGCCGGCGACGGCCAGAGTGCGCCCGCGGCGAACAAGGCAGCGACGATCCACTTCATCAAGTTGACAGGCTTCATGGGGGCTCCATCGATCTTTCGAGAAGCGGTCAACGTCAGGGCTTCGGACCGGCCTTCGCATCCGCAGGTGGAATGAACTGGCGCTTGTAGAGGAGGGGTGGGTAGCCCTTGTCGTCCGGGACACGCGCCGGGAGCTGGTCCTCCAACGTCTCGAACACGGAGCGGCTCGGCAGCACCACGTTGTTCCTCCGCGCGTAGTCGTCCCATAGCGCCACCATCTCCCGGAGCTTGTCGGGGTTCCCCGCGGCGAGGTCCCTTCGTTCGGTGGGATCCGTTGCGAGGTTGAACAGCTCCCAGTCGCCCTTGCCGAACGGCTTGAGCTCCCAGCGGATCTTCCAGTCTCCCTGGCGCACCGCGCGGTTGCCGAAGAGCTCCCACGCGAGGACGTCCTGCTCCGTCCGTGGAGACGCCACCTGGCCCGACAGCAGCGGGCCCCAGGACTTCCCGGCGAGCGGGGGCAGCGCCTGTCCGTAGCGGGTATTGGGATAGGTGGTGCCGGCGATCTCGAGCAGCGTCGGCATGACGTCCGCCACGTGTAGCACCCCGTGGTGGATGCTCCCCCTGGGCTGCTTGACGACGGGACCGCTCACCACGAGCGCGTTTCGGATGCCGCCCTCGCCGAGCCAGCCCTTGTACTGGCTGAAGGGAGTCATGGACACCTGCGCCCACATCGGGCCGTAGGCGACGTACGAGCCCGGATCTCCCCACGCGTGTGGATCCGTCTGTGACCAGTTCTTCGCCGCGAAGAGGTAGTCGCGGGTGCCCGGCTTCCCCGCGATCATCTCGAAGAGATCTGTCCCCTCCGCGCCGTTGTCCCCGAACACGATGAAGACGGTGTTCTCGTACTCCCCGATCTTCTTGAGGTGGTCCACGAGACGGCCCACGTGGAAGTCGAGGTTCTCCATCATGCCGGCGTAGAGCTCCATCTTCTTGCCGAGGAGGGCCCGGGATGCCGGGGCGAGCACCAGCGGATCGGGCAAGAACCACATCCGCTCTGCGAGCTGCGTGTCCGCGGGCACGATGCCGGAAGCGACCTGTCGCTCCAGTCGCTCCTGCCGCACCGCGTCCCAACCCTTGTCGTATTCGCCGACGTGGCGGTTCCGCCATCCGCGCGGCAGGTGGTAGGGATCATGCGGCGCCTGGTGTGCGACGTAGGCGAAGAACGGCCTTCCGTCGCCCCGGTTGGCGTCGACAAAGTTAATCATCTTGTCTGTGTAGGTTTCCGTCGCGTAGTAGCCCCTGGGAAGTTCCTCCAGGTAGCGCCCGTCCTCGGTGAACACGGACCGCGGCGCGGCGGCCGTGAAGTTCGTCATGTCCCAGTAGCTGGCAGCCCCGTCGAGCAGGGCGAAGTCGCGCTCGAAGCCGCGGGCGGCAGGGATCTTGGTGGGCTCTTTCCCCAGGTGCCACTTGCCGACCATGTACGTGTGGTACCCGGCGTCCTTGAGCAGCTGCGGCAGCGTCGCCACCCGGTCGTTGAGTTCGCCCTCGTAGCCTTCCACGCCCCGCTGGTTGGGCGCCGTCCACTCGGCCATGTTCCCGAGCCCGTTGACGTGGGTGTCGACACCGCTGAGCAGGACGGAGCGGGTCGGTGAGCAGCTCGCGTGTGTGTAGAACTGCGTGAACCGGACGCCGCCTGCTGCGAGGGAGTCCAGGTGGGGTGTCTTGATCTCGCTGCCGAACGAGCCCATGTCGGCAAAGCCCATGTCGTCGGCGACGATGAGTACGATGTTCGGCCTCCGCGGTGTGTCCGCGGCGGAGGCAACAGCGGGGGCGACGAACGCCGCGACCGCGCCGACGATGTGCAAGGCCCTCGAGAAGCGGTTCAGACGGCCCGTCCTGCTCTCCATGTTCCACCCCACTCGGTCCACGTCGTGACGTCCACGGCGAACGATTCCTGGTCCATCCCGGCGTCCACGGGTTCATGGCTGCCGGGAAGGGGACGGAGGTAGGGATTCACCTGCACGCGGGCAAGCGCGCGACGAGCGCCACGGCGGGCGCCGTTGGTTGCCAGACGGTCCGAGCACGACCTTTCGGCGGGTGCCACACGATCTCGGTGCGAAGCGTTGGCGCGATCGGATGGCGTGTTGGCGTGGGCCGACGCTGTGGCCGTCGCCGCACCTGCGTACGTTGACGTCCAGGAGGCAGCACACCATGTCGAAGACCATCCTCATCACCGGTGCATCGAGTGGCATCGGACGGGCCACCGCGAAGCACTTCCACTCCCACGGCTGGAACGTCGTCGCGACCATGCGCGCGCCTGGCAAGGAGACCGAGCTCGGTCAGCTGGACCGTGTCCTCGTCACGCGGCTCGACGTGCAGGACACGGCGTCCATTGACGCGGCGGTTGCAGCGGGGATCGCCCGCTTCGGCCGCATCGACGCGCTGCTCAACAACGCCGGCTACGGCGCCTACGGTCCGCTGGAGGCGACGTCGCTGGAGAAAGTTCGCCGGCAGTTCGACGTCAACGTGCTCGGCCTGCTCGCGACGACGAAGGCCGTGCTGCCGCACTTCCGCGCGAACCGCGGCGGCACCCTCGTCAACGTCTCGTCGATGGGCGGTCGCATCACGTTCCCGCTCGGGACGCTGTACCACGGCTCCAAGTTCGCCGTGGAAGGCCTCTCCGAGGCGCTGCACTACGAGCTTGGCCCCATCGGCGTCCGGGTGAAGATCATCGAGCCCGGCGCCATCCAGACCGACTTCGCGGGGCGCTCCTTCGACTTCAGCAACGATCCGTCGCTGTCCGAGTACCAGCCGCTCGTCCAGTCTCTCTTCGGGACCCTGGGGCCGATGATGGCCAACGCCGCGGCGCCCGAGCTTGTCGCGGAGACCATTCTCCGGGCGGTGACCGACGGCTCGAACCAGCTCCGGTACGAGGTCGGCCCCGATGCCGTACACCTCCTCGCCGGGCGGCGTGCCGCCGACGACGCCACCTTCCTCGGTGGCATCAGGGCCCAGTTCGGACTCGCCGGTTGACCCCCTGGTGGCGCGGCGCGAGGGCGTGCTGGCACTGTCGGAGGGTCAATGACGAGTCCTGCCCTGCACACCTACGCACTCGATACGACCTGGCGGACGCTCCTCAAGGACCTGGGCGTCCGGCCGGCCAACGTGTTGCGCCGCGCCGCGCTTGCCGATGACTTGTTGCAGCAGCCCGCGGTTCGGCTGTCCCCCGCGGACTACTACCGCTTCTGGGACAGCATCGAGGCGGAGACGGGGGATCCGCTCTTCCCGATCCGGTTGTGCCAGGCCATTCGCAGCGAGTCCTTCTCGCCCGCGCTGTTCGCCGCGCTGTGCAGTCCGAACCTCGTCGTCGCCGCAAAGCGCATCGCCCGGTACAAGACCCTCGTCGGCCCCATGCGGCTCGACGTGACGGAGACTCGGACCGGCGTCACGCTCGAGCTCTGCTGGCTCGATGCACCGCTGACGCCGCCGGTGTCGCTCGTCGTGACGGAACTCCTGTTCTTCGTCTCCCTGGCGCGCATGGGAACGCGTGAGCCGGTGCGCCCGGTAGAGGTTGCCACGACCGTGTTGCCGTCGCCGGCGGCGCCATACGAGGCGTTCCTCGGCGCCCGCATCCAGCGGGGTCCCCGGCAGAGGCTGGTGTTCACCGCTGCCGACGCCACCCGACCATTCCTCACGTCGAACGAGGCGCTGTGGGCGGCCTTCGAGCCAGGTCTCCGCCAGCGGCTCGCAGACCTCGAGTCGGACGTGCCGACGGCGAGGCGCGTGCGGGCCGTGCTGCTCGAGGGGCTGCCCAGCGGCCTCGTTGCCATGGAAGAGGTGGCGAGGAAGCTCGCCCTGAGCAAGCGCACGCTCCAGCGGCGCATCGAGGCCGAGGGCACGAGCTACCAGCGGCTGCTCCGCGAGACGCGCGAGTCGCTTGCCCGCCACTACCTCGAGAAGACGGGGCTCCCGGCGGCGGAGATTTCGTTCCTCCTTGGCTTCGACGAACCGAACTCCTTCTACCGGGCCTTCCGCGCCTGGACTGGAACCACCCCCGACAGCGTGCGCCCCGCACGCAAGGAAAGACGATGAAACTGCTCGAGGCCATCACGACGTACTTCGCGGGCGAGAAGCTCGAGGCGCTGGTCTTCATCCTCCCCGTCGGGCTCCTGGGGCTCGTCTTCGGTGGGTGGCTCCTGAGCGAGAGCGCCGGCGGCTCCTTCGCGCGCGGCGTGGCCATCCCCTTCGTGGTGATGGGACTCGTCATGGGTGTGGTCGGCGGCGTCGTCGGGTTCCGGACGCCGGCCCAGGTCGCTGCGCTCACCGCCGCCGTCGAGGCCTCGCCCGAGCAGGCGCTCCGCGACGAGCGCGCCCGCATGGAGAAGGTGAACCGCGCCTGGCCGGTGTACCTGGTGGTGTGGGCGGCCTTCGGCGTCACCGGCCTCGTGCTCCGCTTCGGCACCCGCGGTGACTTCACGCAGGGGCTTGGCATCTCGCTCGTGTTCTTCTGCGGCGTCTGCCTCCTCGTCGACGGCTTCGCCGAGCGCCGCGCGCGCCCGTACACCGCCGCGATCGAGGCTCAGCCCTCGCCTCCGAGCCGTCCCTGAAACGGGAACACGCACGCCTCGGGACTCTCAGCTACAGCCGACCAGCTCGCCGCAGCTCCATTCCCACTGCCTGGATTCGGGCCACGCCTCGGACCAGCGAGACCTCGTTGGTGTGTACCGAGTGGCTGCCGAGCACCAGGGGATGTTCGTGCTTCTTCGCGCAGCCGAACAGCAGCCGCGTCTCTTCGAGCGCTTCGACCGTCGCGGGGGCCTCGCCGTCTTCGAGGACAACGAGCTCTCGCACCACGTCCTCCCCGCACACGCGGGCACGGCCCCGGTAGAGGAAGGCCCACGCGACGTCCTGCCCGTGCGGCGGCGCGAAGGTCCAGGACTGTCCCGGGGCCAGCACGACGTCGAGGTAGGTGACGGGGGAGGGGGGAGGAATGGGGCTGGCGTGACCCCGGTATTCGCCGAGCAGCACCCGCACGTTCTCCACCTGGGGAACGTCCACCGGGGCGACGTAGATGCCCTCGGACGGGCCGTCTTCAACCCCTGGAGGGAGCGCGACCCACAGCTGGAATGCCGTCACCGTCGCTTCGCGCGGATGGATGAAGCCCCTGTGCCAGGTCCCGCCGCCGGCGCGCATCCACTCGAGCCCGGTCGCCTCGATGATTCCCTCCTGTCCCGTGGTGTCCTCGTAGGCCGCGTCAGAGTTGAGCGAGTAGGTCAGCGTGGCGATGCCGGAGTGAGGGTGCCACCCGAACCCTGCGCCCGGCTCGACCGCTCCCTCGACGTGATCGAGGAAGACGAAGGGCTTGATGAGGGCGCCGAGGTCGCCGGGGCTCACCATGCGGCGGATGAACCCGTGCTGCTGGCCGCGGGTTCTCGCCTGGATTCTGCGGGTGCTCATCACGTGTTCTCCTCCTGGTTGGGGTTGTACGTCGCCGCGTGGGCGAAGTGGGGGAGGGACGGGACAGCGGCGAGGGCGGCGAGCTCGCTGCCGGAGGCATGGTGAGTGCTGCGGGCAGGTGTCCGGTAGCGGGCGAGGCCGGGAAGGACCTTCCCATGTCACCCTCGGGCCCTGGACTCACCGCGTCGCACGGGATGGCATACAAGGCAGCATGAGCGCCGCCCTGCACGAGCTTCTTCCGGAGATCGCTCTCTTCGTTGCCGTCGCACGGGCGAAGAACTTCTCCCATGCCGCCCGGACCCTGCGGATGCCGGTGTCCACGCTCTCGCGCCGGGTCGCGGACTTCGAGAGCAAGCTCGGCGTCCAGCTCCTGCACCGCACGACCCGCCAGGTGGTCCTGACGCCCGCGGGTGCCCGGTATCTCGAACATGCGCAGTCGATCGTCGATGCTGCCGAGGCTGCGCATGCTGAGCTCGCCGGCGAAGCGGAGGCGCCCCGGGGGACGCTTCGAATCTCCACGACGCAGGACTTCGCCCTGACCTACCTGTGGCCTGTTCTCACGGAGTTCGCGCAGCGGCATCCGGGGGTGTCCTTCGAGCTCGATTTCTCGTCCCGTCCCGTGGACCTGCTCGCGGAGGGGTTTGACCTCGCCATCCGCCTGGGGGCACTCCCGGACTCACAGCTCCAGGCCCGGAGGCTGGGACTGGGGACGCAGTCGCTGTACGCCGCGCCCGCGTACCTGGAGCGTGAAGGTGTCCCACGAACACCCGCGGGGCTGACCGCGCACGAGTGCCTCCGGCTCCACGGGACGGCGAACCGCACGTCCCGTTGGTCGTTCACCCGCGGGAGCGAGGTCGAGACCGTCGAAGTGAGGGGCCGGTTCGTGGCGAGCGGGATGCGGTTCCTGCTGGACCTGGCGAAGTCGGGTGCGGGAATCGCGCTGCTGGACGATGTCATTGCGAGGCCGTCCGTCGAAGGCGGAGCCCTGGTGCCCGTGCTTCCCGACTGGCGTCCCCCGCTGGTGCCAATCCACGCGCTCACCCCGTCGAAGCTGCTGCCCTCGCGGACCCGTCTCCTCCTGGACTGCCTGCGTGATCACCTCGAGGTGTCACATCCTCCTGCCACCCGGCGCGGATGACGCTCGCGTGGCCTGTC
>JBDLRJ010000187.1:0-3027 GCA_039800145.1 Pseudomonadota bacterium | reverse complement strand
TTGCACCTGCATAGGATTCGGCGAACAGGGCGAGGAACGCCTCGAAGGCCTGCTGCGCGGGGTAGTTCCGGTTCGTCGCGAGGCCGAACAGGTTGCGGAAGGAGACAGAAAGGGTCGCGTTCGGGGCGTAGAGGGCGCTGGCGGAGACGGGCCAAATGTCGTGGTTGCCGGGAACGACGGAGAGCCGGTCCGGGTGGAGGAAGCCGCGGCGCTGCAGGTGGGCGCGGACCGGACGCGCATCCTCCACATTGCCGCGGTCCACGAGGTCTCCCCCGATGAGGAGGTGTTCCGCGCCGCGTTCGATGGCGTGGTCGATGAGCCGACAGAAGCGGCGCGCATCCTCACGCGCCGTCCCGCTGCCGATGTGTACGTCCGAGAAGTGGGCAAGTTTCATGTTGGCCGCTCCGACTCGACGCGCCCTCGAGCAGAGGCTGACAGCAAGTCGCTGGAAAAGCCCAGTGTGGATAACCCGGAGGCGTGCGGAGACCTCCGTCCCCCTCGTCGCTCACGGACCGATGAACTGGCGAATGGCCGTCTGCCCGAGCTTCCAGGTGAGTACGCCGTTGAGCGAGCCATTGATGACGCCGCCCACCACGGGCACCACGCGCCCGAAGCGTCGCAGGTTCTTCGGAGCCGTCTTCACGAGGAAGCGCTTGCGCGCGAAGTCCCGGAACACGAACGTGGCCGAGCGCTGGGCAGCGGGCTCGGCCCCGTCGCTCTCCATGAGGCACTGGAGGCACGCGTTCCGCACGTCCGGAAGCTGAGGATCTTTCCCGCCCAATCCCGCGATGGCGGCCACCATCCGGAGCTGCACGAAATAGGAGGTCGCGAGGTCCGCCGTCAGCGTCAGCGGAAGCGTGGTCACCCCGCCGAACGCGAGCACGAAGCCGGTGCCGGCGCACCGGGCCGCCTGCCACCGGACCAACGACTCGGCGCAATCACGCCTCGAGTTGCCCTTCAGCTGGTAGGCGTCGATGAGCTCGTCCACCGATTCAACGCCTGGGATGCCGGGGCGAAGGGCCTGGTCATAGGCCCACTCGAGGGCCCGACGGAGAAGGTCGCCTGACAGGGATTCGAGTGTGTTTCCCGTTCCCATCGTGTGCCCCCTCCTCGCGAGGGAGCCTACCGGCCGCCCCGAGGAGGACTCAATCGGGGCGGCGGCAGGAGTGAGGGCTAACGGCCGAAAATACTCGCGGCGCCCATGAAGATGTTCATGGCAGCCCCGGACAGCCCGATGCCGAGCGCGTCCGCGCGGTGATCCTGGTTCAGCCCGCCGAGCGCCCCCGCCACGCTCCGGGTGAAGTCGCTGTTTCCGGAGTGGCCCGATGCGGCCGGCGCACGCGGTGCGGCATGTCCGGACGAGACGAACCACGCGTCCTTGCGCGTGTCGTGGATGTAGACGTTCGTGCCGTGCTGGAACATCCGCATGCCGCGCGCGTCCACGCGGAGTGCTTCCCTTCCCATGGGGAGCCGCTCCAACTCCCGGACAGCGGCACGGATGGTCTTCAGCTCTGCTGCGGAAGCGCGGTGAGGCTCGGTGCTTCGCGAAGCGGGGCGAGGGGCAGGCGTACGACCCGCGCGGTGGACGGGCATGTGCGGCACTCCAGGTGAGGTGTGAATGCCACATTGTCGGACATGGGGTGCCCGGGGTTTCCCCCTCAGCGGACGATCATCGCTGTAGGGCACGTCGTTCCTCACAGGAGAACCCGCCAGGTCCATGCGAAACGACGCCGCTGCCGCGGATGCACGTCAAGAAGCTGCTCGGAAGACGTGACGGTCACCGTCCGCGGTGGGTGCTCCAGATGAGGACAAGGACGAAGCAGGCGACCAGGGCCAACCAGCCGCAGAGTTCGAGGAGCGTGGACACAGGCTTCGAACGCCACCACCGGGTCCGGGCGAGGGACCTGGCCTTCAGCTCTTCCTCGAACCGACGGAAGTTCTCCTCGGAAACGCGGCGCGCCTCGTCTGCGGCGCGGACGCGTTCGGCCTGCTCACGGGCTTCGCGCTCCGCCTTCGCTGCGAGTTCGGCTGGAACGTCCATGCCGAACGTGGAGACGAGATCCAGCAACTGCAGCACCGCTGCGCACGTTCCTGAGCCCCGCCGGTACCGAGCCTTCTCGTCCTCGAAGATGCCCACCGGTGGCTCGCCCGACAGCATCTGGGCAAACCACGGGCCGGCCTCCTCCCAGGGTTGGCCTGCCAGGTCGCGCAGCGCCCACTGGAGGGAGGGCCACGTGAACCGGCCTTCGTGCGCTCTGAGCAGGAGGGTGCGGGCTTCGGCAGGGGCGTGGAGTGCCCTGGGCAGCACCGCGGGGCCGGGCTTCGCCAGCCCCTGCGCGAGCCGCTCGAGGGCGTGGTCGAAGAGGGGCTGGAGCGACCGCAGGTAGGAGACGACGCCTGCGTCGAAGGCTGCGAGTGGCACACCGCCCGCCCTGGGCGCCCGCAAGACGTCCCACGCGATGGTCGGCGACGGCAGCGAAAAGCCCTCGGCGAGGGAGGCGTCCGGGCTCCCGGGGCGAAAGTCCCGGCGCCCGTACTTCGAGAGCGAGCAGAGGCTGAGGACGCGGCTCGCAGACGCAAGCTGTTGGATGGAATTGCGTTGCTCGGCAGCGCCGAAACCGGCCCGGAGCAATGCACCCACGGCCCGTCCCACCCCACCGGGGCATTGCCAGCGGCCTGCCACCCGTCCCACCTCGAGCGGGGGCGCCCCTGACGCGAGCGCGCGCTCCACGAGCTCGACGGCACCCAGCAGTTGGCAGGCGAGCGGGTGGGCCCGGTGCCTCGCAGCGAGCGCAGCCTCGAGTTCGGCGAGCACTGCGCCCGGCTCACGTGAAGTGAAGCGCTCCGGAAGCGGCGGGAGCTCCGCGACCCGGGCCTGCACCGCCTCGTTCGGGGCGAAGCCACCGTTCTCGTAGTCGACGTCGCACCCAAGCCAGAGGGTCCGTTCACCGGCGTCGAACGACCACCTCAGGACGAAGTCGGCGTCGCTGTCCCGAGCCCAGCGGGCCTCCCAGTCGAGCTCTCCGG
>JBDLRJ010000186.1:0-19413 GCA_039800145.1 Pseudomonadota bacterium | reverse complement strand
TCGTGGCGAAGATGAACTCGCTCGTGGACGCGGAGACCATCCGGGCGCTGTACCGGGCGAGCCAGGCGGGGACGAAGGTGGAGCTCATGGTGCGCGGCACCTGCTGCCTGCGCCCCGGCATCCCGGGGGTGAGCGACAACATCCGCGTCATCTCCGTGGTGGACCGCTTCCTCGAGCACAGCCGCGTCTACGTCTTTGGCCACGGCGAGCGCGAGCTCATGTACCTGTCGTCCGCGGACTGGATGCCGCGCAACTTCCTGCGGCGCGTGGAGGTGGCGTGGCCGGTGCTGGACGCGGACGTGCGGCTGCGCATCCGCCACGAGATCCTCTCCACCATGGCGAGGGACACCGTGAAGAACCGCGTGCTGCAGCCGGACGGGAGCTACCGCCGCGCGGGCGCGGACGAGGGGCAACCGGGGCTGCGCAGCCAGGTGCGCTTCGTGGAGCTCGCGCAGGGGGCGCTGCAGGCCGCCAAGGCGGAAGCGGCGCGCCACTTCATCGTCCGGCGCGCCCGGGATCCCCGCGCGGGCGGCACGGCCCCGGCGGTGAAGGCCCCGGCCCTCCCCGTGCGCGACGAAAAGAGCTCCGCCTGATGCACACGCTCGCCGTCATCGACCTGGGCTCCAACGGGGCCCGCTGCCTCGTGATGCAGGTGCGGGGCCCCACGCGCCAGGTTCTGCTGGACGTGCGCGAGCCCGTGAAGCTCGCGGAGGGGCTCTACGGATCCGGGAGCCTGTCCGAGCCGGCCATGCGCCGGGCGCTCGCGGCCCTCAAGCGCTTCCAGCGCGAGGCGAAGCGGCTGGGGGCCACGCAGGTGCGCGCGGTGGCCACGGCCGCGGTGCGCGAGGCGAACAACCGGCTCGAGTTCACCCGCGCGGTGGCAGCGCAGACCGGGCTGCGGCTGGAGGTCATCTCCGGCACGGAGGAGGCGCGGCTCATCGCGCTCGGCGTGCTCGAGGGGACGGGGCCGCGGGACGAGGCGCTGCTCGTGGACATCGGCGGCGGGAGCACGGAGCTCTCCGCCACGCGCGGCGCGTCGGTGCGGGTGGGCCACTCGGTGGAGCTCGGCGCGGTGCGGCTCACGGAGCTGTTCCTGCACTCGGATCCCCCGAGGGAGAAGGAGCTGCGGCTGCTCGAGGAGCACGTGGCGGACGTGCTCGCAGACCGCGTGGGACAGGGCCTCGGCGCGAAGAGGCGGCGCGTCATCGGCACCGCGGGGTCCATCGGCGCGCTGGGAGAAGCGCTGCGGGACGGGGCGCGGCCGGGCCCCGCCGTCATCGAGCGCAAGGCGCTGCGCCGCCTCTACGACCGGCTGCGGAAGATGCGGATCGCCGCGCGCCGGAAGGT
The DNA here is from genome assembly GCA_039800145.1 of Pseudomonadota bacterium. Taxonomy (GTDB): domain Bacteria; phylum Myxococcota; class Myxococcia; order Myxococcales; family Myxococcaceae; genus VGRA01. Next base: position 18,066 of record JBDLRJ010000186.1, on the reverse strand, counting down.
GGTGGAGGAGAAGCGCGTGGACACCATCGTCGCCGGGGCGGCCATCCTGCTCGGGGTGATGGACCACCTGGACGTGGACGAGGTGGAGGTGAGCCGCAAGGGACTGCGGGACGGGCTCATGCTCGATCTCATGTCGCGGCTCGGCGGCACGCTGCCGGGCAGCGCTTCGCAGGACTTCGCGCTGCGAGAAGGGGTGAAGGCCTTCGGCGAGCGGCTCCAGTACCGAGCGCCCCACGCGCACCACGTCACCTCGCTGGCGCTCTCGCTGTTCGACCAACTGCACGCGCTGCACGGGCTGGAGCACGACGCGCGTCAGCTGCTCTACGCCGCGTCCATGCTCCACGACGTGGGCTCGTTCGTCTCGCGCCGGAGCCACCACAAGCACTCGGCTTACCTCATCCAGAACGGTGAGCTGCCGGGCTTCACGGACTCCGAGAAGGAGCTCGTGGCGCAGGTGGCCCGCTACCACCGCAAGAGCCACCCCCGCCCGCGCCACGCCCCCTTCATGGCGCTCACCCCGGCCGAGCGGCAGCGGGTGTCCCGGCTCGCGGGGATCCTGCGGATGTCGGACGCGCTGGACCGGGGCCACAAGCGCAACGTGCGCTTCGTCACCTCCGCGGTGCGCGGGCGGCGCGTCCAGGTGAAGCTGCATGGGCGCGGCAACCTGGAGCTGGAGCTCTGGGCCGCGGAGTCGGGCAAGGAACTCCTCGAGGAGGCGCTCGGCATCGTCGTCACGGTGGAGCGGGCGTAAGTGCGGCCCGCCAGGCGCTGGGCGCTGGTGGCGGGCCTCGGTTCGCTGCTCGCCACCTGCGCGTGGGTGGGGGTGCAGCTCCACGCGGCCCTCGCTGATTCTCCGCTGGAACGAGTCCTCCCGGGTGCCCCGGGCAGCTCTCCTCCGGGTGCGCCTCCCGGTGCCTCCGACGGGGGCGCCCTGCCGCGCCCCCTCCAGGGAATCCTCCGCGACCTGCAAGGACGTCCCATCGCGGGCGTCTCGGTCTTCCTCTCTCCCGCCGCGCGGGCGCAGCCTCCCCTCGGCGCGTGCACGGGGGAGGATCCCTGCTCGCACGATCCGCGGGAGGCGCCGCTGGAGCGGCTGCTGGCGGCGATCCACGGGGGCCAGTCCTTCTCCCAGGCCGAGGAGGGCACCCGCACGGCGGTGGACGGCACGTGGCAACTGCAACCTCGGGCGCCCGCCCCGTGGACCTTCTGGGCAGACGACGGCGCGCGGGGTGCGCTCGTCGAGCCGTTCGACGAGGACGCCGCGGGCGGCTCACACGATCTCACGCTGCTGCCGCTGCAGGTGGTGGAGGGCCGGGTGACGGACGCAGACGAGCGCCCACTCGCCGGTGCACACGTCCACCTCGTCGGAGACCGCTTGAGGATGGACACGGGCGCCGTCACCGACGGGGACGGTCACTACCGCGTGGCGCTCCCGCACGAGGGCTTCACCGCCGTGGCCCACGCCGACGGTTACGCGCCGCAGCGGAGGACGCCGCCCACCGGGGACCAGGATCTGGATTTCGCCCTGGACAGGCTTCACCGGTGCCGCGTGACGGTGACCCGCGACGGGCGGCCGGTCACGGCCCGCCTCCACGTCCTCCCCGGGCCCGAGCTGCCCGCGCGGGTGGTGGACGTCCCCGAGACGGGCGTGCAGGTGGAGCTCGAAGCCGGGCCCGGCCTCCTGCTCCGAGCAGAGGACGACACCTCCAGCTCGCGCGCCCTCGAGCCGGGCTTCTCCCGGGAGCGCGCCTGCGAGCTCGCGCTGGTGCTCGAGCCACCGCTCCAGCTCACCGTCCAGGTGGGGGATGAGCGAGGCAGTCCGCTCGAGTCCATCCCGGTGACGCTGGAGGGCGAGGGCGTGGAGCTCTCTGCCCAGACCGACGCGAGCGGACGCGCCCTGCTCCCCCCCGCGGCCCCCGGCAGCTACCTGGTCCGGGCAGAGCGGCCGGGGACGGAGGCCGGACGCGGGGAAACGGTCGGGGAGATCCAGCTGTCGCGCGACGGCCAGGTCCTTGAGCTGAAGCTCCGCTCCGAGCGACAGGGCTGCTCCTTGGAGGGCACCCTCGTCTCGCCGGAGATCGTGTCCGAGCTCACGCTGATCGTCGGGGATGGCAACGTGGGGCAGCACGCGCACGTGACGGCGGGTGGCCACTTCACGGTGGAGCTTCCCTGCGGTCCGGTGGAACTGGAACTCTACGCCCCGAACGTCGGGCGTGGGACGTGGCGGGGCAACGCCCCCGCGGCCGGGGTGGAGATCTCCCTGGACGCGGGCACGGGGCTGGACGTCCGGGTGGTGAGCGCGTCCGGCCCCCTCCGCGGAGCCGAGGTGGAGCTCCGCCCCGCGGAGCGTGCAGCGGGCCGGGCGGGGGCGGCTGGGCGCCGCAAGTGGATGACCCGCGCGGACACGGACGCGCGCGGACGGGCGGAACTCCGCGGGGTGGAGCCGGGCGAGTACCTGCTCTCGGTCTCCGCGGAGCACTTCGCCCCGCTGGTGCCGCGCCCCCTCCGGCTGGAGGCAGGGCGGACGGACACGGTGGAGGTGACGCTCGACCGGGGACTCCCGCTGCGCGGCCGCGTGGTGGATGACCGGGGGCGTCCCGTCCGGGAGGTGGAGGTGTCCGCGAAGGCGGAGGGGTGCAGCGCGTGTGAGACGGCGTCCGCGACCAGCCGGCGCGACGGCTCGTTCGAGCTGCCGAACCTCCCCCGCGGCGAGCGCTACCAGCTCGAGGCCACCGCACCGGACGAGGCGTGGTGCGACTCGGAGCAGGTGACGGCCACGCCGGGAGATCCCCCGGTGCTGCTCGCCCTCCGGAAGCCCTTCGCCGTCACGGGCCGCGTGCTGGACGACACGGGTGCGCCCCTGCCCCGGTTCTCGGTCAATGCCCGCGAGAAGGAGAGTCCCGGCGGCCGGTTCCAGCAGGACCTGGACTGCTCGGGCCCCCTGCTGCTGTCGATCTCGGCCGAGGGCTTCCACCCCCGGCTGGTGACGGTTCCCCCGGGCGCCCGGGACGCCGGGGACATCCGGCTCGAGCGCGCCTCGGAGCTCCGGGGGACGGTGGTGGACGAGGCAGGGAACGCGGTGACCGGCGCGCGGGTGTGGGCCGAGGGAGGCAGCGACGAGGTTCGCTCCGGCAGCGACGGCCGCTTCACCCTCCGCTCGGTGACGGGCCAACTCCGCGCCGAGAAGGACGGGTGGCGCGCGGCCGTGGAGGGCCCGCCTCGGCCCGAGCCCGTCACCCTCGTGCTCCACCTTCCCGCGACCTTCTCGGGCGAGGCGTGGTCGGCCCCCGGCACCGTCGCGAGGGAGGTGGAGGTGAGCTGCTTCCCGTTCGCCGCGCCCGGACGGGTGGTGCCCGACGAACGCGGCCAGTTCTCGGTGCAGCTGCCGCCGGGCCGCTGCTCGGTGCGCGCGGAGCGGCTGTCGCGCGTGTCCTTCGCCATGGAAGGAGCACCGGTGAACGTGTCCCTGGGGCCTGCGCCCGGAACGCACGCGCTCACGGTGGCCGCGCCCGAGGGCGCACCGGAGCTCCGCATCACCCCGGTGCCGGAGCTGCCCGGGCGCCCCCGTTGGCACGTCCGCCCCGACGACGGCGTGGTCCGCGTCAGCGGGCTGCCCCCGGGGATGTACGAGCTGCAGTGGAGCCGGAACCTGGGCCCGCCCAACCGGTGGCCGAAGCTGCGCGTGCAGGTCCCCGCAGAGGGGATCGTCGCGCTGCCGCTACGGCGCTGAGGCCTGGAGGGTGTAGCTGCCTGCGCTGTACGGGTGGAAGCCGTCCACCACCACGAAGAAGATCCTCGGGGTGGCGCCGGGGTTGGACAGCTGCGCCGTGCCGGGATCGCTCCAGGAGGCGCAGTGCGTGGCCGCGGGCCCGCAGCCGTCCAGCACCCCGAGCACCAGGTCCCAGCTCCCCTGGGGCGTGGCCGTCACCGTCACCGTTGCTCCCGCGGGCACCTCCACGGCCCACGTGGCGTCCCCGCCTCCGCCCAGCCCCGGCAGCGAGCCGTAGCGGTTGCAGACCCCGGCAGGCCCCACGTAGCCGTCCACCAGGTTGTCACGGCCTGCGGTGGAGCCGGTGACGGTCCCCGGGGCCGAGAGCGTGAGCGGGGCCGTGCACGTGGCGCCCGCGGGCTGCTGGGAGAGAGGCTCGAACGCGACCTCCAGGTTTGCCTCCCCCGCGTGCTGGGCGAGCAGGCCGTCCACCACGAGCCTCAACGTCTCGGGGGTGCCCCCCGGGTTGGCCCACGACACCACCGCGTTGCCGACGCGCTCGCACGAGGTGGCCAGCGCGCTGCAGTCCCTCACGAGCGCGATCCGAGCCCCGGAGAAGGCCCCCGCCTCGAGCTTCACGCGCACGAGGTGTCCTGCAGGAACGTCCAACGCAAAGAAGAGATCCGGCCCGGCGAGCGAGGCCCCGGTGCCGCACGGCCCTGCCATGTCGGTGAAATCCCCGGCAGCGCCCGCGGTGTCCACGCGCCAGCGCCCTGCGCCCAGCACGGGGGCCGCACCGCACGCATCGCTGCCCGCGGCAAACGGTGCAGCCGCAAGGCCGCTCCCGGCATCCGCACCGCCCACCGTCCCGGCATCCACGGGCGCAAGCCCGGCGTCCGGCTCGGTCGCCCCGGCGTCCGGGCCCGGCGTGGTGGCACCAGCGTCGAGGCCAGGCGAACCGCCGTCCGCCGGCTGCTCGACTTCCGCACCGCCGTCCGCTCCCGGCGCCCGCTCCTGCCCCGCGCCACAGCCCGTCACCACGCAGCACACCAGCCAGGCTGCCCACCACGTCTTGTTCGTCGTCATGGATCTCTCCGGTTCCGTGCGGCGCTGCTCAGGGCGCCGCGCAATAGAGGTTCACGGCACAGGCCCCCGCGGTGCAGGCCCCGTCCTGGCATTCATCCGGCGCGAAGCACGCCGCCCCGAGCGCCTTGCGCGGCTCGCAGTTGCGCGTGCCGAACACGTCGCACCAGCCCTCGGCGCAATCACCCAGCACCGAGAAGTCCGAGCCCACGCAGGCGCTGCCGAGCCCGAGCGCCGTCGTGGGAGGCACCTCGCACAGGCCGGTGCCGGGGCTGCACTCCGCCCCCGTGGCACACAGCTGCAGCGGGAGCAGCGAACAGGCGCTCCCCTCGGCGCTCACGGCCCGGCACGTCCCCACCCCGGCGTCGTTGGACAGCGCGCACCCGGTGCTCCCGGGCCGCTCGTAGCAGCAGAAGGCCGCGGCCGGGTTGCACGTCCCGTAGAGGCCGCCGCCCACCCCGTCGTTGAGCGCGCGGCACGAGGTGCCGGCTGATGCCGTCCGGGTGAACATGGAGCGCTGCACGGGGCCACCGGCGGGAGGAGAGAAGGAGAAGCAGCGCCCATCCTCGAGCGCCTCCGCCAGCGCGGGTCCGCACGCGGCCTGCTCGAGCTTCTGCAGGCAGCTCCCCGCCGCCTCCGCGTCGAAGCCCACGAGCCCTGCGTCCACCGCCTGCACCCACGGCCCGAACGGGACGATCTCCAGGGCGTCTTCCAGCAGGTCCGTGCAGGCCACCTCGTCCGCCGGGGGAAAACGGGACGCGAGTCCCAGCAGGCGGGTGTTCGCCCGGTACGGGGCGAAGTAGCGCTGGCGCGACGCGGCGTCACAGCAGCGGAACAGCGCGCCGCAGGTGGAGGCCGCCACGCGCGCCACCAGGGCCTCCGCCGTCACCGGCTCGAACGCCGGCTCAGCGGCCGCAACGGACGCATCCGGGAGGTCCTGTCCACTCCCGGCGTCCTCCACCGCCGCCCGGGGCGAGGACCCACACCCCACCCCCAGCGCCAGCACGACCCACCCCAGCCACCGCACACGTCGATCCATGACCGCCTCCTTATCTACCGATCGGTAGATATTTGAACACGGCCGCCGGGACAAGACCTTCATGCATCTGCTAGAAACCCGGATATGACAGTCAAACAATCAACCGGTCGGTTGAAGACGAACCGCACGGGCCGGCCCTCCTCGCCCGTGCCGCGCGAGCTCCTGGTGCTCTCTGCGCGGCGCGTCTTCGCGCGGGCGGGCTACGCGGGGGCGAGCCTCTCGGACATCGCGGCGGAATCGGGCATCACCAAGGCGACCCTGCTCCACCACTTCGGGGACAAGGAGAGCTTGTACCGGGAGGTGCTGACGGACGTACTCGGGCGGCTGGGGAGCATGATCATCGGCGGGTGGACGGGGCCGGGGGACTTCCTCGCCCGCTTCGACGCCGTGGGCGCGGGGGTGACGCGCTTCCTCGGCGCCAACCCCGGCGCGGCGCGCCTCCTGGTGGAAGAGCTGGTGCGAAGCGAGGGCGGCCGGCTGGGGCCGGCACGGGAGCTGGTGGAGAGCACGGTGCGCGGGCTCTCCCGCCTGCTCGCGGATGCCATGGAGAGCGGCGAGCTGCCCCGGCAGGATCCGCACCAGCTCGCGCTCTCGCTCGCGGGGCTACACCTCACCTACTTCGCCGCGGCGGAAGTGTCCGCTGCCCTGCTCCAGAAGGACGTGCACGCTCCGTCGCTCGTCTCCGCGCGCGAAGCGGCTGTCAAGGTCCAGGGCCGTGCGCTGTGTCTCGCCCCGCGGTACGCGGAGAACCGTTCCCGGCGCTGAGCCGTGCCTGGAACGTCCTTGCACCACCAGGGCGGGGGTGCCACTCGCGGCCACGACCGTTGCAGCCCTGCCGCGTGCACCTGTGACCAAGAGGAGAACCCGTGGGTCTCACGGTGTCGTGGCGCCCTCGAGCCCCAGCAGCGGCACGAGCAGCCTGAGCATGCCGACCACCACGGCGTAACCGACGAGATCGAACACGATGCCGGCCTTCACCATTTGCCGGATGGAGATCTTCCCGGTGCCGTAGGCCATGGCGTTGGGCGCGGTGCTGATGGGCATCATGAACCCGAAGGACGCCCCGAGCGTCGCGCCCAGCACGGCGGGCACGGGGGGCGTCCCGGCGGCGGACGACAGCGCCAGCGCGAGCGGCACCATCAGCGTGGCGCTCGCGGTGTTGCTGGCGAACTCCGAGAGCACGAGTGACACCCCGGTGACCAGGGCCACCACGGCCCAGCCGGACTGGGCGCCGGACGCGGACACCAGTGCCTTGCCCCACGCGTCCGAGAGCCCGGTCTTCTGTGCGAGATCCCCGAGCAGGATGCCGCCGCCGAACAGCAGCACGGTCCCCCAGTCGATCCTCGCCGCGTCCTCCCACCGGAGCGCGGCCCGGCGTGGCTCGCCCGGCCCCTGCACAGGCCAGGCGAACAGCAGTGCCGCGGCGAGCAGCGCCACGACCTCCTCGGGCAGTCGCTCCTTCAGCGCACGCCCGAACGGGATGCCGACCAGGGTGAGAATCTCCGGCGCGGTCCACAGCACCACGGCGAGCACGAACGCGGTCCCCGCTGCCCACTCGCCCCGGCTCCACGTCCCGCGCGCGGGCGGCGGCTCGGCGAGCGCCTCCCCCGGCCGGATGCGGAACACCCCCGCGAACAGCGCCCACATCACCGCGAGCATGGCGAGCCCCACCGGCACGCCCACCTGCATCCACTTCCCGAACGACAGCGGCGTCCCCGCCGCGGCGAGCGCCCGCACCGCGATGAGGTTGGGCGGCGTGCCCACCGGCGTGCACAGCCCGCCCATGGAGGCGCCCCACGCGACGCCCAGCACCTGCGCCGCGGTGTAACGCGTGTCCTTCGTCGAGCTCCCCAGGTTCAGCGCGAGCGGCAACACCACCGCCGTGGAGGCCGCGTTGGAGGTCCACATGGAGAGCAGGAACGCAGCCCCGGAGGTGGCAAACAGCCCGCCGAGCCGCCCCCTTGCCACGCGCGAGAGTCCCTCGGCGAAGCGCGCCCCGAGCCCGTGCAGGTGGATGGCCTCCGCCACCATGAAGGAGCCCACGAACAGGTAGAGCACCGGGCTGCCCAGCGCCGCGAAGGCCTCCTTCGCCGTGGCGATGCCCAGCACCACCGAGAGGGCCACCGCGAGCAGCGCTGTCACCGCGGGCGGGAGCGCCTCGGTGAGCCACAGCACGGCGGTCGCGGCGAAGAGCGCCGCGAGCTTCGCGTGCGGGGCAGGAGCGGTCCAGGCCCACACCGCGGCCGCCGCGCCCAGCGCCGCCGCGAGCCCCCACCACGGACGCGGGCCGTTCTCCACGTGTGCCTCGGACACCATTGCGAGCAGCAGCGTAGGCCACCCGGCCTTATGTAGGGGACATGTCCCACGCCTCCCCCCACCGTCCCACCGCGCTCGCGGGCGCCGCCGGCGTCCTGCTGAACCTCGTCGCGGTCGCAGCGCTCGGCCCGGTGCCGCACACCTACGCCCCCGGAAACGTAGCCGCGTGGCAAGCCGAGACGGTGGCCGCTCCGGGACATTCCACCGTGAGCGCCTGGGCGTTCACGCTCGGGCTCGTGCTGCTCGCGGCCTTCGCTGCCGGGTTCTCCGCTGCTGCCGGTACACGGGGGCGCGCGTGGGGGCTGCTCGGTGCGGCGCTGTTCGGCGGGGGCGCGCTGTTGAACGCGGCGGGGACGATGGCTCCCGTGGCGGTGCTCCACGTCTCAGCGGACGCGGGGGAGGCGCTCCTGTGGATGACGTTGCTCCTGGACGCCGGGTTCAACGCGCTGCTCGGGCTGGGGCTCCTCGCGTGGGCAGCCGCGCTCGCGCCGGAGGACGGATGGCCTCGGTGGCTCCGCGCGTGGGCCGCGGTGGCCGGGCTCGCGAGCCTGCCCGTGGCCCTGCAGTTCCACTCGGACACCTTCGCGCGGCTGCTCGCGGTGTCCGGACCGCTGTGGACGGGCTGGGTACTCGCCGCCTCCTGGAAGCTCTGGCGCCGCGCGTGAACCCCTTTCTCGCCACCGCGGCCTTTCTCTCCGCGTCGTTGACGGCCGTGTGGGCCCTGTCCGTCCGGCGAAAGGACACGAGCATCGTGGACATCGCCTGGGGACCGGCGGTGGCCTCGGGCGCGGTCGTCCACCTGGTGCTGGCCGGGCCTCCCGTGGGCGCGCGGGCGGGACTGGCAACGGTGCTCGGCACGGCGTGGGCACTGCGGCTCGCGGCGTACCTCTGGGTCCGCGCGCGGGGGCGACCCGAGGACGCGCGCTACGCCGCCATGCGCGCGGAGCACGGGGAGCGGTGGGCGCTCCGCAGCCTGGTCACGGTCTTCCAGCTCCAGGCGGCGCTGGCGTGGGTGATCTCCCTGCCCCTCCAGTTCGCGGCGGGTTCACGCGGCGGGCTCGGGGCCTGGGACGTCACCGGGGCCGTGGTCGCGCTCGCGGGCATCACCTTCGAGGCGGTGGCGGACGAACAGCTCCGGGGCTTCAAGCGCAGCGCCCCGGCAGGATCGGTGATGGACAAAGGGCTGTGGCGCTACAGCCGGCATCCCAACTACTTCGGGGAGTGCGTGACGGCGTGGGGGCTGTACCTGCTCGCGGTGGGCGCGGGACATGGACTCGCGGCGCTCGCGGGCCCTGCCCTGCTGACGTTCCTGCTGCTGCGCGTCTCCGGCGTCACGCTGCTCGAGAAGCACCTGGAGAGCCGCCCCGGCTACGCCGACTACGTGGCCCGCACGAGCCCCTTTTTCCCGTGGCCGCCGCGGAGCATGGGCACGCCGGGCTCGGCACGCACACCGTAACCCTCAGTCCCCTCAGCATGGCCATCACCTGCCTCAGGGCAGCTTCACCCGTCGCACCGCCCCGCAGCCGTCCGCCACGTAGAGGTAGCCGCCCTGCGCGGCCAGGCCCTGCGGGTAGCTGAAGCCCGCGGCCGAGCCTGCGCCGTCCTCGCAGCGCCCGCGTCCCGTCCCGGCGAAGGTGGTGACGCGCTGCACGTCCAGATCCAACCTGCGGATGCGGTTGTTGCCGGCGTCCGCGATGTACACCGCGCGCCCCACTTGCACGGCCCCGCCCGCCGGCAGCCCCAGCGCGCGGGAGGTGGGGCCGTCGTCGAACCCTCCGCCGGCCCAGTCCTGCACGAGCGTGTAACGACCCGCGGACGGGTACTGCGCGAGCAGCTCCGTCACGCCCCCTGCCACCGTCACGCGCTTCACCGCGCGGTGGCCGCTGTCCACCACGAGCAGCGTCCCGTCCGGGGCCACCGAGAGGCCGTTGGGGACGAAGAACACCGAGCGGTCTCCGCCCGGTGATGCGGCCAGCGTGCTCACCCGCCCGCCGGCCACCTTCCTGACTGCGTTGTTGTACGAATCTGCAACGTAGACCGTGCCGTCCTGCCCCACCGCCACGCCCTGGGGCGAGTTGAAGAGCGCGGAGGCCGCGGCGCCGTCTGACCGGCCCACCCAGCCGCAGCGTCCCGCGAAGGAGGAGACCGCGCCCGCGGGCGTGACGCGCCGCACGCAGTGGTTGCCGGCGTCCGCCACGTAGAGGTTGCCGTCCGGCCCCAGCGCGAGCCCGGCGGGGTTGCGGAAGCGGGCAACGGTGCCGCTCCCGTCCGAGTACCCCGGCGTACCGCCACCGGCCAGCGTGCCCACCACCCCGCCGCGGATCCTCCGCACCACGTGCCGCGCCGCGTCCACGACGTAGACCGTGCCATCCGCTGCCACCGCCATCCCGGACGGCCGGTCGAAGGTGGCCACGCTGGTCGCGCCGTCCTCGGCGCCGCGCACGCCGGGCCTGCCCGCGAAGGTCACCACCTCGCCCGAGCTCCCGGTGAAGTCTGCCCGCTCCCACGCGTTGGCCGCGCCGAGGAGGTTGCCCGGCGTGGAAGGCTGCGCCCCTGCACGCCCGAGGAAATTGGCCGTCACCCGCTGCAACCGTGCATCCGCCACGCCCGGCGCCGAGAGCGCCCACGACCACTCGATGGTGCCCGCGGCGAGCACGTGCGCACCGGATGCAGCTGCGTACAACGTGAGCTGGTGCCAGCTCGGGAGTCCGAACATGTCGGTAAGCGGGGATTCCGCCAGCACCTCCGTCCCGGCCGGGGTGCGCCCGTTGTCGAACACCCGGTCCGCCTCGTAGCCCACCACCTGGGCCAGCGCGTCCCCGTCCCGCAATCCCGTTCCATCGAAGAGCCAGTGCGCGGGTGAACGCACCACGAGCGGGACGTTCACGGGATGCCATGCCTCGTACATGGCGCCGAGCAGCCCGTTCTCCGGGAGGCCGATGGGGGGATCCCGGAATCGAACGGTGGACTGCGCACCGCCGAGCGGGTCCGCGAGATCCTTGAAGCACACCATCCTGCGGTGCGGCCCATCCGCCCCCGCCTCCACGCGCACGCGCCAGTACGCGGAGTTCGCAGAGAGGTACGCCTGCCACGTGCCCGCGTCCCGAGCGCGCTCGAGCGCGGTCCGCTGCTCCAGGGACCAGTACTCGTCGTGGCCCACAGAGAGGAAAACGCGCCCCCGCTGGGCCGTGTCAGGTGTGCGCTGGAAGTCCAGGTTCGTGACGTAGGTGACGTCGTACCCCCAGGCCTCGAGCCAGCGGAGGGCCGGCAGCTCGTACTGGAACAGCTGCCCGGACGGACTCGGGGACGCGTACGGCCGCGCGAAGCTGACCACCGTGGCATGCCCGCCGGGGAGACCCAGCGCGTCGTCGTAGAGGCTCTCCCCGCCGTAGCGGTTATAGGCCTGCCAGGTGGTGACGGACTGCTGCACCACCACGTCCGCGCGCCGCGCGTCGCGGACCGTCAGCACCAGGTGCGTGTCCCGCCCGTCGTCGCGGAGCAGCCGCACGAGGTACACGCCGCTCGTCCAGGCCGCGTCCACGGTGAAGTCGAACGACGCGGCCCACGCGCACTCGACGAGCCCCGTCCCCGACTGCGCGGGACACGCGGGCTGGCCCGTGCCGGCGAAACGCCCCTCCGCCACCTTCCTCCCGCCGGCCCCGCCGTACCAGCCCACGCGGTAGAGCATCCAGGTGATGGGCAGCGCACGCGCGCTGTGGACGCGTGCCACCACGCGCTCGCCCGCCGCGGCGCTGTCGGTGGACAGGTAGCCCGACAACTCCTCCGCGCCGGCGAGCCACTGCAGCTGCCAGCCGGTGTCTCCGGGCAGCGCGTTCTCGCGCGACACGGGGTTGGAGCCCGGCGACGGCGGTGTGCCCGCGTCGGGTACCGCGGAGCCGGCATCCGGGGTGGGCGTCCCCGCGTCCGGCATCAAAGAGACGTCTCCCACGGAGATCTGAAGGCCCGTGGTCCCCGTGGCGCCGGCAGAATCGCGGACCCGGAGCGTGGCGGTGTAGCGGCCCGCCCGCGTGTAGAGGTGCTCCACCCATCCCGCGTTCACGGGCGGCGTGCCGTCACCGAAGTCCCACGTGTAGGACTCGATCCATCCCCCCGGCGTGCTCGCGCGGGAGAGGGTCCCATCCAGGTATTCGACGTGCGGGACGGGGCCGCTCCCGGTGCTGCCGTCAAACACCGCGATCGCCTGGGCGCCGCTGGTGGGAGGGGGCATCACCGGGGTGCCTGCGTCCGGCGGAGACGAGACATCTCCCGCGGAGATCTGCAGGCGCGTGGTCCCGGTGGCACCCGATGAGTCGGTCACCGTGAGCGTGGCGGTGAAACGCCCCGCCTGCGTGTACCGGTGCTCCACCCAGCCCGCGCGGACCCTGGGCGTCCCATCTCCGAAGTCCCACTCGTAGGAGACGATCCACCCGCCCGGGACACTTGCCTCCGAAAGCGTCCCGTCGAGGTACTCCACGTGCGGCACCGGGCCGCTTCCCGAGCTCCCGTCGAACACGGCGATGGCCCGCGCTCCGCCGGGAGGAGGCGGCGCGACCGGGCTGCCCGCGTCCGCCGTCGTCACGTTGCCGCACTGGATGACGACCGAGGCCGTGCCCGTGGCACCCGCCGAGTCCGTCACCGTGAGTGTGGCGGTGAAGCGCCCGGCCTGCGTGTACCGGTGCTCCACCCAGCCGGCGCGGACCTTCGGCGTGCCATCTCCGAAGTCCCACTCGTACGCGACGATCCACCCGCCCGAAACACTTGCCTCCGAGAGCGTCCCGTCGAGGTACTCCACGTGCGGCACCGGCCCCACGCCCGTGCTGCCGTCGAACGCGATGACCGCCTTCGCCGTCCCCGCCGCCCCGGCCGCGGCCGTCCAGAGGCAGGCCACCACCACCCATGCTCTCGTCATGTCCCCTCGCGGCCGCGAAGGTGGTGAAGCCCCTGGCCACGCGCGAGCCGGCCCGCGGGAGGTCCCCGCCCGTCCGGTGGACGGCAATTGCCGTGCGGCCCACGGGGACCGTCATTACGTGGTCCGGATGTTCTACGGATTCGCACACGTGTGGACGCCCGTCGTCGTGGCCAGCGCGCTGAAGCGCACGCCGCTCCCGGTGACGCTGGCCGGCGAGAAGATCGTCTTCTTCCGGGACGCGCAGGGGGTGGCGCGCGCGCTGCTGGACCGCTGCCCGCACCGGGGCGTGGCGCTGTCGCTGGGCAAGGTGACCGACCGGGGCTGCCTCGAGTGCCCGTTCCACGCCTGGCAATTCGACGGGAAGGGAAACGTCTGCGAGGTGCCGCTCAACCCGGACGCAAAGCGCGAGCGGCTCTTCGCCCAGGCCTTCCCCGTGCGCGAGATCGGCGGCGTGCTGTGGCTCTACACCGCGCCCGTGGAAGAGGCCCCGTGTGAGCCCACCGTCCCCGAGGCGCTGACGATGCCGGCCGCGGCGCGCACCTACTACCAGGTGGAGTGGAAGGCCCACTGGTCACGCGCCATGGAGAACATGCTGGACTCCCCGCACGTGCCGTACCTGCACGAGAAGACCATCGGACGGTTCGTCCGGCCCCTGCTCAAGCCGGGCTCGCGCATGGACATCCAGTGGGAGGAGCGCCCCTACGGCGGGCGGACCTGGAGCACGGTGGACGACGAGAAGGCGGACGGCGCCTGGCTGGACTTCTTCAAGCCCAACATGATGGTGCTGAACATCCCCATCCCGAACCGGCTCTTCCGGATGCACGCCTTCTGCGTCCCGGTGGACGACACGCGCGTGAGGATGATCATCGTGGGTGCACGGACGTTCGCCACGCTCCCGCTGCTGAACCCCTTCTTCAACCACAGCAACAAGAAGATCGCGCGGGAGGACCAGGCAGTGCTCGAGTCCTCGTACCCGGTGGAGGTTCCGCCGCCGGGCGAGGAGCTGTCGGTGCGGACCGACCGCGCGACGCTGCAGTTCCGGAAGTACTACTTCTCGGAGCTCAAGCCCTCGTCGGCTGTCCCGCGCGGGCGCGCGCTGCCTGCACCCGCCGCTGCTCGAGCCGCCGAGGGCTGACGCCCACTCAATCCGGGTCGACGTCCAGCGCGGCAATCTTCTTGCCGTCCAGCCGGAGCTCGAACTCGTCCCGGAAGGCAGAGGTCGTGGCGCCGGGACGGCGCAGGTTGTTCAGCGAGGAGACGACCTCGCGCTCGGAGACGATCCCCAGCCCGTGGCCGAAGTACATCCCACCGCCGAGGTAGATGACGTTCTCGCCCTGGAAGGCGCTGTGCGCAGGGTCGTACTCCGGGTTCTTGAAGTAGGTGTGGTCCCCGGGCCAGTACCCCGCGAGGTTGCCCACCTGCTCCGCCTTCTGGAAGTCGTCGTCCTTGATGTCCCAGCGGAACAGGCGCGTCTTCGCAAACGCCCGGTCGAAGTCGTTCGGCCCGATCGTGTCGAGGATCCCCTTGTACATGACGACCAGGGTCCCGGTGGCGCACTCCATCCCGTACTTCGAGCCGCTCTTGAAGATGTCGTTGATCGCGTCGGACGGCTTCACGCCCTGGCGCACGCCCATCTTCCCGCCGTACCCCATCCACCACAGCTCCTGGTTCACCTTGTCCGTCTTGGAGGAGCCGGAGAAGTTCACGCCTGCCGCGTGGAACGCCTTCGCCGCCTTGACGATGTTGAGCTGCAGCTGGGCCTGCTGGTGGCGCGTCTTGCCGAGCTTCGTGGTGACGAGCTTGCCGGTCCCGTTGCGGTAGACGAACACGTCCGCCGGGTCCACCTTGCCGGGCATGCCCGCGTCCCGCAGCGCCGCGGACGGTCCGTAGACCTCCTTCAGCAGGGACTCCACCTCGGCGCGGCTGTGCGTGACTTTCCCAACGGGCATGTGCGGTTCCCCTCCGAGAATCGATGCGGGGCCGATTTACGGGCCTCCCGCGCGTGAACGCAAATCCGCACCGGCGCAGGTGAGATTTCACGTTGACACGCCTGCACGGTGCTCCTACTTTGCGCCGCCGTCGTCAACGCCAGATGCGGAAGTAGCTCAGCTGGCAGAGCACGAGCTTCCCAAGCTCGGGGTCGCGGGTTCGATTCCCGTCTTCCGCTCTCTCACTCGCCCCGGTCCCGGACACCCCGGACCGGGGCGAGCGCTTTCTGGAAGCCGGGGAGCCGGGGGGACTACGGTCACCACCCCATGACCAAGTCCCTTCTCCCTGCATCCGCGGCCGCTGTGCTCCTGTTGTCCTCCCCTGCCCTCGCGGTCTCGCGCCCCTGCTCTTACGGGCTCAGCAATGCCGAGAGCGCCATCGGCTCGGGCGAGTCGGACCTGGTGCCCGCGTGGGGCGAAGCCCCTGTCCCCGGCGGTGACGTGGAGCGGGCACTCCGACTCCACAAGCAGCTGGAGGGGCTGCTCAACCGCGCCTCCAAGGGGATCCAGCAGTGCTCCCAGGACGAGAAGCAGGGCGAGGAGGTGCAGGCGGTCTACGCACGCTGGAAGGCCCTCCACGCGTACTTCCAGAAACTCACGGACAACATCAACACCGGCAACGCCGCGGCCACCGGGGGCAAGGAGAAGATGCGGGCCTTCCAGCAGGCGACGCAGGGTGACGTGAAGACGGTGGCGAAGGACTTCGCCCCCATGCTGAAGGATCCGCAGTACGTCCCCTCCGGTTACTCGAGCCCCCCGGCGCGGCTGGAGCTCGCCCGCTCCTCGCTGCAGAAGCTGCAGGAGCTCTGCACCGGGGAGTTCGCCGGGCTGCAGGACATTGAAAACGTCAGCTTCCAGATGGACGTGTACCCCACGTCGTGGTGCCAGCTCGCGGCCCAGCGCGAGGCCCTGGTGGGGCGCGTGGCCACCTCGTCCGTGCAGCAGAACCTGCAGCTGTGGGTGAAGCAGATCGACGAGGACCGCGAGATGCTCGAGCGGAAGGAGGGCTTCTCCGGCCTGATGGGCGTCATGTACGAGCTGGTGCACGAGACGACGTCCGCCACCGCGAAGCTCGGAGATCAGTACAAGGCCCAGTTCAAGGCGGCGGGCGCCGAGATGCCCGCGGACCTGTTCGCCCCGGCGCAGGGCGCGGTGGACCGCTGGTGGGCGGAGGCGAAGCGGCTCGCACCCACGTGGAAGTTCCCCACGAACCTGGTGAAGGACGGCGGACCCGAGGGACGGATGAAGGCGGCGCTGGCCCGCAGCATGCCGAAGGCGAAGGTGCTGAAGGCCGGGCTGCTCTACCCCGAGTGGAAGGTCTTCAAGAACGGGCTGGGCATCCCCACGGACCGCGTGCGCACGGGCATGGTGCTGTACAGCAGCCCGGACTACCAGGGGCTCTGCGTGCAGCGCGAGTGGACCGTGAAGGACACCTGGGTGGGCGGTGGCAAGTGGGACGCCACGAGCTCGGTGACGCTCGGCTCCATCCGCCTGCAGAAGTGCCAGTAGGCGGGGCACGGAGCGCTTGAAGGACGACGGGCCGGACGCCCCAGCAGGCGCCCGGCCCGTTTCACGTGCAGCCCGTGCAGCCCGCCCCGCTCAGCGCTTCTCGGCCGGGGGCGCGGCCTGGGCTGCCTGCTGCAGCGCTTGTCCCGGCGCCATCTGCTGCCGCAGCACGTTGGCGAGCAGCAGCTGGACGAGCCCGCCCTGGGCATCCCCGCCGCCGCTGCCGCCGCCCACCACCACGTCCGGGGTGATCTTCAGCCCCGCCGCGGTGACGGCCTTCATCACCTCCACGGCCGTCACGCCCTGCGCGGTGAGCGCGAGCACCTGGTCCCGGTACGCGCGCGCCTGCGCTTCGCCCTTGCTGCTGATGACGCCGGCCTCCGCGTCGCCGAGCCGCTGGATCTTCTCCGCTTCCGCCTGCGCGGTGGTGCGGATGCGCGCCGCCTCGCCCTCCGCGCGCTTCTGCGCCTGCTTCGCCTCGTGGTCGGCGATCTCGATGCCCACCTGGGCCTTCATCAGCAGCTGCTGCTGGTCCGCCTGCGACTTGGTGCGCTCGAACTCGATGCGCCGCTCCTCCGCCTTCTTCTTGGCGTCGAACATGGACTGTTCCTGCTCGGCCAGGTTCTTCTGCTGCGTGGTCTTCATCAGCGCTTCGGGCAGGTGGATGTTGGTGATCATCACGCTCACCACGTCCACGCGGTACTTCTGGAGATCCTTCTTCACCGCCTCCTCTGCTTCCGCCTGCTCCACGGCGCGGTTCTGCTGGTACGCGATGGCCGGGCTCTTGGAGACCTGCGCGCGGAAGATGCCGTCGATCTGCGGGTGGATGACGTTCTGCTCGAGGTCCGTGATGCTGCCGAGCTTCTGGATGACGTACGGCGCGTTCTCCGGGAGGATCCGGTACTGGCAGCGGACCTCCACCTTCATCTCGAAGCCGTCGTGGCTGACGACGGTGAAGGGATCAAACGGGTTGTTGCTCTCCGCCGAGTTCTCGTGCGCCCACTCCACCGAGCGGGTGGTGGTGGGCACCACGACCACCGTCAGCGCGAGCGGGTTGATGTTGTACGCGCCCGGCCCGAGCACGTTGCGCTGGATGCCGCGGTAGCCCTCCGGGACCACGTGGCGCGTGGAGCCCGCCGCCTCGCCCTCGACGATGAGCTCGTCCGGCTCCTTGCCCACGTTGGAGATGAGCACGCCCACTTCGCCCTGCTTGATGATGGTGGTGGGCCGCAGCGTGGCGCTGAAGAGGAACGGGTTCACGTAGTAGCGGCCCGGACGGAGCACCGACTCCTGGGGACCGCGCAGGCCGCCCGCGGTGAGGAAGGCCTGCCCGTCCTGGTAGCTGTTGTGCACCTTCATGTCCGGCGTGGCCGCCACCACGTCGTTGCGCGCCATGGAGCGGCCGTCCTTCGCCTCCACCACGCCGATCTGGTTTTCCGCGATGTTGAGCGCCTCGGCGCGCTCCACCTGGAACATGTCGGTGAAGATGTTGTAGGTGCCGGGGCGCAGGAAGTCG
>JBDLRJ010000185.1:0-3010 GCA_039800145.1 Pseudomonadota bacterium | reverse complement strand
AACAAGATCAGCGAGAACGCGGCGAAGTTCGCGGCCAAGGGGGCCTGGGACAAGGCCATCAAGGAGTACGAGCTCCTCCTGAAGTTGGATCCGCGCGACGTGCGCGTCCTCCAGAAGCTCGGAGAGCTGCAGCAGAAGAAGGGCGACAACCCGGCGGCCGCGAATTACTTCGTGAAGGTCGCGGAGAATTTCGCGGGGGACGGCTTCTTCCTCAAGGCCGTGGCCCAGTACAAGCAGGCGCTGAAGCTGAACCCGGCGCAGGTGGAGCTGAACCTGAAGCTCGCCGAGCTGCACCAGCGGCTTCAGTTGGTGGGCGAGGCCATGGCCTACCTGCAGGTGCTGGCGAACCACTACGACCAGGCCGGGGACGTGGACCGGCTGCTCGAGATCCTGACCCGGATGGTGGACCTGGAGCCGGACAACGCCGGGTCGCGGGTGAAGCTGGGGGATCTCTTCGCGCGGGAGAAGAAGGTGGACCGCGCGCTGCTCGAGTACCGGCGCGCGGCGGACCAGTACAAGCGTGGCAACCGGATGGACGACTTCGTCCGGGTCGGCGAGCGGCTGCTGGCGCTCGAGCCGAACGACGGCGGACTGGGCAAGGAGCTCGCGCGCCTGTACGTGCAGCGCGCCGAGCACACGCGGGCGCTGGGCCGAATCCAGCCGCTCTTCAAGGCAGACCCGAAGGATCCCGAGGTGCTGGAGCTGCTCGCGCAGGCCTTCGAGGGGCTGGGCCAGGTGTCCAAGGCCGCGAGCACGTGGAAGGAACTTGCACGCGTGCAGGTGGCGAAGGGCAACGCCGACGAGGCGGAGCGCGCGTGGGGCTCGGTGGAGCGGTTGAACCCGGCGGACGGGGACGTGGCTGCGCGCAGGGCGGCAGCCTCTGCCGCGGTTGCGCGGCAGGTCGTCACTCCCCCCGCGGCCCCGCCGTCCGCGGAGCCCGCGCCCGCCTCCGCCCCCGCCGTGGCGCCCACCCCGCGCCCTGCCCCCGCGCCGGCGAGCGTGGCCCCGCCCGCGCCGCCGACGCTGCAGCAGCTGCTGGCGGACGCGGACGTGCTGCTGTCCCAGGGGCAACTGCAGGGGGCCATGGAGCGGCTCTACGCGGTGCTGGCCCAGGAGCCCGAGAACCTGGATGCGCACGAGCGCGCGTACAACGTCTACGCCTCCGCGGGAGACGGGGCGTCTGCGTTCGAGCAGCTTCTCAACGTGCTGCGCCTGTGCACCCGCGCCGCGGACGTGGCGCGTGGCCAGCCCTACCTGGACGTCCTGCTCGCACACAGCCCGTCGCACCCCGAGGTGCCCGCGTTCGTGTCCGTGTTGAGGCCCTCGCTCGCCCAGCCCGCGGGGCCGACGGTGGAGGAGCTCGAGGCGGCGGCAGCGGCGCAGGCGGCGGCGGAGCGCGCCGAGGCAGAACGGGCCGCGGCGGAGCGCGCGGCAACCGAGGCAGCAGCTCGGGCCGAGGCCGAGCGGCTCGCGGCTGAGCGTGCGGCAGCGGAGCGTGCGGCAGCAGAGCGTGCGGCAGCAGAGCGTGCGGCAGCAGAGCGTGCAGCGGCGGAGCGTGCGGCGGCGGAATCGGCAGCACGGGCCGCAGCGGAGCGTGCCGAGGCGGAGCGGCTCGCGGAGGAGCGTGCGGCAGCCGAGCGCGCTGCCGCAGAGCGCTCGGTGGCGGAAGCAGCAGCCCGCGCCGAGGCCCAGCGGCTCGCGGCCCCGCGTGACGTGCCGGTGCCGCCGGCAGGTCCCCCGCCCGCGTACCTCAACGCGCGGTGCGAGCAGGCGCGGGTGCTCTTCGCGGAGGGCCGTTTCCTCGAGGGGCGGATGGTGCTCCGCGAGGTGTTCGCCGCGGAGGCTGCGCACCCGTGGGCCGTGTCGCTGCGTTCCTGGGCGGACCAGGTGTCCCCGGAGACCGCGGAGTCCGCCGCGGCGCCGGGGGCGTCCGTGGAAAGCGTGGCGGACATCGCCGCGGACATCTCGGCGGAGCTGAAGGGGGCGCCGCTGGTGGCCGCGCCCGAGGTGGAGCAGGTCACCGCGGAGCAGGTCTTCAGCGAGTTCAAGAAGGGGCTCGCCCGCGTGGTGAAGCCCGAGGACGTGGAGACTCACTACGATCTCGGCATCGCCTACAAGGAAATGGGCCTGCTCGAGGACGCCGCGTCCGAGTTCGAGATTGCCCGGCAGGGCTGCGCCGGCAAGCGCAAGGAGGTGGACTGCCTCGCCATGGCAGCCCTCGTCCACGCGGCCACCGGCCGGTACGACGCGGCGGTGGGGGCGTACGTCCAGGCGCTGCGCTCGGCGCATTCCTCCGGCGAGGTGAAGAAGGCCCTGTTGTACGATCTTGCCGCGACCCGCGAGCAGATGGGCAGCCCCGGCCGGGCGCTGACGCACTTTCTCTCGGTGAAGGCGCTGGACGGCGCCTACCGGGACGTGGCGAAGGTGGTGGCACGCCTGGAGGCGGCCGTGCGGCCGGAGCCGGACGACCTGGGCGTGGGCGGCGGGGCGGCGGCCTGACGGGCGCCGAGGGCTGGCCCACTGGCGGGGGACCGGTAAGCTCCCCCCCGTGAGGTTCCTCCGCTCCTTCCGCTGGCGCCGGTTCGTGGTGCTGGGCGGGTTGCTGCTGCTCGCGGCGACCCCGCTCGCGCTGCGGACGCGCTTCGCGTGGGACCAGGCCTGCCGCGCGGCGCGCGCGCGGCTGCCGGAGCTGCTGGACGCGGACGTGGAGATAGGCGCCTGCGAGCTGGAGCCGCTCTCGGGCGGCGCGCGGCTCAAGGAGATCCGCGTCCGCCCGAGGAACGCGGGACCCGGTGCGCCCCCGTTGCTCGAGGCGGACGAGGCCTCGGTCTCGGTGACCGCGGTGCGGCCGGGGCTGCGGACGGTGGAACTGGGGCAGGTGCGCCTGCTGCGGCCGCGGCTCGTCCTCGACCTCTCCCGGCCGAGGCCGCCGAGGGACGGTGCGCCGGGGTGCGGGCTCGAGCCGCTCAAGCGCGTGGAGGTGGAGACGCTGGAGGTGCGGGACGCGTCC
>JBDLRJ010000184.1:0-9576 GCA_039800145.1 Pseudomonadota bacterium | reverse complement strand
GGGGCGTACTTGTGCGTGGTCACCACCATGCCGGAGGCGGTGGGCTGCAGCGGGACGACGACGTTGGAACCGATGGGGCCGAGGGGACGGTTGAACACGGACGGATACTCCTTTGACTGCGGGATGGGGTGGCTACCCACTCCAAGACGCGTGCCACCCTCCCGTTGCCCTGCGGACTGCGCCATTGTCCATGGAAGTCGAGCACTTGGCGCCCCCCGGACACAAGGGGGCAGCACGTTTCGTTTCAACGTTCCGGGCGCGCTTCCACGGAACGTTCAATCCCGGCAGGCGACGCCAGCTGGAACTTCTGCAACTTGCGCTCGAGCGTGGGCCGACTGATGCCGAGCAGGTCGCAGGTGCGGCCCTTGTGTCCGCGGCACGCCTGGAGCGCGCGGAGGATGAGCCTCCGCTCGGCCTCCTCCAGCGTGGGGATGGACTCGGGCTCGCCCCCTGCCGTCACCGCCTCCAACCAGTCCAGCTGCTCGGCCGTCCCCGCCGGCGCCGGCCTCGGCAGGTGCTCCGCGGACAGCACCTCCCCGTGGGACAACACCACCGCCCGCGTGAGGACGTTCTCCAGCTCCCGCACGTTGCCGCGCCAGGGCAGCGCCTGCAGCAGCTCCAGGACCTCGGGCGGCACGCGCGTCACCCGCTTGTGGACCTTCTCGTTGATGCGGACGAGCAGGTGGTTCACCAGCGCGGGGATGTCCGTGCGCCGCTCCCGCAGCGGCGGGAGCTGCAGCGTGATGACCTTCAGCCGCTGGTACAGGTCCTCGCGGAACCGCCCCGCCGCCACCTCCGCGGCGAGGTCCCGGTGCGTGGCGGCCACCACCCGCGCGCGCACGGGGATGTGGCGCACGCCGCCCACCCGCTCGAACTCGCGCTCCTGCAGCACCCGCAAGAGCTTCGCCTGGAGCTGCGGGGAGAGATCTCCAATCTCGTCGAGGAACACCGTGCCGTCCTCGGCCACCTCGAACTTGCCGGGCTTGGCCTGCGTGGCCCCGGTGAAGGCCCCGCGCTCGTGGCCGAACAGCTCGCTCTCCAGCAGCGTCTCCACGATGGCCGAGCAGTTGATCCCCACGAACGGGCGCGGCGACTCGTCCGTGTAGGCGTGGATGACCCGCGCGATGAGCTCCTTGCCCGTCCCGCTCTCGCCGTGGATGAGCACCGTGGCCCGGCTCGCCGCCACCTTGCCGATGTCCTTCACCAGCTGCTGCATGGCCGGCGTGCTGCCCACCACGTCGTCCATGCGCATGGGCGTGGCCGCGTCCAGCTGCAGGCAGTTGGCTTTCCGGGACAGCTGCCGGACCGCGAGCGCCCGGTCCACCACCATCGACAGCGTCTCGAGGTCCGCGAGCGGCTTGTGCAGGTAGTCGAACGCGCCGGCCTTCATGGCGCGGATGGTGCTCTGCATGTCGTGGTGCGCCGTCATCACCACCACCGGCGCGTCGCCCGTGCGCGCGCGCAGCTCCGGCAGCAGCTCCAGCCCGTGGGCGTCCGGCAGGGAGAGATCCAGCAGCACCATGCCCACCGCCACTTCCCCTGCGCGCCGCAGCGCCTCCTCGCCCGTGGTGGCGGTCAGCACCTGGCGGGGAGCGAGGTGCTCCGAGAGGCACTCGAGCAGCGTGCGGTCGTCGTCGACGAGCAGCAACGTCTCCATGCCGTTCACCGGGAGGCCAGCGGAAAGCAGAGCGTCAGCCCGCCCCCGCCGGCCCCGGTCCACTCCGCCCTGCCGCCCGCCGGCTCCAACAGCGCCGAGAGCGCGTCCGCACACGTGGTGGCCGCGGATCCCTGCATCCCGGCGGGGAGGGGAAGGAACAGGTCCATCCCGCCTTCGGCCTCGGACAGCTCCACGTCCACCTCGAACCGCTCGCGCCCCTGCGCGCGGTCCGCCGTCTCGAGCAGCAGCTGGGACAAGAGCGGCCGCACGCGCGCCGCGTCGCAGAGCACCGGCGCCAGCTGCCCGCGCACCCTCACGTTCACAGATGCCTTCCGCAGCGCCAGCTCCTCGGAGATCTCCTCGCCGCAGCGGACCACGAGATCACCGAGGTCGCACACCTGGGGCCTCATGTGGGGGGCGCTGCCACACTCGGCCAGCGCGGACAGCAGGCGCTCCATCTTCCGCACTTCCCGCAGCGCCAGGCGGGCGCGGTTCGCGTAGGGCGACGGCGCGTCCCGGTTCACCGACTGCAGCGCGATCTTCACGGATGACAAGGGGTTACGAAGCGCGTGCGCCAACGCCCCACCCTGTCCCCGCTCCCCCGGTGCCGTCATGCGGGTAGTTACTACCCCACGTGGTAACTCGCTAGGAGTTGTCGTTTCCGCCAGTATCCAACGGGCAACGCCCCCGGGCTTTTCCCGCATCCTCCCGATGACGGATGGGATCTGCGAAAGGGGTCACCTAGGGTTCGTTGCGTAGTTCAACCACACACGGGGTTCCGACATGAACGCGATGGTCCAGGCGCAGTCGAAGAAGAAGGCTCTCAAGCGCGGTCAGGGCATGACCGAGTACATCATCATCGTTGCGCTCATCGCCATCGCGGCGATCGGCGTGGTGACCCTCTTCGGCGACAACATCCGCAAGCTGTTCGGCGCCTCCGCCAACGCGCTGAGCGGCAGCACCAGCGAGGCGAACACCGGCCAGCGCGCGCAGGACAAGGTCCTCAACAAGACCATGCGCAACTTCGGCCAGGGCAACAACCCCTACTAGGCGCGAAGGGTCCCAGCGTCTCTCGGGACGCAGGTGACTGCAGGGGCGGGAGATCCCACGGGATCCCCGCCCTTCGTCTTTTTCAAGGCACCTGCAGCTCGCGTCCTTCGCGCACCGCTTCCGGCGGCACCTCCACGGGGCGTTCTTCGCTGTCGTGGCTCACGCGCCAGGGGCCCTCCGGCACCACCTGCCCGAGCGGCCGGGTGGCATGCGCCACGCGCACGGCGTAACGGCCCGCCGCGTCCGCGCGCGTCACGTGGACGGCCCGGAGCGGCTCGCCGGTGTTGGTGCGCAGCGGGAGCTCCGCCCGGACGGTGCTCCCCGGTGTTGCCTTCCCCGTGAGCACCGCTCCCGGCACCACCTCGAACAGCCGGCCGAACGGCCGTGCATCTCCGCCGCCGCGCCCCCCGGGCGCGTCGAACACCAGCGCGAAGTGGCCGCTGGCCTCGCCCTCCCGCGTGCCGGCGTGCTGCATCAGGCGCCGGACGAGCCCGGCCTGGAGCTGCTCGGACGTGGCGCCCGCCACGGGGCTCGGGGTGCCCAGCACGTAGCGGGCCTTCGTCTCCACGGCCAGCCGGTAGGCCGTCTCGTCGTCCGTGGCCGTCAGCACCGCCGCCGCGCGCGCGTTCCCCTTCACGTGCACCGCGGCCTGCGAGAAGGGCGTGGCCACCGCCGCGCGCTGTCCCCAGAGCGTGACGAGGTGTCCCCAGTCGTTGCCGGCCACCACCGTCCACGCCGGGGGCGTGTGCGCGTCCAGCGGATCGGCGGGGCCCGGCGTCTGCGTACGCAGGAAGTCCATCACCGGCCGCAGGCGTTGCTCCTCCGTCCGCTCGCCGTCCCAGTCCGAGCGCGCCGCGAGCCCCGTCGTGACGAACAGCAATCCCAGCGCCGCGAACGCCGCCCGTCGCCGGGACGCCGGGGCTCCCTCGAGCAGGTGCTCCACCCCGAGCGCCAGCGCAAGCGCGAGCGGTCCTGCTGCGGGCTGGAGAAAGCGCGCCTGCAGCGCGGTGCAGGCGCCCCACGCTGCCACGCCGGACACGGTCACCCACGCGAGGGCGCTGCCGGACCGTGTGGCCGCGCGCACCACGAGTGGCAGCAGCACCACGGCTGAAAGCCCCAGCGGCCCGAGCAGCTCCGCCGTCCAGCGCGGGTTGCGGTACGCCGGCTGGGACTCCTGCACCGTCGCGAGCAGCGCGTCCTTGCGGAGGAGATCGTCCAGCCCGTGGCGGAACTCGCCCAGCAGCGGCAGCGCGAGCAGGAGCGCCGCGCCGAGCAGCGGCAGCGCCCGGCGCCGGCTCGTCCACGCCTCCGCGAGCGCCGCGGCGGCGAGGGACGCAGACAGGCACGTGAGCGGCTGGAACAGGGAGCTCTCCACGTAGGTCAGCGACAGGGGCTTGCCGGACAGGAACGCGGCGCCCCACAGGGACACTGCCGCGCCGAGCCCGAGTCCCAGGCCGAGCCGTCCCCAGTTCCCCGGCTCGGACCTGTGGCGCAGCGCGTACAGGGGCAGCGCCGCGGCCACGGGGAAGAGGAAGAGAAAGCCGAGGGTCGTCAGCAGCCGCGCCCCGCCCACGAGCAGCCCCGCGAGGAAGGCGGTCCTCGCGTCTCGCCGCTCGAGCGCCTCCGCGAACAGGAAGGCGATCCCCGCCGCGAGGTAGGGCTCGTGGACGTGGTGGTCCGCCCCCCCGATGCCGGTGTTGAACGCGGTGATGGGGACCAGCGCGACCGTGGCCACCGCCAGCAGCGCAGGCCTCAACGCCATTCGCCTGCGCAGGAGCCACCAGAGAAGCGTGGCGTCCAGGCAGAACGCCGCCAGGTCCACGAACGCCACGCCCGCCTCTTCGCGCCCGGGACCCGCGAGCCACGCGAACAGCGCCGCGAGCCCGGTGTGCAACGGGGGCCAGATGATGTTCGCCCCCTCCGGGGCGTTGACGTACGCGTCCCAGGCGTCGAAGCGGGGAAAGGCCCGCAGCTGCAGCTGCGCGAAGCGCGCGTAGTAGTGGGAGTCCGTCGGCTGCAGCTGCACCCCGTCCGCTGCAAACGTGTAGTCCCACCAGGTCAGCCGCACCGCCGTGCCCACCGCGAGCAGCAGCAGCAGCGACACGGCCCCCCAGGTGCGGGACGCGGGAGCAGGGGAAGGCACGGACTCGGACATGGACGGGCAGCCTGTCACAGCGAGACGCGCTACGCTGCGGTGCTCGCCGTGACGCACCCGTCTTCACTCGCACGCAGCATGAAGAAGGCCGCCGAGGCCCGCGCGCCGCTCGCCGCCACGCCGGGCCTCACCTGCTACCGGCTGCTCAACGCGGACGGTGACGGCGTGCCCGGTGTCACCGCGGATCTCTTCGGGGACGTGGTGGTGCTGAGCCTCTACGAGTCGCTGGACGAGGCCGGCGAAGCGGCCGTCCTGGACGCGGCGGTGGAGGCGTGGTCCCCGCGGTCGGTCTACCTGAAGCGCCGGCCTCGGGAGGCCCGCGTGGTGGCCAACACGGCGAGGGCGGAGGTCAGCCCCGTGGCCCCGGCGCGCGGTGACGCGGTGGACTCGGTGGAGGTGCTCGAGCACGGGCTGCGGTACGACATCCGCCCCGCGGCGGGGCTGTCCGTGGGGCTGTTCCTGGACATGCGCGAGGCGCGGGGCTGGGTGGCGGCCCACGCGCGCGGGCTCAGCGTCCTCAACACCTTCTCGTACACCTGTGGCTTCTCGGTGGCGGCGCGGGCAGGGGGGGCGGCGCGGGTGCTCAACCTGGACGCGAGCCGCCGCGTGCTCGACTGGGGCGAGCACAACCACCGGCTGAACGGGCTGCCCGTGGACCGCAGGGACTTCGTGGCGGGCGACGTCTTCGAGTGGCTGGGCCGGCTCGGGAAGAAGGGGGAGAGGTTCGACCTGGTCATCCTGGATCCCCCGTCCTTTGCCACCACCGCGCGCAGCCGCTTCAGCGCGGCGAAGGACTACCCGAGGCTGGTGACGGACGCGTGCCGGGTGCTCGCGCCGGGTGGGACGCTGCTCGCCTGCTGCAACCTCTCCGGCCTGGCGGCCGCCCGCTTCGCTGCCAGCGTGGAGCAGGGGCTCGCGGCGGCCGGGCGCCGGGTCCGGGACCGGACGCGCCTCCAGCCCGGGCCGGACTTCCCCGCCCACCCCGCCGGCCCCCACGGGTTACAGGTCCTTGCGTTGGTGACTGACGGGAAGGCCGTGAACGGCTAGGGTGCTTCGCCGCCATGGCCTCCCAGGACGCCCAGCAGCGAGCAAAGCCCGTGCGCTTCGGCAAGTACACCTTGCTGGACCGCATCGCCGTGGGCGGCATGGCGGAGATCTTCCTCGCGCGCCAGGCGGGCCTGGAGGGCTTCGAGAAGACCATCGTCATCAAGCGCATCCGCCCGCACCTCAGCAAGCAGGCCTCGTTCGTGAAGATGTTCCTGAACGAGGCGAAGCTGGCGGCGCAGTTGAATCACCCGAACATCGTGCAGATCTACGATCTCGGGAAAATCAACGAGTCGTACTTCATCGCCATGGAGTACATCTTCGGGCGCGACATGCGTCGCATCATCCCGAAGGCGGACCACCTGGGGATCCCGTTCCCCATGGTGTACGCGCTGAAGATCGCCTCGTCGGTGTGCGAAGGGCTCTACTACGCGCACCAGAAGATGGACCTCTACGGCAACCCGCTCAACGTGGTGCACCGGGACGTGACGCCGGAGAACATCTTCGTGTCGTTCGACGGCACGGTGAAGGTGCTGGACTTCGGCATCGCCAAGGCGGCCAACCAGATCGAGCAGACGAAGGCCGGGGAGATCAAGGGCAAGCTCTCGTACATGTCCCCCGAGCAGTGCATGGGCAAGCCCCTGGACTGCCGCAGCGACATCTTCAGCCTCGGCACCGTGCTGTACGAGTGGATAACGGGCTTCAAGCTCTTCACCGGCGAGAGCGAAGTCGCCATCCTCAAGACCATCACCGAGGGGAAGATCTACAAGCCCTCGTACTTCAAGAGCGACATCCCGGAGGCCGTGGAGGCCATCCTGATGAAGGCGCTCGAGAAGGACCGGGACAAGCGGTACCAGACCGCCTGGGAGATGCAGTACGACCTGGACCAGTTCCTCTCCCAGTACGAGTTCACCCCGTCCAACATCCACCTCTCCAACTTCCTCCGCCAGCTGTTCCTGGACGAGATGGAAGAGGAGAAGGTGCGGATGGCCGCCGCCGTGCCCGCGGTGGATGGCAACGCCCCGCCGCCCCCGCCCTCGGCCGGGGGGGAACCGGAGGAGATCCTCTCCGGCGTGGAGCTCATCCCCACCAACGCTGCCGTGGAGCTCTCCGTTCCCACGCAGGTGGCGCGCGGCGGCAGCTCGGACAAGGTCCTCAACGTGCCGCTCGGTGGCCGCGAGTACGACATCCTCGTCCAGATGGCCGAGCGCAACCGCATCCCCGCCAGCACGCTCGCCCGCGAGCTGCTCGCCGCGGTCCTCAAGTACCGCTGAGCGGTGAACGTCTCCTTCCACCTCTGCCAGGCCGGGGCCGCCAGCTGTGGGGCGTGCTGCGGGCAATTCAACTTCGAAGATCACTCGCGCGAGGCCATCTCCGCGGAGCTGCGGCGCCACACCCACGCGCTCTCCTTCGTCCCGCGGACGCCCGAGGCCTTCCACGCCGCGGCAGCCGGGCTCCGCGCCTCGGCGCCCAGGACGCTCTTCCCCCTGGTGCGGGTGTGCCCGCTGCTCGGCTTCCTCGACGGCGCCGAGACGCGGGTGGGGTGCCTGGCGCACCCGGCGGTCACCGGCGGCGTGGAGCTCCGGGACTGCGGCGTCTACACGGCGGACATCTGCGAGTCCTTCACCTGCCCGTCCTTCACCTGGCTGGACGACGGGCTCGCCACGCTCGTCCGGGATGCCTGCCCGGATTGGTACACGTACGGGCTCGTGATGCCGGACGTGGAGTTCCTGCGCGGCGTCATGGATCTCCTCACCCGGACGCTCTGCCGTCCCATCACCCCGGCGGAGCTCGCGCGCAAGGCGTTCCCCGAGGTGGCCGCGCTGCTCTCGCTCAAGGCGAACGCGCCCGGACGCCCCACGCGGGGCCGCGTCTTCGGCCGGTTCGAGGACGGCGGCGAGGAGGACCCCGTCTTGCGCACGCTGGATGCCTCCGCGCTCGGACGCACGGCAGCCCCGGAGGATCTCCTGGTGCTGTGCATCGGCTACGCCCCGGCGGACGGCGAGGCGCTGGACCGGGCGCGCGCGGTGGTGCGCGGGGCAGTGGAGGCCGTGGTGGCGGCGCTCTCGCGCGGGGAGGCGGCGTGACGCGCATCAAGCTCACGCTCGAGTACGACGGCACGGACTACGTCGGCTGGCAGGTGCAGCCCAACGGCGTCTCGGTCCAGGCCGTGGTGGAGCGTGCCCTCGGCAAGCTGCTCGGGGTGCCCACGCCCGTCCAGTGCGCGGGGCGGACGGACGCGGGCGTGCACGCGCTCGGGCAGGTGGTGGCGTTCGACGCGGCGCAGGCACTCCCCCTGAAGGCTTACCTGCGCGGGCTGTCCTCGCTGCTCCCCGACGACGTGGCGGTCGTGGCGGCCGAGGAGGTGCCGGCAACGTTCGATCCGCGCCGGGACGCGCGCGGGAAGCGCTACCGCTACCGCGTCTTCAACCGCCCGGTCCGCTCGCCCCTGCGCCGGCGGACGCACTGGGAGCTGTTTGCTCCGTTGGACGTTCTTGCCATGCGCGCGGCGGCCCTGCACCTGCTCGGCCGGCACGACTACTCGGCCTTCCGCGCCTCGGACTGCATGGCGGCGCACGCGGTGCGCACGCTGTGGCGGCTGGACGTGGAGGCCGCGGGGGACGAGCTGGCCTTCGTGGTGGAGGGGACGGCCTTCCTCAAGCACATGGTGCGAAACCTGGTGGGGACGCTCGTGGAGGTGGGGAAGGGGAAGCACCCGCCCGGCTGGGTGGCAGGGGTGCTCGCCTCCCGGGACCGCACGCGCGCGGGGCCCACCGCGCCGGCCCACGGCCTGGTCATGGAGGAGGTCTTCTACGTGCCGCCCCCGGGGGCGCCGGCTGCGGCGGTGGACGACGACGAGGGTTCGACTACGCTCTTGCCCGTCCCGTGAGCACGCCCTCCCGCATCGACCGGTTCCGAACCGCCGTCCGCCGCTTCCAGCTCAACTCCGGGCTCGGGGTGCTGGCCCTGGTGCTCGGGGACGGGTTGGCCATTCCACTCGTGGAGCGGGTGGCCCCGCGCATTGCCGCGGCGCCGGCTGCGGTGAGCCAGCTCGTGCTCGGCGGGCTCGCGTGGGGCACCTGGTGCCTGGCGGCGCTGCCGCTGCTCGCCTTCGGGGCGACGCGGCTGCTCGGACTGTCGCCCTGGCAGACCGCGGTCACCGGCGTGGGGAGCGGCTTCCTCGTCCACCTGGTGCTCCAGTACCTGAACGCAGGCGTGGAAGGGCTCTCCGGCGTGGCGGTGGTCGGCCAGCTCCTCTTCGCACTGCTCGGGGCGTGGGCCACGGCCACCGCGGTCAAGGCCGGCAACCGCGAGCGAGACGCCGTGGACGCAAAGGCCCGCGCGGAGGCGCAGGCGCGGGCGCCCGAGGTGGCGAAGACGCTGGGAGCGGAGGCGCCGGAGATCCCGGAGTCCCATGACGGAGAGCGCGACAGCGTGGGTTAGTACGCCACCCGGCTGCCCTGGTCCTCGAGCAGCGCTGCCCGTGATCCCCGGCGCCCGAACTCACGTCGAGGGGAATAGACGGACGCCCCGTACCCGTCGCGGTGAGGCATCGACGATCTCGATGTCAGCCACTTGGGGTACCGAGACCCGATCGCCCTTGGCCGGGATCCACCCCGCGAGTCCCACACACAAGCCCGCGACGGTGTTCCAGTCGGGACTCTCGGGC
>JBDLRJ010000183.1:0-8109 GCA_039800145.1 Pseudomonadota bacterium | reverse complement strand
CGCCACCGGGACAGGTGACCTGGCCATTGCCTTCAAGAAGGCGGTGGGCGAATCCGGCCGCGTCCGCGGGACGGACTTCTGCAAGGAGATGCTCGGGCCCGCGCCTGCGAAGGCGGAAGCGGCCGGGGTGAAGATCGACTTCGAGGTGGCGGACGCGCTCGCGCTCCCCTACCCGGACGCCACCTACGACGTGGCCTCCATCTCGTTCGGCATCCGCAACGTGGACGACCCTACCGCCTGCCTCCGCGAGATGGCGCGGGTGGTGAAGCCCGGCGGCCGGGTGGTGGTGCTCGAGTTCGGCCAGCCGAAGGGGCCGTTCGGGGCGCTCTTCCGCTTCTACAGCCGCCACGTGATCCCGTTGATCGGCGGCCTGCTGACCGGGAACCGCTCGGCGTACGAGTACCTGCCCCGCACCTCCGCGGCGTTCCCCGCGGGCGACACCTTCCTGGCCATGATGGACAAGGCCGGCGCATTCTCGGAGTCTCGGGCCATCCCCCTCACGTTTGGGACAGCGTATGTCTACGTCGGCACCGTCGCGGCAGGAGGTCGTTGAGGCACTGCTGGGGCTCGTGGACCCCCGCCTCCAGGCGGAGGTCCGGGCGGATTTCGCGCGGGCGTGCGCCGCGAAGGTGTCCCTTGAGATTGGCCCGCAGTCGCCGGTGGTGATCGTCGGTCACCGGACCGCCGGGAAGACGCGCGCGCTGCCGCTGGTGTGCGCGCTCACGGGGCGTCCCGGCTTCGACCTGGACCGGGAGATCGAGGCGCGGCACCCGCGCTCGCTGCGCGCCTGGGTGCAGCAGGATCCCAACGGGTTCCGCGCCGCGGAGCGCAAGGTCTTCGGCCAGCTGCCCCGGGCGAGCGTCATCTCCGTGGGGGGCGGCTTCCTCGCGCTGCACGCGGACCTGCTCGCGGGGTGCACGCCGGTGATCGTCCCCATCGGGTTCGCCACGTACCGGGAGCGGCTGCTCGCGGACACCTCGCGCCCGCGCCTGCGCCCGGAGCTCACGGTGGAGGACGAGATCGTGGAGATCTTCCACTCCCGCGAGGCGCTGCACCGGCAGTTCCCCACGGTGCCGCTCGCCACCTTCGCAGCAAGCCAGTTGTTTTTTGGTTGAAACCTTCTCCAACGCAGGAATATCAGCGCGCCCATGGCCAATACGCTCAGCATCACGGACAACCGCACCGGCAAGCAGTACGAGGTCAAGATCGAGAACGGCTGCATCCGCACCGCGGACCTGCGCCAAATCAAGACCGACGACCAGGACTTCGGGCTCATGGGTTACGACCCGGCCTTCCTGAACACGGCGAACTGCAAGAGCGCCATCACCTTCATCGACGGTGACAAGGGCATCCTCGAGTACCGGGGCTACCCCATCGAGCAGCTGGCCGAGAAGTCGTCGTACCTCGAGGTGGCCTACCTGGTCATGAACGGCCACCTGCCCACCAAGGCGCAGCTGGACGAGTTCACGTACCTGGTCACGCACCACACGTACGTGCACGAGAACATCAAGACCTTCATGGACGGGTTCCGCTACGACGCGCACCCCATGTCCATCCTGGCCTCCACGGTGGCGGCCCTGTCCGGCTTCTACCCGGACGCGAAGAACGTGGAGGACGAGCGCATCCGCCGGATCCAGATGATCCGCCTGATCGCGAAGATGCCCACCATCGCGGGGTTCAGCTTCCGCCACAGCATGGGGCTGCCGTACGTGTACCCGGACAACGACCTGTCCTACGCGGGCAACTTCCTCTCCATGATCAAGCGGATGGGTGAGACGCGGTACAAGGTCAACCCGGTCCTCGAGCGCGCGCTGGACATCCTCTTCATCCTGCACGCGGACCACGAGCAGAACTGCTCCACCACGGCCACCCGGCTCGTGGGCAGCTCGCGCGTGGACCCGTACTCGGCCGTGGCCGCGGGCGTGACCGCGCTGTACGGGCCGCTGCACGGCGGCGCCAACGAGGCCGTGCTGCGGATGCTCCGCGAGATCGGCCACGTGTCCAAGGTCCCGGAGTTCATCTCCCGCGTGAAGGACGGCAAGGGCAGCGACAAGCTCATGGGCTTCGGCCACCGCGTGTACAAGAGCTACGATCCGCGCGCGAAGGTCATCAAGCGCGTGGCGGACGAGGTGTTCGAGGTCACGGGCAAGAACCCGCTCATCGACATCGCGGTGGAGCTCGAGCGGATCGCCCTCCAGGACGACTACTTCGTGAAGCGGAAGCTCTACCCGAACGTCGACTTCTACTCGGGCCTCATCTACGAGGCGATGGGCTTCCCGGTGGACATGTTCCCGGTGCTCTTCGCCATCCCGCGCACGGTGGGCTGGGTCTCCCAGTGGGAGGAGATGGTGAAGGACAACGAGCAGAAGATCGGTCGTCCGCGCCAGGTGTACACGGGCTCCGCCCGCCGCGACTACGTGGGCATCGAGAAGCGCTGAGCCGCGTCTCTCACCTTCCCGCCCGCCCGCGCCGGACACCGGCACGCGGCGGGCGGACTGTTTCTGGAGTCTCGGGACCGGTCCGCGGGGACGTGATCAGCCGGTCCGCTCGGCCTCGCCCTCGGCGTAGAGCGCGTCGATCACGTCCGCGTATTTCGCCTCCACCACCTTGCGGCGCAGCTTGAGGGTGGGCGTGAGCTCCCCGCTCGCCTCGGTGAAGTCGTGCGGGAGGACGCGGAAGCGGCGCACGTGCTCGAAGCGGGCCACGTGCGCGTTGAGCTGCGACTCCACCTGGGCGCGGAGGTACTCGAGGAAGCCGGGATCCTTCGCGAGCAGCTCGGGGGCGGACGGGAAACCGTGCGTGGCGGCGAAGCTGGGCACGCGCGCGGGATCCAACGGGAGGAGCGCGGCCAGGTAGTTGCGGCGCTCGCCCACGACCACGGCGTTGCCCAGGGGCGCAATGGCCTTGAGCCGCTGCTCGAGCGCGGCAGGCGCCGTCTTCTTCCCGCCCGAGGTGACGATCAGCTCCTTCTTCCGCCCGGTGATCCGGAGGTAGCCGTCGTGGTCCAACTCCCCCACGTCCCCGGTGTGCAGCCAGCCGTCCCGGACGAGCTCCGCGGTGCCGGCCCGGTCCCGGTAGTACCCGAGGCAGACGTTCTCGCCGCGGACGAGGATCTCCCCGTCCTCGGCGATGCGGACCTCCACGCCGATCATGGGGCGCCCCAGCGCCCCGAACCGCGTGTGCTCCTCGGTGCTCACGGTGGCGGGCCCCGTCACCTCGGACTGCCCGTAGACCTCGCGCAGCACCAGGTCCACCGAGGCGAAGAACTCCAGCACGTCCACGCCGATGGGCGCAGCCGACGTCACGCAGATCCACGCGCGGTCCAGGCCCAGCCGCGCCTTGAGCGGCTCGAACACCAGCTTCTGCGCCGCGCGGTACGGGAGCTCCACGCGCAGCGGCACGCGCTCGCCACTGAGCGCGACCCGGTGGCGCTCCAGCGCTACCCTCCTCGCGCGCTCCAGCACCGCCCCCTGCCGGCCGGGGAGGTTGCGGATGCGCTCCTCCGCGCGTGCCTTGAACTTCTCCCACACGCGCGGGACGCCGAAGAACACGGTGGGGCGCGCAGCCCGGAGATCCTCGGGCAGCTTCTCCAGGCTGCGCGCGAAGTAGACCTGGAAGCCCCAGAGGATGGGGCCGTGGATGGTGGCCACCTGCTCCGCCACGTGGCTCAGCGGCAGGTAGGAGAGGAGGATCTCCCCGTCCTTGCTGAAGGGGGCGCTGGAGAACAGCTTCGTGGTGGTCCACACCAGGTTCCGGTGGCTGAGCATCACCCCCTTGGGGTTGCCCGTGGTGCCGGACGTGTAGATGAGCGCCGCGAGCGCCTCGGGCTGGGCCGCCTCCAGCGCGTCCCAGTAGGGCCGGTCATCCGCGCCGCGCCCCGCCTCCAGCACCTCTTCGTATGCCCGGGCGTCCGGGGCCGCGGCAGAAGGCTCCATCACGAGCAGGTGCAGGAGCGCGGGCAGCCGGTCCCGCACGGACCGAACGGTGTCCGCGTGCGCGGCATGCTCCACCAGGGCGAAGCGCGCCGAGCAGTGCGCCAGGACGTACTGCACCTGCTCGGGGCTGCTGGTGACGTAGATGCCCACCGCCGTCCCGCCCAGCGCCATGGCGGCGAGTTCCGCCACCACCCACTCCTCGCGGTTGAACGCGAGCACGGCGAGCACGTCCCCGCGCTGGAACCCGAGTCCGTGGAGTCCCAGGGCGAAGTGGCGGACGCGGTCCGCGTACTGCTTCCAGGAGGTGGGCTGGTACGTCCCGTCCCGGTGAGTCCAGAGCGCCGGGCGGTGGCCGAGCCTCTGGGCCGTCTCGTTCAGCGCGTGGACCATCGTCCTGGGCAATGGCATGTGACCCCCGGGCGCCTCGGGCCGCGTCGTTCGCGGTCCCTCATTGACAGCCCCACCCCTGCTTATTATCTCGCCGCCGTCATGACCATCGACTTCACGTGCCGCAAGTGTGACGCGAGCTTCGAGCTGGACTCCGAGGATCTGAACGACGGGACCGAGAAGCTCGTGTGCCCCAACTGCGACGCCACGGCCCCCGCGTCCATGGTCGAAGAGTTCACCGCGGCGCTCACCGAGTTGCGCGCCCAGGTGGCCAAGCTCTCGCGGAAGTTCGGCGTGACGATCTCCATCGAGACCGAGGACGAGGAGTCCGAGGAGGAGGAGGAGGACGAGGACTTCAACGACGAGGACGACGAGGACTACGACGAGGACGAGGACGACCTCGACGAGGACGAGGACGAGGAGGAGTTCGAGGAGGACGAGGAGTAAGCCGTCCCCCGCCCGGGCAGGCAGCCGGGCCACCGCGCTGCCGCCCCTGCCGGCCCCGGCGCCCGTCTCCACCCTGTCCGGGGTGCAGACCACCGGAAAAGTTCGAATCGCCCTGCTGTGCCTGCTCGCCGCGCTCGGCGCTGCGTGGTGGGCCTTCCGTCCCGCGCGCGCTGCGACCGCCCGTCCCGCCCCGAGCCGAGCGCCCGCGTGGCCGGGTGATGGCTGGACGAAGATGGAGATCCGGGACGTCGTCCCGCTCCCCGAGGTGAACACCCACGCCGTGGTGCTGGTCTCCGACGGGGGAGAGCTCCTGGTGCCGCTCTTCGTGGACGAGGAGACCGCCCTCTCGGTGGCCTTGAGGCTGGCCCACCAGCGCCCACCCGGCCCGCTCGCACCCGAGCTGCTGTCCGGGGTGCTCGAACAGGTGGGAGGGAAGATCACCGGCCTGCGCGTGGATGGGCTGGATCAAAACGAGTACACCGGCAGCGTCCGCGTGAAGCAGGGCAGCCGCGAGTTCGAGATCTCCGCCCGTCCCACGGACGCGCTCGCGCTGGCGGTGGAATCGGACGTGCCCGTCTACGCCTCGCGCAAGGTCATCCAACAGTCCGGCATCACGCGGGAGGAGATAGAGCAGCTGCAGCAGGGGCATCCGCCTCCCGCCCCCGGGCATCCCGGCCCGCCGTCCCCGCATCCCGCGTCACCGGGGGAGGACCGAGAGCTCTAGCGGCCCTCCACCCAGGCCACCCATCCGGAGACCCACCGCACGCGGGGCGGTGGCCGTCCCTCCAGCGCGGCGAACATTCCCCGGAGGCAGCAGGTCCCCAGCCAGAGCGCCGTGGGCACCGCGACGGGGATGGCCAGCCACGCGGGGAGCAGGTTCCCCACGGTCAGCGCGGCCACGCAGCACCCGCCGGTCACCGTCCCCGCCAGCGCGTGGGCCCGGACAAAGGGGGCCTCTCGCGCCAGGATCAACGGCACCACGGACAGGGGCATGAGCCACGCGGCCACGAGCAGCAGGCGCGGCTCGGCGCCGGTGGAGATCACCTCGAGCTCGGTGACGCGGCGCTCGGGAGGGATCTCCGGCGCGCTAGATGGGAGGCGGCCGCTGGAAGTCGTAGATCTTCTCCACCGGGACCTTGTGGTACCGCTCGGCCTTCACGGCGCGCCGGGCGCACTCGAACGTGAAGTCCCGCGGATCCCGCCCCGTCTCGCGCTTCCGCCAGCGCTTCGCCTCGCGGAGGATGGCAGGGATGGCGAGCCGCGGGTGGCACAGGAAGCCCGCCGAGAACCAGAGGTGCCCTTCGAAGGGGATGAGCCTCGCCTCGAGCACGTCTCCGCGGGCGAGCCCCGCGAGCTGCCGGCGCTCCGTGACGTCGTGGTCCCGGTCCAGGACGAGCTCCCGGAGCCGCAGCCAGCCCGCGCCCATCTTCCGCACCTCGAACATCCCGTGCAGCGTCTCGGTGAAGCAGCGGAACGGGGCCGCCTCCGCGGGCACCGCCAGCCGGGACTGGAACCAGGTCTGCGCCGGGGTCAGCCCGGTCTCCGGGTGCGGCCGGTCGAACAGGTAGTGCTCGAGGAAGGACGCCATCCGGGGCTCGAACTGCTTGTCGTCCTCGAACACCTCGCCCGTGGCCTGGAAATAGGCCGTGCGCGCCGCTACGAGGTCCGCGCGGCGGTCTTCCGCGGTGGCCCACGCGGTCAACTGCTCCAGGTAGGGCTGGTAACTCGGTGCGGGGGAGGACATGGCCGGGCCGCGGACTCTAGCGCGACATCAGCTGGGCGAAACGCTCGAAGAGGTAGCGGGCGTCGTGCGGGCCGGGGGAGGACTCGGGGTGGTACTGCACCGAGAAGGCGCGGGCGTCCGGGACGGCGAGCCCCTCCACCGTGCGGTCGTTCAGGTTCAGGTGGGTGATGACCGCCTTGCCCTTGAGCGAGTCCGCGTCCACCGCGAAGCCGTGGTTCTGGGAGGTGATCTCCACCTTGCCGGTGGTGAGATCCTGCACCGGCTGGTTGGCGCCGCGGTGGCCGAACTTCATCTTGTAGGTCCGTCCTCCGAGCGCGAGCGCGAGGATCTGGTGACCGAGGCAGATGCCGAACAGGGGCACCTTGCCGAGCAGCGCCGCCACGGTCCGATCCGCCCCCTTCACCGCGGCCGGATCACCGGGGCCGTTGGTGAGGAACACGCCGTGCGGCTTGCGCGCGAGCACCTCCTCCGCGGGGAAGTCCACCGGCACCACCGTCACGCGGCAGCCCACGTCGACCAGGTACTGCAGCATGGCGCGCTTGAGCCCGTAGTCGTATGCGATCACCTCGAAGCGCTGCGGCACACTCGAGACCTGGCCGCCCAGGACAGCCGGCGTGGGGGACTCGAACACGTAGGGAACCTTCGTGGAGATGCCGGAGGCGAGATCCCGCCCCTCCATCCCCTCGGCCTCGCGGGCCACGCGCACCAGCGCCTCCGTCCCCTCCCCGTCCGTGGAGATGACGCCCATCTGCGAGCCGTGGGTCCGGAGGTGGCGCACCAGCTGCCGGGTGTCCAACCCGGCGATCCCGGCCACCCCGTGGCGGGACAG
The DNA here is from genome assembly GCA_039800145.1 of Pseudomonadota bacterium. Classification (GTDB taxonomy): domain Bacteria; phylum Myxococcota; class Myxococcia; order Myxococcales; family Myxococcaceae; genus VGRA01. The sequence goes on along the minus strand of JBDLRJ010000183.1, from coordinate 767 downwards.
GTACGCGTCCAGGGACTCGCGGGCCCGCCAGCTGGAAGGCTGCTCGGAGACGGAGCGGACCACCATGCCCACGGCGTGCGGCCGCGTGGACTCCTCGTCCTGCGCGTTGGCCCCCACGTTGCCCATCTCCGGGTAGGCCATGGTGACGATCTGCCCGACGTACGAGGGATCCGTCAGGATCTCCTGGTAGCCGAACATGGAGGTGTTGAAGACCACCTCGCCCACGGTGCGCGAGGCGGCCCCGAAGCCCTCGCCCTCGAACACCGTCCCGTCCGCCAACGCCAGCACTGCCCGCTTCATGCGCTCTCCTTGCGCGGCCGGGCGAAGACACCCCGGCCGGCCACCCACGTCTGGATCACCCGCCCCGCCAGGGTCCATCCCTGGAACGGGGTGTTGCGGCTCTTCGACTCGAACCGGGCCGCGTCCACCGTCCACCGCTCGTCCGGGTCCACGAGGACGACGTCCGCGGGGGCCCCTGCGCCGAGCTGCCCCAGCTCGAGCCCGAAGCAGCGCGCAGGCCCGGACGTCAGCAGCTCCACCGCGCGGCCCAGCGGCAGCACGCCCTCGCGCACCAGCGCGAGCGTGAGCGGGAGCGCCGTCTCGAGCCCCACCACGCCGTTCATGGACCGCGAGAATTCCACCTGCTTGTCCAGCACGCCGTGCGGCGCGTGGTCCGTGGCCACCGCGTCCAGCGTCCCGTCCGCGAGCCCCTCGCGCAGCGCCGCCACGTCCCGGTCAAGGCGAAGGGGCGGGTTCATCCGCGCGTG
>JBDLRJ010000182.1:0-10836 GCA_039800145.1 Pseudomonadota bacterium | reverse complement strand
AGGGAAGACATGGAGAGCGGCCCGGGAGGCTATCACGGCCCGGAGAGGTGGCCTCGAGGACGTCCGTGGGGCCCGGCGTCACCGGCGATGGCGTTGGAGCGAGGAGATCGTCACGGAGCCCACGCGGGTCGGCTCGCAGTGTCGGAGATCGTAGGTCGGTGGGAGGCCGGCGCCCTCGTTCTCGTCGAAGACTCCCTGGTCGTTGGCTGGCTTCGGCCAGCCCCGGATGCGGGCTTCGACGCGCCAGCCCCCCAGTTCGAGGAGCTGCGTCCTCCCGGTGGCTTCGCCGGACGCGGCTTGCAACGTCCAGCTCTGCGCGTGGGTGTCGGTGGACAGGGCGAGCACCGGGTCAAGGCCGAAGGCCTCCCCGAAGGCGAGCGCGTCCATGCCCGGCTCCAGGGTGAAATTGTAGTACGCGCGGTCGTGTCCCTCGCTCGCAGTTGGAACGCGGACCTCCTCGGGACGTGCGCTCATGAAGCCGACCAGGTCGTCGTAGCCGCACTCCGCGCGGAGCAGTTCGGCGAGCGCTGAGATCCAGCGGGCGCGGGCCGCGTCGTCGGCCTTCGGGATCGCCCACTCGGGGGGAGTGCCGTACCAGTGCAGGAGCCGCGGAGACTCGGCGTAATGGTACAGGCGTCCATGGCGCCTGCAGGGGCCCAGAGGGCTGTCGTCCATGGCCTCCGAGGGGCACCCGGTGGCGTCCAGCAGTTCGCCCAGGAGGGTAGGTTGATTCTTCGGGACGCGCAGCGTGAGCGAGACGTGCTGCAGGCCCGGATTGCGCTCGCGCCGCCCGTCGTCCAGCGCGTATCGACGCTCGTGGTGCATGTCGAAGTCGTACTGGACGTTCACGCTGCTCACGAGCGGTGAGAAGTCCATGAACGTCGACAACAGGCTCCTCTTGGGGCGAGAGATGAAGCCGAGCCCGTCGTGCTCGTGCGAGCAGAAGTCCAGGGAGCCAATTACCTGTTCCAGGTCCGAGAGGCGGCTGAGCGGAGAGGCCACGAGCGCGTGCACGAGCGCCCCCATCGACGTCGGAGGGGCCGGCCGGGGGGCCGGGGCGTGGACGGGCAGTTCGACAGGCGTCCGAGTGGCCACCGGGAGACGGGAGGGCGCAGTGGCGAGCTCGCAGGACCGCCGGGCCAACTCGAGCAACTGGCGCAGCTGGATCCGGGCAGTACGTGCCGGCTCGTCCAGGCCCTCCGCGTTCCGGCTGAACCTCGCGAGCCGGGGGGATCCCGGGTCGAGGAGCTCGAGTTCGAGTGCGTGCGGTGCATCCCGGTCCACCTCGTCGCCGCCCTGGCCCGACGCCATCACCTCCGCCGCGCGCGCGAGCACACGCTCGACGAGTCCGCGGCCTGCGTAGCTTCGGATCACCTGTGACGGGCTGCTTCCGTTCTCGTCCACCTGCCACTGCTCGATGCTGCCATCCCGGTACAGGACGAAGCGGTGGGATGCAGGGGCACGCCCGTTGAGTCGGAACCGCAGCACGGCGTCGCCCATGGTGCGGAGCGTGCCCGCTTTGCCCCGGGGCTTGCAACGGTCGCGCGTGGGGCCTCGCCTCGGGACGCGGGGTTGGGGGATAGTCACCGCCATGCGACCGGGTCCGATCGCCCTGCTGCTCGCCTCCTTCGCCGCGTGCGTCCCGGTGACACCCGGCACGGACGTGCCGGTGACGCCGCGGCCCGAGGCGCCCACCGTGGTGAGGACGGCGGGAGCGCCCGTGCAAGGGGACGACGTCCCCCAGGTGGAGGCCACGCTCACGGAATCCCTGCTGGGCCTCGGCCTCGTGGAAGGGCGCCTGCTTGCGCTGGGGGCGCGTGGGGCCTGGCTGCGGGGGGCGGCGCGGGACTGGAAGCCGGTGCCCTGGGGCGGGGGCCGCGAGGAGCTTCCCCCGGACGGCTACCGGTTCTCCGTGTCCCGTGCCGGTGGGGGGGCGTGGGTGGTGGCCGAGAACGGCCTGTACCAGGTGGCATCCGGTGCCGTGCTGCGCTCGCCGCTCTCCGAGCAGGTGGAGGCCTCGGGGCTTCGCGGGCTGGACAGCTGGGGCAGCGGCGCGGACGAAGAGCTGTGGATGCTCACGGCGCAGGGCGTGACGCACGTCGCAGGAGGCGAGGCGCGACCGGTGACGCTCCGCTTCGACGCGCTCGGCACGCTGCCGAGGCCGGACGCGGTGGTGGGCGAGGGGCCGGGGGTTGCGCTCTGGGTGGCGGGCGGCAAGGCCTTCCTCGTGGAGGTGGCCGCGGCACGCGCGAGCTGGCTCGGCGAGGGACTCGGCATGGTCCACGCGTGGGCGCGGGACTCGGACGGAGACGCGTGGCTCGCGACCAGCACGGGGCTGTACGTGCACCGGCGCGCGGCGGGAAAGCTCGAGGGGTACACGCTCGCGGAGGCAGGTGCGACGGCGGCGCCCGTGAAGAACCTCGCCATCTCCGGCAACCAGGTCCTGGTCTCCGTGGAGGGGCGCGTGGCACGGAAGGACGGGGAGGTGTTCCGAACCTTTGGTCCGGGGGCCCTTGCCGCGAGGGGCCTGCAGGTGGACGCGGGCGGGCGCACGTGGGTGCTCCGGGCCGAGGGACTCGTGGAGCTGCAGACCGCGCCCCCCCTCTCGTTCGAGGCGAAGGTGAAACCGTTCCTCGCCGTGCACTGCGACAGCTGCCACGCGGCGGGAGGAGGCGGCAGCCCGCAGATCCCGCTCACCGACTACGCCACCGCGAAGGCGCTCGCGCCCCGCATCTCGGCCCGGCTCACTGCGACCAACACTTCGCCCATGCCCCCGGCCTCCGTGGAGACGCTGACCGCGGAGCAGGTGGGCCTCGTGCTCCAATGGATCTCCGAAGGGATGGCCCCGTGATCCCACGCGTTGCATTGCCCCTGTTGCTCGGGTGCCTCTTCGCGCCGCCCGCGCGCGGCGAGGAGGTGGCGCCGCTGTACTGCTCGCAGCCCCACGCGGTGGACCGGTTCCAGCTGCTGCGCCGGCTCTCCCTGGATCTCCGCGGCCAGGTGCCGAGCTACGAGGAGTACCTCTCGCTCGAGGGGACGACGGAGATCCCCGCCTCCGTGGTGTCGGGCTACCTCGCCTCGGAGGGCTTCCGCCAGGTGATGCGGCGCTACCACGAGTCCTTCCTCTGGCCGAACGTGTCCAACGTGGGCTTCGCGGTGAACACGGCCACGGTGGCCCCGCTCGAGCTCAAGGCCGGCGGCAGCAGCGTCTACCTGTTCCCGGCCCCGAACCGGCGAAACACCTACCGCGGCAGCCCGGACGTGGACACCGCGGCGAATGGACTTCAGTGCGGGGACTTCGAGCAGTCGACGTTCGACCCCGCGCACCCCGGCAAGTTCCGGGTGGACCCGAACGGCCCCTCGGTGCGCCGCACCACGGTCAACGGGACGACGGTGTACCAGGAGGGCTGGCGGTGGGTTCACCCGTACTGGGAGGCGGATCCCTCGGTGCGCATCAAGGTCTGCGCCTTCGACGCGCAGGAGACGCTGACCACCACCGTGGGAACCGCCACGGTCTCCTGCGGCCACTACACGGCCGTGGGGAAGCGCGAGTGCGGCTGCGGCCCCAACCTGAAGTTCTGCTACGGCCCGAACCCGAAGGTTGCGTCCGTCGTCACGGCGGCCATGCGGGAGCAGGTGGCCCGCGCCGTGGACAAGGTGTCCGTGGGCGGGCGGCCCTACACGGACCTGGTGCTCTCGACGAAGGCGGAACTCAACGGGCCGCTCGCGGCGTGGAAGCGCGACGTGGCCTCCAACCTTTCGCTGGGGCGCGTCTTCACGGTGCCGGACAAGGGGGAGCCGGTGCCGGGGCTGGCCTTCACGGACGTGGACACCTGGACGGAGGTGGACCGCGGCGGACAGCACGCGGGCGTGTTGACGATGCCGGCCTTCCTGCTGCGCTTCCAGACGGACCGCAGCCGCGCCAACCAGTTCCGGATCGGCTTCGAGTGCGAGGCGTTCGAGCCCCCGTCGCAGCTCGAGGCGCCGGGGAGCGGGACGCCGGCGTGCAGGGAGGATGGGACGGACCTGACGAAGCGCTGCACCTGCCGGTACTGCCACAAGCAGCTCGAGCCGCTCGCGGCCGCCTTCGGGCCGTTCGCGGAGGCAGGCACCACCTTCCTGGACGCGACGCTGTTCCCGCGCGTGTCGCAGGCCTGCGTGGGCAGCAACAGCGCGTTCTGCCGGCGCTTCTACGTGACGGACGCGGACGCGGACAACCCGGGGGCGCTGCTGCCCTGGCAGTACGCGGACGCGTCCCACCCGGCCATCCAGGCGGCGATCGCCGCGGGCCCGCGGGCACGGGCGAGTGCCTCGGTGGACTCCGGGCAGTTCGCGGCGTGCACGGTGAAGCGGATGTTCCGGTTCCTCGTGAAGCGGGACATGCACGTGCAGGGGAGCAACTCGGAGGAACTGGCGCTGCTCGAGCAACTGTCCGCGGGCTTCTCGTCCAACGGCCATTCGCTGCCGTGGTTGGTGGAGCAGGTGGTCTCGCTGCCGCAGTACCGGAGGGTCCGCTGATGGACGCGCGACGCTGGGGCGTGTGGGGGCTGGCACTGGCACTGGCGGGCTGCGTGCTGCAGGGGCCCGCGACACCTGCCGTGGACGCGGGGAGCGGCGCGCCGGGACCGTCGCTCGAGGTGGGCGCGCCCCAGCCGGTGTTGCCGCTGGATCACCCGCCCGTGGTGGACCCGAACGCCGGCGTGCCGTCCAGCGGTGCGAGGCGCCTGTCGCTCGCGCAGCTGAAGGGCTCGCTGCCGGTGGTACTCCGCGGACACACCTGGAAGATCGGCACCGCCAACGGGTTCGACTCGCGCGCGGCCACGCTCGGCGTCCCGGACTACGTGGGCTCCGTGGAGGAGAACCTCGAGCCCACGCCGCTCTACGCGAAGTTCATGGCGGACATGGCGCGGGACGCCTGCAGCCGCGCGCTCACGGCGGACGCCGCCGAGGCGGATCCCTCGAAGCGCGCCGTGATGCGCTTCGTGGAGCCCACGGACACGGTGGCGGGACGGCCGGAGAAAGTGGACGCCAACCTGCGTTACCTCCGGCTGGCCTTCCTCGGGGCCTACACGCCGGCCGGGAATCCCCCCGAGCTCGCCCGGCTGCGCAACCTCTTCGACCGGGCCGTGGGCGCCGCGTCCGGGGGCACGGTTCCCTCGAAGGCGCACCTTGCCGAAGGGTGGCGCACCGTGTGCGTGGGACTGCTCACCTCCCCGGAGTTCCACCTGTACTGAGGTCCTTCCATGGCGCTCCACACGAGACGGCGTTTCCTGGAGATCGCGGGGCTGGTGGGCGGCGGGGTGCTGCTCCGGCGCGCGTGGCTTCCCGAGGCCCAGGCGCAGACAGTCCCCGCCGAGCCGCGCTTCCTGTTGATGGTCTACTTCTCCGGGGGCTGGGACCAGTTGCTCGCGTTCGATCCGCGGGACGCCACGCTGCCCGCGCACCAGTACGTGGCCGGCAAGGCGCCCACCGGCGGCGTCTACCCGGCGTACGGCGAGGCGGCGGGCCGCAACGCGGCCGTGGACGCGGTGATGCAGGCCACGGGCGGCAAGGGCGTCCAATCCGCGGGAGGGCTGACCTTCGGGCCGGCGGTGCCGCAGTCGCTGCTCGCGCACGCGGCGGACCTGTCCATCGTCCGCGGGATGATGATGGACACGCTCACCCACGAGGTGGGCCGGCGCTACCTGCTGACGGGGAAGTTCCCGCGCGGGTTGGCGGCAGCGGGGAGCTCGCTCAACACCGTCGTGGCGGCCCAGTCGCAGAGCGCGTTGGAGCTGCCCAACCTCGTCATCAACATGGAGGCGTACAACGCGGGAGCCCCCGCGTCCGCGAGCCCGGTGTTCGTGAGAAACGCCGCGGACGTCCGGGCGGTGCTCAACCCGCAATCGCCCAACGCGCTGAAGGGCTCGAGCGAGGCGGTGCTCGCGGAGTTCGAGCAGCTGTCGGCGGAGTGCGGCGCCGTGGAGCTGGACGGGGACGGGCTGGCCACCTCGTTCCGGGACAGCCGCGGGCAGGCGCGGAAGATCGTCTCCTCGCAGGCGGGGGCGCTGTTCCAGTTCACCGCCACGCCGCCCCCTGAGGTCGCCTCGCTGTTCACCGCGTTCAACCTGGACCCGGCGCGGGAGCTGAACTCCGTGAAGGCGCGCGCGGCGCTCGCGGCGCAGGCGCTGACGCGCGGCGTGTCCCAGGTGGTCTCCGTGACACTGGCGGATGGCCTGGACGATCACTTCGACCTCGCCGGCCAGCACGCCGCGTCGCTGACGCCGGGCTTCCACGCGCTGGGGCTGCTCATCTCGTACCTGCAGTCGAAGGAGGTGGGGACGTCCGGCAAGAGCTACTGGGACTGCACCACGCTGCTCGGCTTCAGCGAGTTCTCGCGCACGCCGCTCCTGAACGCGCGGGACGGGCGGGACCACCACCTCACCGGCAGCTGCCTCGTGGCAGGGCCGGGGCTGAAGCGGGGGAAGGTGTACGGGGCGAGCTCCGCGGTGGGCATGCAGGTGCAGCCGGTGAACCTCTCCACGGGCGCGTTGGACAACGCGGGGCAGGTGATCCGGCCGTGTGATCTCCACGCCACCCTGCTGAAGTCCATGGGGATGGACGGCTCGCACCTGTCCAACCAGTCGCCGCGCCTGCTGACGGGGCTGCTCCGCTAGGCAGCGCGGCGGCCGGGCGGCCCTGCGGAACGAGGGCAGCGTGTGCACCCTTGCCGGCGTGCACCTGCGCGAGATCCAGATCCAGGCGGAACCGCTCGAGCGGTTCGATCCCCTCATCGGGCCCGAGGCGGCCGCGCGGCTGCACGCCGGTGCGGAGCGGGCGCGCGAGGCCTTCCACGGCCGCACGCTGTTCAACGTGAACTCCACCGCGGTGGGCGGTGGCGTGGCGGAGATGCTGCAGCCGCTGCTCGCCTACTCGCGCGGGGCCGGCATCGACGCGCGGTGGCTGGTGCTGCAGGGAGAGCCCGAGTTCTTCCGGATTACCAAGCGGCTGCACAACCGGCTTCACGGTTCTCGGGGGGACGGCGGGCCCCTGGGGGAGACCGAGCGCGCCGCCTACGAGCGGGTGATCGCGGCGAACGCGGCGGAGTTGCTCGCCCTGGTGGGGCCCGAGGACGTGGCGCTCCTGCACGATCCGCAGACGGCGGGGCTCGTTCCCCTGCTTGCACGCACCGGCGCCACGGTGGTGTGGCGAAGCCACATCGGCACCGAGCGCTGGAACGACGAGGTGGAGACGGCCTGGACGTTCTTGCGGAGGTACGTGGAGGAAGCCCAGGCGGTCGTGTTCACGCGGGAGGCCTACGTCCCGGCGTTCCTCTCGGCGCGCGCCGTCATCATCCCCCCGTCGGTGGACCCCTTCTCGGTGAAGAACGCCCCGCTGCAGCCCGAGGTGGCCCGGGGCATCCTCGCGCGGGTGGGGATCCTCCTGCCTGCCTGCGGCGTGGTGGAGCCGGCGCTCTACCGGCACGCGGATGGCTCTCCCGGCCGCGTGGACCACTGCGCCGACGTGGTGCGCGCCGGCCCTGCACCGGCCGAGGACGCGCCGCTGGTGCTGCAGGTGTCCCGCTGGGACGGGCTCAAGGACATGGCCGGGGTGATGGACGGCTTCGCGCGGGTGGCGGACGCGCTGGACGGCGCACACCTGGCGCTCGTGGGGCCCAACGTTGCCGGGGTGGAGGACGATCCCGAAGGGGCGGAGGTGTTCGAGGCCTGCATCCGGAGGTGGCGCACGCTGCCCCACGCGCTGCGGCGGCGCATCCAGCTCGTGTGCCTGCCCATGCAGGACCGGGACGAGAACGCCGCCATCGTGAACGCGCTCCAGCGCCACGCGGCGGTGGTGGTGCAGAAGAGCCTGGAGGAGGGGTTTGGCCTCACCGTGGCAGAGGCCATGTGGAAGTCGCGCCCGGTCGTGGGCAGCGCCGTCGGAGGGATCTCCGAGCAGCTGGTGGACGGTGAGAGCGGGCTGCTCGTGCGCGATCCGCGCGACCTGGACGCGTTCGGCGCGGCGCTGGTGCGGCTCTTCGAAGACCCGGATCTGGCGGGGCGCCTGGGGCGGGCCGCGCACGAGCGGACGCGGGCGCACTTCCTCGGCAGCCGGCACCTGCTCCAGTACGCAGAGTTGTTCGCGGGACTGCTGGGGCGGGAGCGTGTTGCCCCCGCCCCGGTCGCGGCTCCCTGACGAGGGGGCGCGCTAGGCCTTCGGAGAGGTGCTTCCGCCGCCCGCGCTGCGCAGCGGGACCTGTCGCGGCTTGTTCTCGCCGCTGCGGGGGATGCGCAGGTTGAGCACGCCCTCGCGCAGGTCCGCCTGGACGTTGTCCATGTCCGCGTCGTCCGGGAGCGTGAAGCTGCGGCTGAAGTTCCCGTACGAGCGCTCCGAGAGGTACCAGGTGTCGGTGTCCTCGACCTTCTCCGCGCGCCGCTCGCCGGAGATGGTCATGCGCTGGCCGCTGACCTGGACGGAGAGATCCTGCTCCTTGAAGCCCGGCACGTCCGCGCTGACGACGTAGGTGTCCTTCGTCTCCCGCACGTCGAAGCCCGGGAGGAAGCCGCCCGCCATCCCCATGGTCTCGCCCATGCCGCGGAAGAGCCGCGGGGCGATGGCGCGGAGGGGATCCCAGCTCATCAGTTCGCGCATGTTCTGGAACGGATCCCACTCGAACTCGGAGCCGCGGGAGGCCTGGGTGGGGGTGGACTGCGTGCGACGGATGAGGGCCATGGTGCACTCCTGGGTGTCCGGCGACGTGCCGGGTGCCTTACGGGGGCAGCGGAGAGTGGACAGCGGGAGCCGGGCGCGCGAGCCGTCCCGAAGGACGAGCGAAGGGGCACACCGCGGACGGTGTGCCCCTCCCGGGTTCCGGGACCGTCTCCGGGGGAACCCTAGAACTGCATCCCCTTCTTCGCCCCGTGCTCGCGGATGGAGCGCTCGAGCGCGGTGTCCAGGGTGGCGGGGCCCGCGGAGCCCTTCTTCCGCTCGGCGGCGAGGTAGGCTTCGCGCTGCTGCTGCAGGTCGGCAATCTTCTTCTGCAGCTGCGCCCGCTCCTGCGCCTGCTTCTCCACGTAGGCCTTCCGTTGGTCAGCGCCCAGGCCGCGCATCTCGGAGGGGAGCTCCTCGTCCCGCATCTGGACGACGTTGGCGCGGCCCTCCTTCGCGGCGTCCACCAGGTCCCACTCCGCGTTGTTGTAGGCGCGGCTCGCCTTGGCCACGGCGCGCTCGGCCGCCGCCGCCGGCGCCGCCGCGTAGGCCGCGGTGTCCATGGACTCCTGCCGGGCCCGCTTCGCGCCGCCGGTCGCGCCGTAGGCCACGTAGGTCTGGTTCAGCTGCGCACCCAGCCGGGCGAGCTCCGCGTCCATGGGCGTCGTGACGTTCGCCACGGCCGCGTCCTGGTTGATGGTGAGGTAGCTGCCGCCGCCCAGCCGCGCCCCCTCGCGCCAGGTGGGCTCGTCACCGCCGCAGTGGACGGTGTTGACGGTGATGCCGCGCCCGCGCGCCACCTCGGCCGCCAGCGCCGGGGTGATGGAGCCCTGCGTGAACGGCTCGTTCCCGGCGATGTAGATGAGCTTGAGATCTCCCGGGTGCGGGCTCCACTCGAGCTCCGTGGCGGCCGCGTGGATGACCGCGCCGCAGTACTCGTCTCCCCCGGCGATCTGCAGTCCGAAGAGCTGCGAGGAGATGGCGTCCAGGTCCGTCGTCAGCGGGGAGAGCCGGCGCACGCCGTTGCCGTACTCGTAGAGGGCCAGCTCCAGCTGCACCGGGCGCCCGTGCTGCTTCGCCGTGGCGAAGGTGTTGACCACCTTCCACAGCTGGGTCCGGGCCTGGTTGAGCAGCCCCTGCATGCTGCCGGAGTTGTCCAGCAGCAGCGCCACCTGGACCTTCGGCTGGCGTTGGACGTGGGGCGGCGAGGCGATGGCGCGCTGCTCGTCCAGGGCCGCGGCGGGGTGGGCGAGGGAGAGCAGGAGCGAGGCGAGGAGGGCGGGGTGGGAGAAGGTGTGTCGCACGGTGAACCTCGGGGACGGCGGGTGGCTGGTTCCGTTCAACGCGCGGGGTTGGAAAAGGATCTACGCCCCTGCTACGCCATGGCCCGGTGAAGCTCTCGACGACCCTGTTCGGTGAGGCGTGGACCTTCCAGTCCGTGAAGGAGGTGCTCGCGCGCGCCAACGAGCTGCGCAGCGGGGACATCCAGGCGGGCATCGCCGCGCGGTCCATGCGGGAGCTGGCCGCGGCGCGGCTGGTGCTGGCGGACCTCGACTGCAAGACGCTGCGCGAGAACCCGTCCGTGCCGTACGAGCTGGACGAGGTGACGCGCGTCATCGAGGACGGGATGGCGCACCCGCTCGCGGAGCGGGCGTACCGGAAGATCTGCGGCTGGTCCGTGGCGGAGCTCCGCGAGTGGATATTGGACTCGGACACCACGGGAGAGGACATCCTGGGCGTCTCGCCGGGGCTCACGCCGGAGATGGCGGCCGCGGTGGCCAAGCTCATGTCCAACATGGACCTGGTGCTCGCGGCGCGGAAGATCCGCGTCACCGCCCGGTGCAACAACACCATCGGGCTCGAGGGGAGGATCGCCTCCCGGCTTCAGCCCAACCACCCGCTGGACGACGTGCCCGGCATCCTCGCGGCGGTGAAGGATGGGCTCAGCTTCGGCAACGGGGACGCGGTCATCGGCGTCAACCCGTCCACGGACGACGTGGCGCGGACGGCGGAGATCCTGAAGGCGGTGAAGGACCTCATGCGCAGCTTCCGGGTCCCCACCCAGAACTGCGTGCTCGCGCACATCACCGCGCAGATGCAGGCCGTCACGAAGCACGGGGCGCCGCTGGATCTCATGTTCCAGTCCAT
>JBDLRJ010000181.1:0-6823 GCA_039800145.1 Pseudomonadota bacterium | reverse complement strand
CGTGCAGGCCTTCCTGCAGACCTGGTTCGGCAAGGAGGGCGGGTGAGCCGGTGGTCGCCGCTGCGCGTGGGGCTGCTCGTGCTCGCCGCGGCCGCGCTGCTCACGGCCTTCCTCGCCTTCGTGAAGAAGGGAGGGATGGGGAAGCGGGACTCGCGCACGGCGGTGGCCTGGTTCAAGGACGCCACGGGGCTTGCGCCGCGCAGCCGCGTACAGGTGGCGGGCATCCCGGTGGGCGAGGTGGAGTCCATCCAGCTCGTGGGAACCCGCGCACAGGTGACCCTGCGGATCCGCGACGACGTGGCGCTGCGCGAGGACGCGGTGCTCTCCAAGCGCTCCGAGTCCCTGCTCGGGGACTACCTGTTGGAACTGTACCCGGGCTCCGACGAGGCCGAGCCGCTGGCGCCCGGTGGGGAGATCACCCGCGTGGTGGACCAGCAGGGGATGGACGCGGTGTTCGGGTCCCTGCAGGAGATCACCTCCGACATCCGCGAGGTGACCCGGACGCTGCGCGAGGTGCTCGGCTCGGAGGGCGGGGCCGGCGCGCTTCAGCGGCTCCTGGACAACCTGGTGCGCGTCAGCGAATCGCTGGACCGGACGCTGCGCCAAAGCAGCCGCAGGCTCGAGGCCATCCTCTACAACGTGGAGCAGGCGTCGCGTTCGGTGCGCGCCCTGGGCGAGGAGCAGCGGGAGCCCGTGCGCGAGGTGGTGGCCAACGTGAACGCCATCACCCGCGACGTGCGGGACGTGCTCGCGTCCGTGAAGGAGGGGCTCGGCACGGGCGACGGAGAGCTCCGGGACACGGTCACCGCGCTGCGGGAGGCGCTGGACTCCCTGGGGCGGAGCCTCGGCCACGTGGAGAAGGTCACCGCGGGGCTCGAGGAGGGAAAGGGCGTGGCCGGCACGCTGCTCCGGGACGAACGCGCCGCGCAGAAGCTGAACGAGACGATCGAAGACGTGTCGGCCTTCACCTCGCGCCTCACGCAGCTGCGCGCCGAGGTGAGCGTGCGCAGCGAGTACCTGTTCGAGCAGGGCGCGGGGAAGAACTACCTCCAGTTCCGGCTCTTCCCGCGTGCGGACAAGCACTACCTCCTGGAGCTCGTGGATGATCCGCGCGGCACCACCGAGACCGTCTTCGTGCAGGCGAACCCTCCCTCGGCCGGGGATCCCGCCACGCAGGTCCAGCGCGTGACGCGGGACAGCCTCAAGGTCAGCGCCCAGTTCGCCAAGCGCTACTACTTCGCCACCCTCCGGATGGGGATCACCGAGAGCACCGGTGGGGTGGGGATGGACCTGCACTTCTTCGACGACGCGCTCTCGCTGCGGATGGACGCCTTCGACTTCGCGCTGGAGTTCAACCGCTCGCCGCGTCTCCGGGCGGCGCTGCGGGTGCAGGCGCTCAACCACCTCTTCGCCACCGCGGGCGTGGACGACGCCCTCAACGCCCCGGTCCGGGAGGTTTCGACCGGGCGGCTCATCTTGGGACGGGACTTTTTCGTGGGGGCTGGTGTCTACTTCACGGACGAGGACCTGCAGGCCATCCTCTCCCTGTCTCCCATCCGACCCTGATCCACGGAGTCCTGTTCATGTCGCTGCTCGTCGTTGGTTCCATGGCGTACGACTCGGTCGAGACCCCTTTCGGGGTCCGCGAGGAAGTGCTCGGCGGTTCCGCCACGTTCTTCTCCACCTCTGCCTCCTTCTTCACGCAGGTCCGCGCGGTGGCCGTGGTGGGCGAGGACTTCGACGACGCGCACTTCGCGTTTCTCCGCTCCCGCGGAGTGGACCTCTCCGGCGTCTCGAAGGTGCCGGGCCGCACCTTCCGCTGGAAGGGGCGCTACTCGTTCCAGCTGAACGAGGCACAGACGCTGGACACGCAGCTCAACGTGTTCCAGAGCTTCAGCCCGACGCTGCCCGAGGCCTACCGGGACAGCGAGTACGTCTTCCTCGGGAACATCCACCCGGAGCTGCAGGCGCAGGTGGTGGAGCAGGTGAAGGCGCCGAAGCTGATCGCCATGGACACCATGAACTTCTGGATCCAGGGCAGCCTGCCGGCGCTCAAGAAGACGCTGGCGCGCGTTGACCTGCTGTTCGTCAACGACGGCGAGGCGCGCCAGCTCGCCGGGGAGCACAACATCGTCCAGGCGGCAAAGGCCATCCTCGCCATGGGGCCGAAGCGGCTGGTGATCAAGCGTGGGGAGTACGGCGCCCTGCTGTTCGACCAGGAGCACGTCTTTTGGTGCCCGGCCTACCCGCTCGCCGAGCTGTTCGATCCCACCGGGGCGGGGGACAGCTTCGCCGGCGGCTTCATGGGCTCGGTGGCCCAGCACCGCTCGCTCAGCCACGACGCGCTGCGCCGGGCCATGGTGACCGGCTCGGTGATGGGGAGCTTCGCCGTGGAGCGCTTCTCACTGGACCGCTTCCGGGATCTCGAGAAGGCAGGCATCCACCAGCGCTACCGGGACTTCAAGCGGCTCACGGAGTTCGCGGAACTCCCGGCCTGAGGTAGAAGCCGGGGACGGGCAGGGGAGGAGCGGTTCATGCGCATCGCCATCATCTCGGACATCCACTCGAACATCGAGGCGTTGACCGAGGTGCTCAAGGTCGCCGAGGCACAGAAGGTGGACCGCATCGTGTCCCTCGGGGACGTGGTGGGCTACGGCGCGTCCGCGAACGAGTGCTGCTCGCTCGTGCGCTCCGTCACGGAGGTCACCCTGCTCGGCAACCACGACGCCGCGGTGGCCGGGCGGATGGACTACAGCTTCTATTACGACGCTGCCCGCCACGCCCTGGACTGGACCACCAACGTCCTCGAGGACGAGAACATCTATTGGCTGAAGAGCCTCCCGTACACCTATCGGATCGGCGACGTGGGCTTCTGCCACGGCAGCCCGCTTGATCCGAAGGCGTACGAGTACATCTTCGCGCTCGAGCAGGCCCGGGAGCTCACGCCGTACGTGGAGCACCTGCCCGAGGTCACCTTCATCGGCCACAGCCACCTGTGCAAGGCGTTCGCGATTGGCCCGGACGAGGTGAACGACGTGGTGGCGCAGAAGTTCGGCATCCGGCGTGGCTACAAGTACATCATCTCGGTGGGCAGCGTGGGGCAGCCGCGGGACTACGACAACCGCGCCTGCTTCGTGATCTGCGACACCTCTGCCCGGACGGTGGAGTACCAGCGGGTGGAGTACGACATCCACGCGTCCGCGCAGAAGATCTTCAACGCCCAGCTCGCGCCGAACTTCGGGAAGCGCCTGTTCCTGGGGGTTTGAGATGCACCGCGCCGTCGTCGCCGCCGTCCTTGCCACGCTGATCGCCAGCGGCTGCCGGAAGCCCGCGAAGCCGAGCCCGGAATACACCGCCGCCCAGGCGCGCTTCGTTGCCCTCTACGGGGAGAAGCTCGACGACGCGTACGGGCTCCCGGAGATGGACGAGCTGCTCGCCCAGCTGGGGCGCGTCCCGCCGGACAGCCTGGACGCCCGCGCCGCGGCAGACCTGTCCAGGCGGATCCGGGAGGGCAGGACGAAGCTGCAGGCCGAGGAGGCGGCGCTCAAGAAGGCTGCCGAGGCGGCGCTCTCTCCGCAGCCCGCCGCGCAGGGGCCGGGCAGGAAGGTGCTCGCGGGGGCCGGTGGAGGGGCAGCCGAGCCGGAGGGAGAGATCCCGGATGCCGGGACGGAGGGGCCTCCCCAGCCCGGGATGACCTCACAGGAGTTCGACCAGAAGTTCGGCACCTGCTTCAGCTACGGCAACCAGGTGAAGGTGGCAGGGAAGGGGCTCGTGGAGAGCCGCCTGCTCAACGACCGGCTGCAGTGCCAGAAGCGCCTCCCCGGTTTCGACAAGCAGGCCGTGTTGTTCGAGAACGGCAAGGTGCTGGCGGTGGTGGACCGGGCGCAGTACGAGGCCGCCTCGCCCAAGGCCACCGTGGTGAAGGTGGATGCCGGGACGCCTGCGCCCCCTGCGAAGTGACGTGACATGGATCAAGAAACCTTCATGACCCTGATGCGGCTGCTGCCGCGTTCCGCCCTCTCCCACGCCGTGGGGCGCGCCACGCGGCTGAACGTCCCGCCGTGGATGCACCAGGCGGTCATCCGCAAGTTCGCCGAGGCCTACAAGGTGAACCTCGACGAGGCGGAGCTCCCGGTGGAGGGCTACCCCACGTTCCTGGACTTCTTCACGCGGCGGCTCAAGCCCGGTGTGCGCCCCGTGGACGCCGCCGCCGAGGCCGTGGTCTCCCCGGTGGATGGCTGCGTGAGCCAGCTGGGGTACGCGCTCGAGGGCAAGCTCGTCCAGGCCAAGGGGATCACCTACACCGCGGGGCAGCTGCTCGGGGACGCCGCGGCCGCCGCGCCGTTCGAGGGCGGCGCCTGGGCCACCATCTATCTCGCCCCCCGCGACTACCACCGCATCCACTCCCCGCTGGGCGGAGAGGTGGAGGGCTACGGCTACATCCCCGGTGAGTTCTGGCCGGTGAATGCCGCGTCGGTGGCGCTGGTGGACGCGCTCTTCTGCGTCAACGAGCGGCTCGTCACCTACCTGCGCACGCCGGCCGGGCGCGTGGCCGTGGTGAAGGTGGGGGCCACCAACGTCAGCCGCATCCGCGCCACGTACGACGACGTGATCACCCACACCGACCAACCGGGCAAGCAGCACCGCTACGGCAAGGCCATCCCGGTGGAGAAGGGCGGCGAGCTCGGCGTGTTCGAGATGGGCTCCACGGTGATCCTGCTCTTCGAGAAGGGCCGCGTGACGTGGGACGCGCAGCTCAAGCCGGACCAGGTCGTCCGCATGGGCGAGCGCGTGGGGACGTTCCAGTGAGTCCGAAGATCTCCGGCGTGAAGGGGATGAACGACGTCCTGCCCGGGGAGGTGGAGGCGTGGCAGTTCGTGGAGCGCACCGCGCGGGAGCTCTTCCAGCGCTTCGGGTACGGCGAGCTCCGGACGCCCACCGTGGAGGACACGGCGCTCTTCATCCGCAGCGTCGGCGAGGACACCGACATCGTGGGCAAGGAGATGTACACGTTCGAGGACAAGGGGGGCCGCAGCCTCTCCCTGCGTCCCGAGGGCACCGCCCCCGCGGTGCGCGCGTACATCGAGCACGCGGTGGCAAACCAGGAGCCGGTGACGCGCTGGTTCTACCTGGGACCCATGTTCCGCTACGAGCGGATGAAGACCGGCCGGTACCGCCAGTTCCACCAACTGGGGTGCGAGGCCTACGGCTCGAGGGATCCCGCACAGGACGTGGAGGTGCTCGACTTCCTGTGGCAGTTCCTGCAGGCGGTGGGGCTCACCGGCGTGAAGCTCCACCTGAACACGCTGGGTGACGATGCCTGCCGTCCCGCGTGGCAGGCCGCGCTCGTCGCGCACCTCTCGGGCCAGCGCGAGGCGCTGTGCGCGGACTGCCAGCGGAGGCTCGAGACCAACCCGCTGCGCGTGCTGGATTGCAAGAACGAGCAATGCCAGTCCGTGGCCCGGGCCGCCCCGGACATCCACGGGAGCCTGTGCGAGGGGTGCCGCGGCCACTTCGACGACGTGAAGCGCCTGCTCGGGGCGCTGGACATCCCGTTCGAGGTGGATGCGCGGCTCGTGCGAGGGCTGGACTACTACACGCGCACCACGTTCGAGTTCATTGCCTCCGACCCGGTGCTCGGGACGGCCGGGACCGTCGCGGGCGGTGGACGCTACGACAAGCTGGTGAAGTCGCTCGGCGGGCCCGACACGCCGGCGGTGGGCTTCGGGCTCGGGCTCGAGCGCGTGGTGCTGCTCCTGCGCGCCACGGGGCGCACCTTCGCGCAGCCGCCGGAGCTCTTCGTGGCCTGGATGGACGACGCCTCCCGGACGGATGCGCTGGTGCGGATCTCGCGGCTGCGGCGCGCCGGCTTCCGGGTGGAGTTCGATCCCCGCGGCGGCAGCTTGAAGAGCCAGCTCAAGCGCGCGGACAAGGTGGGCGCCCGCTACGCGCTGGTGCTCGGGGACGCGGAGCTCAAGAGCGGCGAGGCCCAGCTCAAGCAGATGGCGGGTGGAGATCCCCTCCCGGTAAAATTGGACGCGCTTGCGGACGTGCTCGCCGCGGGGCGCGCCTCCGCCTGACGTGGAGTCGCCTGCCGATCCACTGGTCGTGATTGCCGGGCCCACCGCGTCCGGCAAGAGCGCGCTCGCGGTGCGGTGGGCTCAGGCGCTGGGCGCGGAGATCGTCAACGCGGACAGCCAGCAGGTGTACCGACGGTTCGATCTCGGCACCGCGAAGCCGGACGCGGCTGCGCAGGCCGCCGTCCCGCACCACCTGCTGTCGTTCGTGGATCCCCACGACACCTACTCGGCGGCGCGGTTCCAGGCGGACGCGGACCGGGCCATCGCGGAGATCCGGTCGCGCGGCAAGCGCGTGGTCGTGGTGGGGGGCACCGGGCTGTACCTCCGCGTGTTGTTGCGTGGGGTGATGGTGGGCCCGTCGGCGAACCCGGAATTCCGCGCCGAGCTCGAGGCGCGGGCACTGGCCGAGGGGCGCGAGGTGCTCCACCGGGAGCTGTCGGCCGTGGATCCGGTTGCGGCGGCGCTGATCAAGCCCACGGACTTGGTGCGGATCATCCGCGCCCTGGAGATCCATGCCGCCACGGGGCGCCCTGCCTCCGCGCTCCGCGAGGCGCACGGCTTCTCACAGGCGCGGTACGCGCATGGTCTCTGGGTGCTGTCCCCGGACCGCGCATCGCTCTACGAGGCGATCAACGCCCGCACCGCCGCGCTGTATGCCGCCGGGCTGGTGGACGAGACCCGCCGCCTGGTCGAGGCTGGCTACCGGGGGGCGGCCCCCATGCGCAGCGTGGGGTACGCCGAGG
>JBDLRJ010000180.1:0-4794 GCA_039800145.1 Pseudomonadota bacterium | reverse complement strand
GTCGCTCCAGGGCGTGTCCACGCGGACGCCGCTCGCGATCTCGCCAGTGGCGCGGTCCAGCGAGGCGCGTGAGCGCGCCGTCCGAGACTGCGCTCCTTCGTAAGTCATCCGGTCCGTCACGCGCATGGCTTCCTCCGGCTCACTTCAGCTTCATCAGGGTGTCCAGCATCTCGTCCGTGACCTGGATGACCTTGCTCACCGCCTCGAACGCGCGCTGCGCCCGCGACAGGTGGACCATCTCCTCGTCTATGGAGACGCCGCTCGTGGACTCGCGCAGCATCTCCACGTGTGCCTTGAGCGACGCGTGGTGGTCCGCGAGCCCCTGTGCGGAGGCCACGTTCGCACCAAACGAGGACGTCAGCTGCGCAATCCCCGTCAGCACGGTCCGCCCCGTGGAGAGCGCCTGGTCCGCCACGCCGAGCAGGTTCAAGAGCGCCTTGTTGTTGCCGGGCAGCGAGCCCGCGGACTCGGAGGCCTGGAGCAGCTTCACGTCCGCCGTGATGGCCGTGTTCACCGACAGCCGCGTGGCCGCCCCCGCGGGGCCCGTGCCCGCGGAGAAGAGGTCCGCCCCGGAGCTGCCGTCCAGCGCCACGCCCGGCTGGTGCGCCGCGTTGATGGCGGAGGCGAAGTCGAAGGCCAGCGTGTCCAGTTCGTCCAGGGCCTTCTTCAGCGTGCCGTCCCGCGCCTCCAACAAGCCCCCCACGCTTCCGCCGAGGACGTTGAACCCAGCGGTGCGCGGCGTCCCGCCGCCTGCCGGCGTCACCCGGACGTCCAGGAGCCCGTTGTTGGCCGCGTTGGCCAGCAGGCTCAGCGTGGCAGCCTGGTCGCCCGTCACGAGCGCCGTGCCGCCCCCGAGCGCGAGGCTCACGTCCCCGTTCGCGGCCGGCACCGGCGTGGCCCCCGTGAGTTCGATGAGCTGGTCCTGCACCCGCTGCCGCGCGTCCAGGAGATCATTCGGGCTCGCCCCGTCCGCGCGGGCCTTGCGCACCTGGCGGTTCAGGTCCGCCATGCGTGCCGCGAGCTGGTTGATGGTGTCCACGTCTCCGCCCAACCGGTCGTCCACGGCCGAGCGCGCGGAGGACATCTGCTGGGCTGCCGAGTTGAAGGCGACTCCCACCCCCTGCGCTGCGTTCACCGCCGCCTGCCGGAGCCCGAGGTCAGATGGGTTCTGCGAGAGCACCCGCATGGCCCCGAAGAAGGCGTTGAGGGACTGCGCCGGACCACCCGGCTGCTCGAGGTTCAGCGCCGCGAGCGACGAGACCGCGTCCGCCTGCGAACGGAAGCGCGCCGCGTTGCCCAGGCTGGCCGGCACCTGCGCCTCGAGGAACCGGTCCCGCGCCTGCGTGACGCCGGAGAGCATGGCCCCTTGTCCCAGCAGGGCACCGCCCACGCGCTCGGACGGCAGCACCGCGGCGAGTTCCGCCCGCTGCCGCGAGTAGCCCAGCGTGTTGACATTCTGCAGGTTGTTGCTGGCCGTCTGGGAGGCCGCGCGGTGCGCCGAGAGGCTCCGGGAGGCGTTGCCGAGCAGGCTGAACAGGTCCGCCATGGCTCAAAACCTCGTGGAGACCGTGGACAGCGCCCCTTGCGGACGCGCCCCGTGGCGGTTGTAGCCCTGGGCGGGAGGACGCAAGGCCCCCAGCCATGCCGTCACCACCTGGTGGCTTGCGCCAGCGATTTGACGGTTGAGGGTGTCCGTGGACTTCAGCTCGGCCGCCACGGTGCGGATGGCGCTGAACTCCGCGCCGAGGTCCGGGTCCTGGCTGGGGCTGGGGCACAGCCCTGCGAGCTGCTGCTCCAGCCGCCGGCCCGTGGCTGCGAACTGCTCCCGAGCCTGCGCCAACTCGAGCAGCGCCGTCGCGTCCATGGCGCGCAGCGCGTCGGCCTGGGCCCGCGCGCGCGCGAGCTCCTGCTCGAGCCCCTCGCGCAATGCACGGGCGGCCGCCAGTCCGGGATGGGTGCTCATAACGCCCTCCGGTAACCGGTCAGCGCTTGAGCAGGGCCGTCAGCGTGGCATTGACCTCCGCGGCGTCCAGGATGCGCTGGGCAATCTGCCGCGGGTTGATGGAGTAGTCGCCCCGCTTCACGGCCGCCTCGAGCGCCGCCACTTCGGCGGAGCGGGTGGCTCCTGCCGAGCGCCGTGCCGCTTCCACTGCCTCTTTGAACTCCTTCGAGGCGGGAAGGCTGACCTTGTCCTGCGCTCCAGGGGGCGCCTCGGCACCCTTCGTGACCGGGGCCCGAGGTGTGACCTCGTTGACGCGCGCGATGTCGTTTGGCTCTTTGACTTTCACGGCGGCGGTTCCTCAGATGACCGACTTCGTCTGTATCATTCATCGGCACGCCTCCGGTAGACCTTAAGGGCCGTAGCAGGATCAGCCGCCACGGGCGGCTTCGCAGGGGTTCCCCCGGGCAGTGCAAGTGCCTGGCCGTCCCCTTTAAGGGGAGAAAGACTAGAGGTTTCAGTGGCTTGAGATTCCGTCAGGGGCTTGACGTCGGAGGGGTCCCGTTCTGCCCCGGCCGGGGGTGCCACGCTTTTGGCAACCGCGTCCCCCACGCCAAAGCCGCCCTGGGACACCACGGCCTCTGCAATGGCCTCGGCAAACAGGTCCGCGTGAAGGGAGCTGCCCGCCGCCCCGGTCCCCTTGAACACCCCGCTGGACTGCAGCAGCTGCTTGACCAGGAGGGACTCCAGCGCCCGGCCGGCGGCCTTCTCGTCGTGGATGCCGACCGGGGCCGGGCCTGCGAGCAGGGTGGACATCACATCACCTCGACTTCCGCGTCCAGCGCCCCCGCTGCCTTGAGCGCCTGGAGGATGGAGACCAGGTCCCTCGGCGTGGCCCCGAGCGCGTTGAGCGCCTTGGCCAGGTCCTGCACGGTGGAGGCCGCCGGGAGCGCCGCCATGCCGCGGCCCTCTTCGCGGGCGGAGAGCTCGGACACCGGCTGGTTGACCGTGGTGCCCGTGCGCGCGAAGGGGCCGGGCTGGGACACCACGGGCCGCTGCTGGATGGCAATCTGCAGCCCCCCGTGTGACACGGCCGCGGGCCGCAGCCGGACCTCCTCGCCCGCCACCACCGTGCCGGTGCGCTCGCTCAACACCACGCGGGCCCGGCCGGACGCGTCCACCTCCAGCTGCTCGAGCTGCGCCAGCAGCCCCACGATGTTGTCCTTGAACGCGGGCGGCACCGCCACCTCCACCGCCGCCGGGTCCACCGCGCGCGCCGAGCCCTCGCCCAGGGAGGTGTCCACTGCCTTCGCAATCCGGCTCGCGGTGGTGAAATCCGGGTTCTTCAGCGACAGCGTCACCGGCCCGGTGCCAAAGTCCACGAGCACCGGCCGCTCCACCGTCCCGCCGCCCGGCACCCGGCCGGACGCGGGGGAGTTTCGCTGGAGAGACGAGCCCGCGGACGTGGCCGTGAAGCCGCCCACCTGCACCTGGCCCTGCGCCACCGCGTGCACCTCGCCGTCCGCGCCCTGCAGCGGCGTGAAGAGCAGGGTGCCGCCCTGGAGCGACCTCGCGTTGCCCAGCGCGGACACCGTCACGTCCAGGTGCGCGCCCGCGCGCGAGAAGGTGGGCATCCGCGCCGTCACCATCACCGCTGCCACGTTGCGCGAGCGCACCATGGCCGGGTCCACCCGGATCCCCAGGCGGCCCAACATCCCGCTGATGGACTGAGAAGTGAAGAAGACCCGCTCGGTGTCCCCCGTGCCGGTGAGGCCCACGACCAGCCCGTAGCCGAACAGCTCGTTGTCCCGCACGCCCGCCACGTCCGTGAGTTCCCGGATGCGGACGCTCGCCGCAGAGGCGGTGGACGACATCACCAGCAGGGAGAGGAGGAGTGCGCGCATGGTCAGAAGGGCCAGATGTAGGACCAGAAGCGCGCCAGCACGCCCTGGTTCTGGTTGTCGGAGAGGACGCCGCGGCCGGTGAATTCGATCTCCGCGTCCGCGATGCGGGAGCTGGCCACGCTGTTCTGCTGGTCGATGTCGATGGGGCGAACCACCCCGGAGATGTAGAAGTGCTGCTCCTCCTGGTTCACCAGCACCACCCGGTGTCCCTCGATGAAGAGGTTCCCGTTGGGCAGCACCTTGCGTACCAGCGAGGGCACCGTCGCCGTCAGCCGCTCGCTGCGGCCCGTGGAGCCCATGGCCTGGAGCGAGTTGTCGGACGTGGCCGTCCCGCGCGCCGTGGCGTCGAACGTGGGCGTCCCCACGCGGGAGAGGAAGGCGCTCACGTCGCCGGAGAAGCGGGCCTGGCGGTCCAGTTGCGTGTCGCTCGAGCGCTCCGCGTTGGCAATCTCCTCCACGCGCACCACCACCACGTCGTTCTCGCGCAGGGCGCGCTGGTCCGTGAAGAGCAGCGCCGACCGGCCGCCTTCCTGCCAGAGACTCCCGCCCGAACCCGCCGCCGACTCCTGCTTGTTGCCGGGGAGCTCGTACTGGCGGCGCTTGGGGGTGTAGCTGTTGATGTGCGACGGGCCGCAGGCGGACACCGCCACCAGCGTTGCGGCAGAGAGGACCAGGCGCTTCACGGCGTCACCTCCAACACGTTCTCGGAGGCCACGTACCGGCCCTCCACCTTGCGCCCCGTGGGCAGGCGCGCGCACAGCCGCGAGCCCGGGCAGGGCACCACCACGCCGGGCTGCTTGAGCTCCAGCGTTCCCATCCGCACCACCACGTCCACCCGCTCGCCGGCGCGCGGACCCGCGAGCGACAGGGCCGCTGCCGTCAGCGCCTCGCCCGCGGACAGCGGCCGGGCCGCCACCGCGTCTGCGGGCACCGCGTCCAGCCGCTGCTCGC
>JBDLRJ010000179.1:0-10631 GCA_039800145.1 Pseudomonadota bacterium | reverse complement strand
CGGGGGAGATGGTCGCCTCTATCTCGGCTCGGGAGGGGGTGGGGGCGGCAGTGATCCCCGCAATGGCAGTGCGGGCGACTACGCCTCCGGTTCCCCGGGCGGAGCGGGCGGAGGCATCCTGCTCGTGCGGGCGGGGGGCATTCGCAACGGCGGCACGGTCAGCGCGCTCGGTGCAAACGGAGGCAACGGCACCTCGTCCAGCGGGGAGGAGGGCGCCGGCGGCGCGGGATCCGGGGGCAGCGTGCTGGTCCTGAATGCGTCTTACTTTGGAACGCCCGCGACGGCCGGAGGCATTCCCGGCACAGGCTGCGGAACTCTCTGTGGAGGTGCCGGCGGCGCGGGTCGAACCCTCTCGCCCGACGCGGTCCGGTTGACCGGGCTCAAGACCCTGTCGGACCCGGGCACCTGGTCCGACGGCTCGCTGGCGCTCTCGTGCATCGAGTACGTCTCGTGCTCGACCGGCGGTGCGGGCGTCTACCTCGTGGACCCGGACGGCGGCGAGGGGGCCGAGCCCTACCTCGTGCAGTGCGCGGCGGACGGGACGATGACGCGGATCTGAGCACCAGAACGTCCGGGTCCTCGTGGTGCACCGGGCCTGGGGGCTGTTTCCCTGTCCCGTCGCTCGCTCGGTTCGGGGCCGCCCCGTCCGGGTGTTGTCACCTTGACGACGGCGGGAGCCGGTCACTACGGTCCCGCGCCGTTCCGAGTCGTACCCATCACCCGCAGCACCCGCAGAGGGCTCCATGAGCGCCAAGGACATTCTCGAGAACCAGATCCCCGAGCTGTTGAAGACCAAGCCGGAGTTGGCGAAGGACATCAACGCGGTCATCAACTTCAACATCACGGGCGCCGACGCCGGCTCCTGGACCCTGGACTGCACGAAGACGGAGAACTGGGTCTCCACCGGCACCGCCGAGAACGCGAAGATGACCATCACGGTGGCGGCGGAGGACTTCGTGAAGATCCGCGCCAAGCAGCTCAACCCGCAGATGGCGGCCATGCAGGGCAAGCTGAAGTTCAAGCCCATGGACATGGGCCTGGCCATGAAGCTCGGCAAGCTGCTCGGCTGAGCCACACCGGGCGGCCTGTCGGGCCGTCTCTCGGCGGCGCCCGGGGAGGCAACTCCCAGGGCGCCGTTGTCGTTTTTGCGCACTGGAGGACGTGATGCAGCAGGTGCTCCCGCTGGAAGGCATCAGGATCCTGGATCTCTCGCGGCTGCTGCCCGGCCCCTACGCGACCCTGCTGCTCGCGGACCTCGGCGCCCAGGTGGACAAGGTGGAGGATCCCGCGGCGGGAGGAGACGGCGTCCGGGCGGTGCCCCCCTTCCGCGTCGGCGAGTCCGGCGTCTTCTACGGGTTGAACCGCAACAAGCGCTCGGTGGCGTTGGATCTCAAGTCGCCCGCGGGGCAGAGGGCGCTGCGTGCGCTCGCACAGAGGGCGGACGTGCTCGTGGAGAGCTTCCGCCCGGGCGTGATGGAGCGGCTGGGGCTTGGCTACGAGACCCTGCGCGCCGAGAACCCCGGCCTCGTTTACTGCGCCCTCACCGGCTACGGGCACGACGGGCCGGACCGGCTCAAGGCGGGGCACGATCTCAACTTCGTCGCGCGTGCCGGGGTGCTCGGGCTCGGGTCTGCCGAGGGCACGGCGGCGCTGCCGGGCGGACAGCAGGCGGACGTGGCAGGCGCACTGTTCGCCGTGGTGGGGATCCTCGCTGCGCTCCACGAGCGGCGGCGAACGGGGCAGGGCCGCTTCGTGGACATCTCGCTGGCCGACAGTGCGCTGTCGCTCGTCCACATGCACCTCGCGGCGCGGCTCTTCGCGGGGAGCGAGGCAGGACCGCTGCGGCCCGGGGACGGGCTGCTCCACGGCGCTTCCGCGGTCTACCGCCCGTACCGCACGGCGGATGGACGGCAGCTCGCGGTGGCTGCGCTGGAGCCCCGCTTCGCGCAGGGATTCTTCGAGCGGATCGGCCACCCGGAGTGGCTCGAGCACGCGTGGCACCCGGGGGAGGAAGGGCGCGCGCTCCAGGCGAAGCTCGAGGCCCTCTTCGCGTCCCAGCCGCTGGGCCACTGGGAGGCGCTCTTCGAGGGGACGGATCTCTGCGTCGAGCCGGTGCGGGTGGGGGACGAGGTGCTCGAGGATCCCCAGCTGCGCGCGCGGGGCATGTTCGTGCAGGGGGCGGATGCGCAGCGGGGGCTCGAGGACGTGGTCCACGTCCGGACGCCGCTGAACCTGGGGCCGCTGCCCACGCGTCCGCCCCCCGCGCTCGGCCAGCACACGCGCGAGGTGCTGCTCGAGGTGGGCCTCCCAGAGTCCGAGGTGGCGGCGCTGGCGGGATCCGGCGGATAATCACCGAGCATGTCCTTCCGTCGAGCGACCGCCTGGACCACGGCCTGCGCCTGCCTGGCGGCGGGTGCACTTGCCGCGTCGTCCTGTGGCGCGGACGGCCTGCAGGCCCCGGCACCGGGGCGGGCGCGGGCGGACGTGGGGCAGTGCAAGGACTTCGAGTCCCTCGTGCCTGCCTTCCACCGCGCGGCAAAGGGGGGCCGGCTGGAGGCGCTGGCGGAGGTGGTGCGGGAGCGGCTGACGCAGCCGGGGCCGCGGGGTGAGCCGCCGCCCATCTCGGACGTGCTCCGCGCCGTCTTCAACACGTTGAACGGATTTGCATCCCTGCCACCGGAGCCCGGTGCGCCGGAAGGGGAGCTCTGCGTTCCCTCCACGCCCGGCTCCGAGATGTCGGTGGATGCCGGCCTTCCGTCCCCGGCAGCGGCACACCCGCTGTGCGAGGTCCGCCGTGCCACCGACTCGCTGCTCCACGCGGGGCAGGGGCGGGAGGCGCTCGAGCTGCTCGAGCCGCAGGTGGTGGGCCTCCTCAACTACGTGGTAGGCAGGGACCGCCGCGTCCCGGACCGCGTGGTGACCCCGCACTACGAGGTGGCGGGCGTGCTGAGCGACATGTGCCGCCAGTCCGCCGTGTGCCGGATGGAGGACACGCTGGACCTGGTGAACGGCTTCGTCGCGTGGCTCCAGACGCCGGAGGGGGCTGCATCGCTCGACCGGCTGGAGACGTTGCTGAAGAACCCCGCGCTCGCGCCCTTCCTCACGGGAGAGGGGACCACCTACGGCGGTGAGAACGGCGTGGTGGCGCTGTCGGACGTGATCATCCAGGTGGTGCGCGGCATGGAGACGCCGGCGGACCTGGACGCGCTGCCCCTGGACGCGCTCCCGGACACGCTCCGCCCGGACGCCGAGGCGGGGGTCGCGGACCTCAAGCTGCTGCTCTCCCCGGACCGCGAGCCCAACGTCCTTCGCCCCCTCAAGAAGGTGCTCGGGTGCAACGCGGCCCAGGACGCGGACCGGGCCATCGTGCGAATGGTCTACCGGCTCGCGCTCGAGGAGAAGCTGCCGGAGTACGGCTTCACGCGGCTGATCGGCACGGTCAAGGGACTTCGGGGGGTGGACAGCCGTGGAACACTCTTGCAGCTCGCCCGGACCCTGGTGACGGCCGTGCGCGCGGACGAGCAGGCGGTGGGCTCTGCCGCCCGCGTGTGCGAGGAGCTGTTCCGCGCGGTGCCCCACCCCGGCGAGACCCAGTCCAACGCGGCGCGGGTGTTGCCGGTCCTCCGCGAGCTCTTCACGGAGGGCATCCTCTCGGAAACCCTGTGCGCGCTGGACGCGTTCGTCTACGGCTGCGCGGGTGGATCCGCGCCGGGCTGCGACGTGGCCGCCGCCCCCGGTCCCTGAGTCACTCCGCGCGCCAGGCGAGCCGCAGCCCGAGGGACGCGTCCGTCCGCTCGGCGCCCACCAACGGCAGGGCCGCTGCGAGCTCCAGCCCCAGCCCCCGCCACAACCGCGCACGGAGCCCGAGCGCCGGGGCGAAGGTGTCGAACAGCGCGCGGCGGCCGAAGTGGAGGTTGCCGTCCAGCACGGCCGAGAAGCCCGAGCACACCACGTACTCGGCCCCGCCGTTGAGGTGGACGCCCACGCGCGGCAAGGGGGCGGCGGCCCCGAGCCCCGCGGTGAGGTCCACGCTGCCGAACCCGTGGAAGCGCAGCCGGTCCGAGAAGCGGTGGCTCCAGGCCGCGCCCACTTCGCCGCCCACGGTGCGCGTGGGGGAGGAGAGCGCGGTGGGGAGCATCAGCCGCGCAGTGGCAGAGACGATCCCGCCCTGTCCGTAGCGGAAGACCTGGTGCGTGGCCCCCACGGTCAGCTGTCCCAGCGTGCCGGCCGTGCCCTGCAGCGTGGCGTTCTGCACGAACTGGAAGTCGTACGCCTCCAGCGTGCCGAAGAGCTCCGTCCGGGGCGAGAAGGCGTAGCTGCCGAACAGCAGCGCGGAGGCGCCGATGTTCCCATAGAAGCCGGGCGTGTCGATGATGGCGCGCAGCCGCGTGCCCACGCCGAACTCGGTGCGGCCACACGTCCGCCGTCCCGTGCCCACGTCTGCCTCGTACCAGGCAAGTGGCACCGGTCCCTCCGGGAGCCCCGCGGCCCGGCCCACCTCGCACCCTTCCCCGGAGGCGGCGAACGGCGCGCGCTCGGCGGGAGGGACAGGGGCAGGCGTGGAGTCGGTGGTCGCGACCGTCTCGGCCACGGGTGCGGCCGGGGGCGCCGCCTCCTCGGCGAGCGCCGGGAGCGAGGCGAGGGCGGCGGAGAGCAGGAGGTGTCTCATCACTTGGACTCCGCGCCGGGCGCGTCGAAGCGGCCGTTGCCGTCCGCGTCCAGGATGAACGGGTTGGTGAAGGCGAAGGGATAGCCGCCGGTGACCACCTGCGAGAAGTGGAACTGCGGGTGGGCCTCGTCCTGCGGAGGGGGGGGCGGGCGCATGGGGCCCACCTTGGCGCCCGTGGCCACGTCCTTCTCCGTCACCGCGCCGTCCCCGTCGTTGTCCGCCGTGTCCGGGATGCCATCCTTCGTCCCGTGGGGCACCGTCTCCGAGCTGAAGCCACCGCCCACGTCCCCCACCACCGGCAGCGGCGCGCCGGCCTCCACCACCACCCACGCGTCCCTGCCCGCGGGGAGCGCGAGCTCCGAGAGCGGGATCTCCCTGTCGAAGCGCACCAGCCCCTCCCAGCCGAACGCATCCCCGGGGCGCTGGAGGTCCGCGCCGGAGAACGTCTTCGTCACGGCGCCGTTCACCACCACGCGGATCTCCTCCACCGGGACCCACGGCGCGGCGGACACCTTGAGGCGGAGCGCGCTGCCGCTGCCCGGCTGCACCGGGGTGAAGCCATACGGACGGAACGTGCCGTCCTTGTCGGAAAGCTCCGCGGTGATGACCGGCCCGTTGGTGCCGAGCACGCGGCCCGCGCGGATGCCCTCGTTGAGCCGGTCCACCTCGAAGCCCGTGCCCGGCGCGGTGTCCGCGAACACCACGTTTCGTGGCACGCCCACCGTGTTGTCCACCAGCCCGTGGCTGTCGCTGTTGGCGGTGCCCGTGGAGAGCTGGCCCTGCGACAGCGTGTAGAACCAGAAGGCGCGGTACGCGGGGAGGAGATCGTTCTCGGTGCCGTTCATCACCTCCTGGGCGTGGTGGGCGTTGTTGGCGTTCTTGCCGCGGGCGCGGACGTACATCCCGCCGACCGTGCCGTCGTCCTTCGCCGGGAGATCCTGCAGCGCGTTCAGCCCGAGCGCACGCGGGAAGCCGAGATCCCGCCCGAACTCCGCCTCGGCCCACGGGTGGTTGAGCTGCACCACCGGGACGCTGGAGGTGTAAAGGGTGTCGGCGCGGTCGAAGAGCTCGCCGGGCTCGAGCTGCTCGTCGTAGGGGCCGCCGTTGCGCGGCAGCCACGGCTGGTACGCGAGCGGCCAGAAGTTGTAGTGGCCGATGACGAGCGGGAAGTCGCTGCCGGGGATCTTGAACCAGGGGATGTGCGCAGTGGTCTCGACCCCGGTGACGGTGCTGAGCTTCTGCTGCAGCCCGAGCTCCGCCACCACCGTGGAGTAGTCGTAGACGACGTCGTGATCGGTGGCCACGGCCACGTCCAGGTCCGTGGCGGCGAAGGACAGGACGCGGTCCCGGTCCGGGAGCGAGCTGTCGAAGCTGGCCGCGCCGTGGACGTGGAGGTCCGCGGTGATCGTCCCCTGCGGCTGGACGGCCAGCTCCCGCAGCCGGAAGGCGTACGTCCCGCCGGCGGGGGTGAAGGTCTCGGTGCGCCGGGCGAGGGTCCAGAACGGCCCCTTGAAGGCGTACAGGTGGAACTTGCCCAACGGGGCCTCGAACTCCGCCACGCCCGAGCGGACCAGGACGCGGTTGCAGGCAGGGGATGCGCCCGGCGGAGGTCCGAGCCAGGGCGAGCAGCTGCCCATCTGTCCG
The DNA here is from genome assembly GCA_039800145.1 of Pseudomonadota bacterium. Lineage (GTDB taxonomy): Bacteria > Myxococcota > Myxococcia > Myxococcales > Myxococcaceae > VGRA01. Next base: position 4,318 of record JBDLRJ010000179.1, on the reverse strand, counting down.
TGGAACGTTCCTGCAGCCCCGGTCCGGGTCGCGTCGTCCGCGGCCACGAGGAAAACCTCTGAGTCCAGCCACGCGCCGGAGAGCGTGTCGGAGACCTCGAGCCGCACCTTCGCCGTGGCCGGCAGGGTGAAGGTGCCGAGGTCCGCGTCCGCGTTCACCGCGTCGAACACGCGCTCCACGGACTTCTTCCCGAAGTGGTGGACCTCCACCACCCAGGGCTTGCCGGCAGGGACGCGGACGCGGAACGCGCCGTCCTCGCCGGGGACGGCCTGGCTCCACGGCACGCGCTTCTCCGCGGGCGTCTCGGCAGTGCCCTCGAGCACCAGCACCGAGGTGCGGAAGCCGCTGCCCGCGAGCGAGGCCGGCGCCTCGACCTTCCCGCTGAGCACCACCGTCTTTTCGCCGAACAGCTTGCCGCGAACTTCCTGCGCGAGCGACGCGCCGGCCGCGGCGTCACGCCCTGCCGCCACGCCGAGGAACCGCTCGTACACCTGGTAGCCACGCGGCGGGACCACGGTGCGGACCAGGCCGCCGGTGGAGACCACGTCGCTCTGGAACCCTTCGATCACCTGCTGGTTGCACGCCACCAGGGCATAGGACGCCGCCGGGTCCGTCACCGGCGTGCTCGCGAGGAAGGGCGCCGTGCGGTACGCGCCGTTGATGGTGAGGAGGTTGAACGACGGGTGGTTGAAGCCCACGCCCTCGCCGGGGGTGAAGGGGAGCGGTTCGCGCTTGCTCCAGTAGAAGCCGTCCGAGAGCGCCCACATCGCGTTGTCCGGGGCGCCGTTGACGATCTCCGTGCGGATGCGGATGCCGGGCTCGCACGGGCGGACCTCGTAGCGGGTGTAGACCTTATGGTCCGGCCGGCCGTCCAGCGTGCCGGAGACCTGCACCGCCACGCGCGCCGGGCGCTCGTCGAGGATCTCCAGCTTCGTGTACCGCACCGAGTCACCGGGCAGGATGCCGGTGACCGTCAGCACCTGGTTGATGCTGTCGTTGTCCTTGCCGCGGTTGTAGAGATCCAGCAGCCCGCCGCCGTTGGGATCCAGGAAATTCTGGTTGCCGATGGCGGCGATCACCGCGACCACCTGGTCGTTGCCGATCTGCACGTCGCCCGCGGAGGACAGGGCATCCAGCCCCGGCCGCGCCTCGTCTTCGCGCGCGAGCACTTTCAGTTCCAGCGAGCCGCCCTCGCACGTCCACGACAGCGACTTGCACGGCGTCTCCACGCGGCACCCGGCCGCGTCCCCGAGGCAACCCTCTCCCTTGCTGCATCCCGCGACCGCTGCGCCCACGAGTGCCAGCGCCGCCACCATCCACGTGTGTCTCATGGCCACCCTTCTACCACCGCGTGAGCGCCATGCCGTGCGCGGCGTGGCAGCTGTCCCCGATGAGATCGAGCCCCGTCTGCCGGTCCTGCACGAGCAGCTGCGCCTGCTGCTCGAAGGCGCCGGAGGCCTGGAGCCGCCGCACGGTGTCGTCCAGCAGGGCGCGCGCGGTGGCAACCTGCCGGCGGTCCGCAGCAGAGGGGACGCGCGTCTTCTCCGCCTTCAGCCTCCCCCACGTCTCCAGGTAGTGGCCGTAGAACTTGAGCATCTGGACGAGGATCTTCCTCTGGTACGGCGCGGGGGCCGCCTGGAGCGCGGCCTCGTACTGCCGCCGCTCGCTGCCGAGCCGCCAGTTCAACACCGCCACCTGCCGGTCCAACCGCTTCCCCCACGCCTTTCGCACGGCGGGGTGGTGCGCCCAGTGGAACACTGCTTGGACCAGGTGCAGCCCTCCGCAGGAGTGGGCGTAGAGCCCCTGCCTGCGCTTGGGCACCTCCGCCTGGCCCGCGTCCATGGCCGCGAACAGATCTCCCTGCGAGCGCTCGAGTTCCCCGAGCGCGTCGTCCATCACCCGGTTGAAGTCCACGGACGTCCCGGCGCCGTTGGTGAAGACCGCGCCCGGGCCCGGCTTCAGGACCGCGGACAGGAGATCCAGGGTCCAGCCCACGTCCGCCCAGTAGGCGGGGTTCTGCGGGACGTGGACGAAGCCGCGCTTCACGCCTTCCACCAGCTGCCCGAGCGTCACCTTGCCGGCCGCCTTCGACTGGAACGGGGTGGAGAGCGGGAGCCCGGAGAGGACCAGCGTCTTCACGTTCAGGTTGGTGTGCGGCTCCACGGGCGTCCCGTCCTTCCCGAAGCGGGCAAAGCCATAGGGGAGCGTCGGTCCACCGTCCGGGCCTTTCTGCAGGAAGTCTTCCACGATCACGTCCGCGGCGCGGCGCCCGTCGGAGGCGGCGTAGGAGGGCCCGAGCGCGCACATCCCGTGCGCCAGCGCCCAGGGGTTGCGTGGATCCGCGGCGTGGAGAAGGCAGTGCGTCCGGAGCTGCTCCCCGGTGGAGGGAGCGGCCGCGGAGGCGAGCGGGGGGAGCAGCAGAACCAGCAGCAGAAAGCGCACGGGCCGCATAGTAGGGTCAGACGCCCGTGTCGCGCCCGGTCTTCATCGCTGCCCTCCTGCTCGCCGCGACGGTGGCCGCGCAGCCGTTCCAGTTCGTGGAGGACTCGGCGCCCTTCGTGCCGGTGGCGGGGGGCCAGGTGGCGCTGCAGGGACAGGGGGACGACGGGCGCGCGGTGCTGCCGCTCGGCTTCAGCTTCCCGTACCACGGGCGGGCCTATACCTCGGTGACCGTGACGGCCAACGGGCTGGCGTTCCTCGAGCCGGACGGCTGCGCCGCGTGCGGGTACGCGGCGAACTCCACGCTGGTCACCGCCGTGCCGCGCGCGGTGCTCGCACCCTTCTGGGACGATCTCAGGCTGGATGCCCCCGGCGGCGGCGTCTTCGCACAGCAGGGCACCGAGAACGGTGCGCCGGCCCTGACGGTGGAGTGGCGCAATGCCAACTCCTGGTTCGCCACCTCGCAGTACCGCTTCAGCTTCCAGCTCACGGTGAACGCGCTCGGGGAGATCGTCCTGCACCACGGCACGCTCACGGGGCAGGGCGTGGCGCTGTCCGGCACCGTGGGCATCAGCTCCGCGGACGGGACGCAGGGTCGTCCCGCGCTCGGCTGCGCGCAGGCAGCCCCCTTCTGCAGCGCCGCGGACGTGGTCCCCGGGCACCGCATGGCCTACCGCGCGCCGCCGGGCGTGGAGCTCTCCGGCAGCAGCCTCGTCCTGGCCGCGCTGTCGTCCGCGGGCGGGCAACTCTCCATCTCCGCCGAGGCGACGTTCCGCAACGCCGGCGGCGCCCCCGCCGCGGGGATCAACTGGGCGTTGTTCCTGTCCGAGGACCGCGTCTACCAGCCGGGGGTGGACGCGCCGTTCCAGCCGGGGCTGCTCGGGCCCCTGCCACTGCCCGCCCGCGGGAGTGGGAGCCAGGTGGCCGGGGGGAGCGTGGCGCGGCCGGTTTCCGGTGACTGGTACGTTCTTGCAGTGGCGGACGCGGACCAGTCCGTGGCCGAGCTGGACGAGACGGACAACGCGGTGGCCACCGTGCGCCCCCTCGCCGCGGGGATGAACCTGGACGTGGTGTCCGTGGAGGGGCCCGCGACGTCGGGGCCCGGCGAGGCGGAGACGGTCACGGTGCGCGTGAGGAACACCGGCATGGATGCGCCGGGGCAGCTCGTGGCGCTCGGCATCTTCCTGTCGACCGACGAGGGGCTGGACGCCGCGGACGTGAAGGTGGGCGAGCTGTCCGTCCTTCCCGTCCCGCTGGACGACTTCGCGGTGGACGTGGCCGTCCAGGTGCCCGCCACGTTGCCGCCGGGGCCCTACCGCTTCGTCGCCCGCCTGGACGATGCCGAGGTCGTCCCCGAACTCTCGGAGGCGGACAACGTGAGGGCGAGCCTGCCCGTGGTGCTCTCGCAGGTGGATCTCGCCGTTCGCGCCGTGGTGCCCACCGCGTCCGTTGCGCCGTTCGTCCCGTCGGCGCGGCTCTTCCTCGGCGAGCCCCAGCGCGTGCAGGTGACGGTGGAGAACCAGGGCGGGGCCACCGCGCAGTCCGCGACGGTGTCTCTCTACTTCTCCGAGAACGAGCAGCTGAACGCGGTGCCGGACCAGTGGCTGGGCTCCGTGCCGGTGTCGCTGCTGCCGGGGGCGCGCGTGGACGTGCCGTTCAACGTGACCCTCCCCGCGGCGGACAAGCTCGGGCGGCCGTGGCCGGTGGCGGACTACGTGCTGCTCGCGGTGATCACCAGCGCCGTGGACGCCAACACCTCGGACAACGTCCGGGGCACGGGCTTCCGGCGCTTCCAGGTGCCGGGGCCGGACTTCCAGGTGCTCGCGCTGCAGGGCCCGAGGCGCGCGGCCGCGGGCGAGCGCTTCCAGGTCCAGGTCCG
>JBDLRJ010000178.1:0-24343 GCA_039800145.1 Pseudomonadota bacterium | reverse complement strand
GCCGGGCACCAGCACCCGGACGACGTGGATCGGTTCGCCGCGGAGGGACACCACGACCGGCTCTCCCAGCCCACCGCGCAGGCAGCACCGCGAGAGCCAGGCCACCTCGGCCGAGGCGGAGAGGCGCCGTCCGCCGCGGACGCCGCGTCCACGTGGTGTCACCGGGCGCTCGAGCCACGCCCGGACCGCGCTGGCCTCGTCGCCGTTGGACGGGCCGACGTCCTCGCGTGCCCCGTGGATGTCCGTGAGCCGGGACTGGGCCGCTTCCAGGGCCGCCCCCTCGAGCGCCGTCGCCCAGTCCGCTGCCGCCGCGTACCCCGCGGTCATGGGCACGGGGCTGCCCGGCTCGTCCAGCAACAGCGCACCGGCCACCGGCACGCCGAGCCCACCTGCAGGGCGGAGATCAAACAGGCCGAGGAGAAAGCCGCGCCGTGCAAGATCCTCCAACCGACTCCGCACGGAAGCCGGGAGTGCCGCCTCGGGCAACCTCCGCCGGGACACCTCGCGTGCCGTCCAGCCGCGGGGGAGTGCCCGGGCGAGCTGGTCCCGCTCGATCACCTCCCGCAGCGCGTGGCGGACCGCCGGGACGACGCGTGGGTGCGCGGCCAGTCCATTGCTCGTCCAGGTGAAGAGCGCCGGGCCGAGCAGGGCGCCCGCGGGCGGGCAGTAGACGGCCTGCGCCGGCACCCAGGTGCGCGCACCGGTGAGCGTCCCCTTCCCTTCCACCCACGAGAGCACGACGTCGTCCGTCCCCTCGGGGGCGGGCAGCACGGTGGTGGGGAGTCCCCCGGCCGCCAGCTGTGCGCGGGTCCCGAACCGGAGCCGGGGCAGCGGCACCTGCTCCGCCGCGGCCAACTCCGCGGCCTCGGACAGGGCGGCGCGCGCGGCGTGCGCGAACGTTCGCCCCTTCCCGTTGCTGACCTGCAGGACGTGCCCGCCGGGCCGGATGGCGCACGCCACCTCCACGCCGGTGCGGTCGAGGCCGGTGATGCGCGCCAGGCGCGTCACGCCGACGGCGTCACGCACCGCGGGGGCCGGGAGGGAGGGGCGGGCGGGGAGCAGCACGCGCTACTGCGCCAGGACGCGGGACGCCTCGGCGGCGTACGTGCCCGCCGGGAACTCGCGGAGGTAGCGGCCGTACTCCGCGCGCGCCTCTTCGACCTTCCAGGTGTCGGACAGGCAGCGGGCCCGCAGCAGGATGCCCGCCTCGCGGTGCGCCGGCAGGCGCGTGCGCGCCACCAGCTGGGTCAGCGCGTCCATGCGTTCCCTGCAGGCGCCCCCGCGCGGCGCGGCGAGCGCCTCTCGCACCACCTGCGCCTCCTCCGGGTCCACGTCGACCGCCTCCACCGCGGGCGCCCCGGGCGCGGCCGCGACGGGCGCGGGCCTCGGCGCAGGGGCCGCGTCCGGACGCACCGTGGCCGCCGTCCTCGGACTCGCGGGTTCGCGCGGCTTGCGGGGGGAGGCCTCCGCGGGCGGCGCCGGCTTGCGCGAGGTCGCCGGGGCCGGGGTCACCTTGCGCGCCGGGCGCTCCGCCGTGGCGGAGAGCACCTCCTGCATCCGGGCCGACTCCTCCGCCGTCAGCTCCTCCTCCACGGCGGGCTCGAAGTCCGCCATGGGATCTTCCTCCGCGGGCGCAGCGGCAGCGATCCGCACCGGCGCCTCCTGCTGCGGCGGGGCCTGGGATGCCGCGGCCTGCCCCACGGGCACGGCCACCGGCCCGGGCGTGGGCGTGGCGCGCGCCGCGAGATAACCACCGGCGAACGCGACCACCACCGACAGGCCCGCGAGCGCCATCCACCGCGCTGCCTGCCTGCGCAGCGCGCGGAGCTCGAAGGAGAGCTCCTGCCGGAGGGACTGGAGGGCCGCGGCGGACGGCGCGGGCTCCTCCCGGCGAGGCTCACCCACGGGCATCCACTGCCCCTGCGGCAGCCCCACGTGGAACAGCTCCCCCACCTCGCGCGCGGAGAGCACCGAGGCGCCCGCAGGCGGCTGCGGACGCGCCGGCTCGAGCCGGTAGTGCAGCGGCCCGACGCCATTCGGGACCGGGGGAGAATCCTCCGCGGCGCCCGGGCGCCCGGCGAGCACCGTGTCCAGGACCGCCCGGCTGGACGGGTCCACCACGAGGAACCGGATGCCGAGGCCCGGCGTCCCCTGGCCGTCGTGCCCGGTGATGAACTCCACCTTGCCGCGGCACCGCAGGAGGGACTGGCCGTCCGCGCGCTTGAGATCCAGGAGCACCGGCGTTCCCGGCGCCACGAACTGTTTCGTCCGGAGGTAGATGCCACCGCGGGACAGCGACGGTCCGAAGCGCTTCGCGAACTCGTCCGCGTCCTGCACGGGCAGCTTCCCACCCAGCCCGACGATCTTCTGGTTGCCCTTCTCCATGTGCACCCGCCCTGCAGAGACGAGCGACTGTAGATCGCTCCAGGGCCGATTTTCCGCACTCCGGCGCGTTCGTCAGCTTTTCTCATGAATTGCTACAGGCCGTCACACGGTGCCACACCCGTTTGCCTTTCGCGGGCCATCGTGAGACACGCGGACACATGCTCACCGTGGGCGACGCCGCGCCGGACTTCGAGGCCCAGGACTGCCGGGGGCGAAGCGTCACGCTCGCCTCGCTGCGCGGCCGCCCCGTGGTGCTCTTCTTCTTCCCGAAGGCCTTCACGGTCGCCTGCACGTTGGAGGTGCGGGCATTCAGGGACAACCACGACCGCATCCGGGAGCTGGGCGCGGAGCTGGTGGGCGTCTCCGTGGACTCGGCGCAGCGGCAATGCGAGTTCGCCGAGGCCGAGAACGTGAGCTTCACGTTGCTCAGCGACGAGTCCCGCGCGCTGAGCAGGCCGTTCGGCGTGCTGTGGCCCGTCCTCAACGTGGACCGCCGCGTCACCTTCATCATCGACGAGCGCGGCACGGTCGAGCACGTCATCCACCACGAGGTGAAGGTCTACCGTCACCTCGACGATTGCATCGCCTACCTCGAGACGAGGACCCCGCGCGCCGGGACGGCGGCAGGCCCCGCGGCGCGCGAGGAGTAGCGCACCGTGGCACGACCGCCGTCCGCCACCGGGCCGTCCGAGCCCGGCGGGAAGAAGCCGAAGCTCAACCGAGCCTCCCTGCTCCGCCTCCTCTCGCTGGCCCGCCCCGAGCGCGCCACGCTCGCCGTGGGCATCACGGCGCTGTTCGTGGGCAGCAGCGTGAGCCTGCTCTTCCCGCAGGCCCTGCGGTTCATCATCGACGAGGCGCTCGCGGCAAGGGACGAGCGGCTCATCCGCAACGCCGCGCTCGCCATGCTCGCCATCGCCGCGGTGCAGGCGGGTGCAGCGGCGGTGCGCTACGTGCTCTTCAGCATCGTGGGCGAGCGCGTGGTGACGCGGCTCCGCCGGGACGTCTACGCGCGGCTGATGGCGCAGGAGGTGGGCTTCTTCGACGAGCGCCGCACCGGTGAACTCACCAACCGGCTCGCCTCCGACACCACGGTCATCCAGTCCACGGTGAGCGCCAACATCTCCATGGCGCTCCGCAACGGCGTGGTGGTGCTGGGCGGGACGGGCATGCTGCTCTACACCTCGCCGGTCCTCACCTCGCTCATGCTGCTCGTGGTGCCACCGGTGGCGGTGGGCGCCGTGATGTACGGGCGCAGGATCCGAAAGCTGTCGCGGGACGTGCAGGACGCGCTCGCCGCGGCGAACGAGGTGGCCGAGGAATCCCTCTCCGGCATCCGCACCGTCCGCGCCTTCACGGCGGAGGCGCGCGAGGTGGAGCGTTACGGGGAGGCCGTGTCGCGCTCGTTCGACCTGGCCCGCTCCCGCGCGAAGGCCGGCGGGCTCTTCATGGCGGTGGCCGCGTTCTGCGCGGCCGGGGCGGCCGTGGCGGTGCTCTGGTACGGCAGCCACCTGGTGTTGCAGGGCAAGCTGACGGTGGGCGCGCTCTCCACCTTCCTCATCTACTCGCTGCAGATCGCCTTCTCGCTCGGCGCGCTCGCGGACATCTGGGCGGATCTCAACCGCGCCTCGGGCGCCAGCGAGCGCGTGTTCGAGCTGCTGGACCGCGTGCCGTCCATCCCCTCCACCGGCGGGGAGACGCCCGCGGCCGTCCAGGGCGGCATCCGGTTCGAGGACGTGCGCTTCGCCTACCCGTCCCGCAAGGACGTCCAGGTCCTCACGGGGATCGACCTGGACATCCAGCCGGGAGAGATGGTGGCCCTGGTGGGACCCTCGGGGGCGGGCAAGTCCACCATCGCCTCGCTGGTGCAGCGGCTCTACGATCCGGACGGTGGCCGCGTGCTGCTGGACGGCCGGGACGTGCGCACGCTGGATCCGCTCTGGCTCCGCCGCCAGGTGGGCACCGTGGCGCAGGAGCCCATCCTCTTCTCCACCACCGTCGCCGAGAACATCCGCTACGGGCGGATGAACGCCACGAACGAGGAGGTGGAGGCCGCTGCCCGGCTCGCCAACGCGCACGAGTTCATCCGCGCCTTCCCGGACGGGTACCGCACGCTGGTGGGCGAGCGCGGGGTGCAGCTGTCCGGCGGGCAGAAGCAGCGCGTGGCCATTGCCCGCGCGGTGCTCAAGGATCCCCGCATCCTCGTCCTGGACGAGGCCACCTCCGCGCTGGACGCCGAGAGCGAGCACCTCGTGAAGGAGGCGCTGGACCGCCTGATGAAAGGGCGCAGCACGCTCGTGATCGCGCACCGGCTGTCCACGGTGAAGGACGCGCACCGGGTGCTCGTGCTCGAGGGGGGCAAGGTGGTGCAGTCCGGCACCCACGAGCGGCTGCTCGCGGCGGACGGGCTCTACCGGAGGCTCGTGGAGCGCCAATTCGTAGCCGCGTAGCGGTAGGGTGCGCCGCCATGCCCCGCGCACGCCTTCTCCTCCTCGGTCTCTCCCTGCTCGCCACCGCCTGCGGCCCCGCAGACACCTCCGGTGGCACCGGCACCTGTACGGACGCCACCAACCCGTCCGTCCCCAACGTGGCGCCCAACCCCGGCTTCGAGTGCGGAGATCCACCCACCGGCTGGAACGGTCCGCTCACCGGGACGCTGGCCGTGGGCACGGGCCGCAGCGGGAACGCCGGGAAGGTGATCTCGAAGACCAACGCCGGTGAGCAGGTGAAGATCACGCTCGCCAGCGCCGAGCCCGTGGCCTCCACGGATCTCGCGGGGACCTGGTGCGTGAGCGCGTGGCTCCGCGGCACCGGGGCCAACGGCGTCGTCCTCCTGCGCAGGGATCTCGGCGGCGGGAGCATGTTGGACGAGGCCTCCTTCGAACCGCTGACACCCGAGTGGAAGAAGTTCTCCCACCAGGCCTCGGTCTCTGCCACGGACGCACGGCTCTTCGTGGCCGCGGGGATGCGTGCGCCGAAGACGGGCGAGTACGTCGAGGTGGACGACGTCCAGGTGTGGAAGTCCCCGTCGGGCACCTGCTCGGAGCGCTGACGCCCCATGCCCTCCCTTCGCCGCACACGCCTCGGCGCGCTGGACGCGGTCGTCCTCCTCCCGGATGGCCCCACCCCGCCTTCGCTCGGCGTGGTGCTCTGCCACGGCTTCGGGGCGCCGGGAGAGGACCTCGTGGGACTCGGCCCCGAGCTGCTCGAGCGCCACCCGGAGCTCGCGGGGCGCGTGGCCTTCGCCTTCCCCGCGGGCCCCGTGGACCTCGCGCAGTTCGGGATGCCGGGCGGCCGCGCGTGGTGGATGTTGCAGATGGAGCACCTGGCGGCCCTGCAACGCGGAGACGCATCGATCCGCGAGCAGTTCCGGGACTCGGTGCCGGACGGGCTCGCCCCTGCGCGCCGCGCGCTCCTCGGCGCACTCGAGGCGTTCGGGCAGGCCACGGGGCTCCCGCGCAGCCGGGTGGTGCTCGGCGGCTTCAGCCAGGGGGCCATGCTCACGTGCGACACCGCGCTGCGGATGGAGGAGGCCCCGGCGGCGCTCGCGCTGCTCTCCGGTACCCTCATCTGCGAGTCCCAGTGGCGGGCGAAGGCGGCCGGGCGCGCGGGGCTGCGCGTGCTCCAGTCCCACGGCAGGCAGGATCCCATCCTCCCGCTGTCGCTTGCCGAGGCCCTGCACGCGCTGCTCGCGGACGCGGGACTGCAGGTGGACTTCGTCCCGTTCGAAGGGGGGCACACCATCCCCGGGCCCGCGCTGGCCCGGCTCGGGGCGCTGCTGTCCAGCTGCGCGGGGGCGTGAGCCTCAGCCGGCCCGGTTGCGCGTGCCGACCATGGACTCGGGATGGGTCGCCGCGTCGAACGCCGCGCCGTCCAGGAGACCGAGCGCGAGCGCGGCGTCCCGCAAGGACGTTCCATCCTCCTGCGCCCGGCGGACCAGCTTCGCCACGGCGTCGTAGCCGAGCACCGGGACGAGCGCGGTGGCGAGCATGAGCGAGCGCTCCACGTGCCCGCGGATCCGCGCCTCGTCCACCTCCAGCCCCTCCACCAGGTTCACGCGGAAGCTGCGGCAGCCGTCCTCGAGCAACCTCAGGCTCTGCAGCACCGCGTGGGCGAAGAGCGGCCGCGCCAGGTTCAGCTCGAGCCAGCCGCCCGCGCCTCCCAGCCCCACGGCCACGTCGTTGCCCATCACCTGCGCGCACGCGAGCACCAACGCCTCGCACTGAGTGGGGTTCACCTTGCCCGCCATGATGGAGCTGCCCGGCTCGTTCTCCGGCAGGCGGAGTTCGCCGAGCCCACCGCGCGGGCCGGAGGCGAGCCAGCGGACGTCGTTGGCGATCTTCACGAGCACCACCGCGAGTCCCCTCAGGGCACCGTGGAGCGCCACCACCGCGTCCCCCGCCGCGAGCGCCTCGAAGCCGTTCGGCGCCCGGCAGAACGGCAGCCCGGTGCGGAGCGCCAGCCCATCTGCCACCCGCTCGCCGAAGTCGGGCGGTGCGTTGAGCCCCGTCCCCACCGCGGTCCCGCCGACGGCGAGTTCAAAGAGGTGCGGCAGCGTGGCCTCCACGTGACCTGCCGCGTGGGCCAGCTGCGCCGCGTACCCGCCGAGCTCCTGCCCCACCGTGACGGGGGTGGCGTCCATGAGGTGCGTGCGCCCGAGCTTCACCACGCCCGAGTGGCGCGCGGCCTGGGCGCGGAACGCCTCGGCCAGCGCCCGGACCTCGGGGACGAGCCCGTCCACGACGCCGGTGGCCGCGGCCACGTGCAGCGCGGTGGGGACGACGTCGTTGCTGCTCTGGCTCCGGTTGACGTCGTCGTTGGGGTGCAGGGTCCGCCCGAGCCCGCGCTGTCCGCCGAGCAGCTCCGAGGCGCGGTTGGCGATCACCTCGTTGGCGTTCATGTTCGTCTGCGTCCCGGAGCCGGTCTGCCACGCGGAGAGCGGGAACTCGGCGTCGTGGAGGCCCGAGGCCACCTCGCCCGCGGCCCGCGCCACGGCGAGCCCCTCGTCACGCGGCAGCAGCCCCAGCTCCAGGTTCACCTGCGCGGCCACCTGCTTCACGAGCCCGAGCGCGTGGATGAACTCGGGCGGCATCCGCTCCGTGGAGATCGCGAAGTGGCGGAGGCTCCGCTGCGTCTGCGCCCCCCAGAGCCTGCCGGCCGGGACTTCGATCTGCCCGAGGCTGTCCTGTTCCCACCGCGTCTGCTGCTCCATCTGTGCGTGCCTCCCGTTGCGGGTGGCGTGGCAGGATGCGCGCCATGTCCGGCCGCGTCACTGCCCTCTTCCTCGCCACGTCCAGCGGTCAACCCATGCGCCCGGTGGAGTCCGCCGAGGCCGTGGTGCAGCGCGGTTTCGCGGGGGACCGCCACGCGGCGCGGAGGAAGGGCGGAAAGCGGCAGCTGCTGCTGCTCGAGGCCCGCTCGCACGCGGAGCTGGACGTGCCACCCGGCGCGCTCAAGGAGAACGTCGTGGTGGAAGGGGTGCCGCTGGAGTCGTTGCCCGTGGGACAGCGACTCCGGCTCGGGGTGCAGGTGCTGCTGGAGCTGACCGGCGAGTGCGAGCCGTGCCGGAAGCTGGACGTGCTCCGCCGCGGGCTCAAGGCCCAGAGCAAGGGCCGGCGCGGCCAGTTGGCGCGCGTGCTCGAGGGCGGCGAGGTGCGCGTGGGGGACGGCGTGGTGCTCGTCCCCGCGAAGGGCCCCTGAACGGCTACTTGCCCTGCGACTTCGCCTCGGCCTGCGCCCACACCTCTTCGCGGAGCACCTCCGCGGGGCGGCGCAGCTGGCCGGAGCCGTTCTCCTCCTGGTACTGCTTGGTGTTGGTCTTCCAGCGGAGATCGGCGGGGATCTTCCCCCCGCCGCGCGTGCCGGAGGTCCACTCCTTGAGGTGGTACTCCATGTCCGGGGACTGCGCGTCGGAGAGCTGGGCGAGGGCGTGAGAGGGATCGCTCATGGCGCAACACCATAGGCCGGTGGGCGGCGCGCAGGCCAGCTGGACGGCCACTGGCAGAACAAGTCCACCACTTATCCTTCAAATCACGTGATGAAGCCTTGATTTCTTACGATTAAGACTTCATACATCGCCCGCTGTCACTTCCACGGAGATCCAACCCGCCATGGCCACCGACTCGAAGAAGCCCTCCCCCGCCGCCGCCCGTCCCCTCCGCGACTTCCTGGAGGTCCCGTACGAGGAGCTCGAGCGGCGGAACCTGAAGATCAAGGAGGACCGGCACAAGCGGGTGGCGGACCAGAAGGTGCGGGACGAGCGGGTGAAGCTGCTCACGGACGAGCGGGCCATCAAGGCGGTGACGGTGGCGTTCAGCGACCTGGAGGGGCGCCTCCACATGCTGGACTACGACAAGAAGTTCCTCCTGAAGAGCCAGGACAACCTGACGTTCGACGGCTCGTCCGTCCGCGGCTTCTCGGCGCAGCAGGAGTCGGACCTGCGGCTGTCCATCGACTGGAGTGCGTTCTACTGGCTCCCGGCGGACGTCTTCGGTCCCGGCAAGGTGCTGGTGTTCGCCGAGTGCCTGAACCGGGACGGGACGCCCTACGCGTCCGACATGCGCAGCCGCCTGAAGGCGCTCACCCGCGCGCTGTACGAGAAGAAGGGCATCACGGTGCACGCGGCCCCGGAGATCGAGGGCTTCCTCTTCCAGGGCAAGGACGCGGAGCGGCACTACCACGAGACCGGCAAGTTCGACTTCATCTCCACGGGCGGCTACTTCCACTCGCTGCCCGGGGACGCGCTGCGTGACTTCATCGACCGCGCGGCGGAGGCCCAGCGCTGCATGGGCTTCGAGAACGAGAAGGATCACCCCGAGGTGGCCCCCAGCCAGTTCGAGATGAACTTCAGCTACGCGGAGGCGCTCGTCATCGCGGACCAGGTGCAGCTGTACAAGCTGCTGTGCCGCCAGGTCGCCGCGCAGCAGGGGCTCACCGCCAGCTTCCTGCCCAAGCCCGTCACCGGCGTGAACGGCAACGGGATGCACATGAACCTGTCCCTGTCGAAGAACGGGAAGAACCTGTTCCACGACAAGGCCGGCCAGGACGGGCTCAGCAAGGCGGGGTGGGACGCCATTGACCGCATCCTCAACAACGCCAACGACATCTGCCTGGTGCTGAACTCCAGCGTGAACGCCTACCGCCGGCTGGATCCGCACTACGAGGCGCCCAACCAGATCAAGGCCTCCGCCAACAACCGCGGCGCCATGGTCCGCATCCCGTACGGCAACGAGCGCTCGGCCCGGATCGAGGTCCGCAGCGTGGCCCCGGACGCCAACCCGTACCTGGTCCTCTACACGCTCATCCAGACGATGCTGGAGGGGCCCGTGGGCCAGGAGGACGAGAGCAAGCGCAGCCGCACCCGCTTCCTGCCGGACAACATCATGGACGCCATCCGGCTGTTCAAGGGCAGCAACTTCGTGGCCGGGATCCTGGGCGAAGGGGTGCAGACCAAGTTCGCGGAGCTGAAGCAGTCCTCCGCGGAGCGCTGCCCCAAGCAGCTCGGCACGCTCATCAAGCCCGCGGAGGTGCAGTTCCACCACGAGGTGACGAACCAGTACCTCTGGAGCCTCTTCTAGGCCGGCCTAGTAGTGGGGCGGCCGGTCGTTGACCGCCGCGTCCACCAGCCCCGGCTCCGCCTGCAGCTTCTGGTGGAGCCGGGCCACCTGCGCGTGCAGGACGTCCAGGGCGCGCTGCTGGGCGTAGAGCACCTCGGACAGCTGCTGCAGTTGATCCTGCTGCTGCATGGTCCGGAGCTCGAGTTCGATGATGCGCTCTTCCATGGGTGCGACTGATAGGCCCGCGCCCGGAGGAAGGGAAGCCCCTCCCCGGCGTCAGCCCATCAGCTTCTGCATCAGCCCCAGCATCTGCCGCGCCCGGTCGCCGTAGGGCGGGTAGACGCGCGAGATGAGATCCCCGAAGCGGTGCCGCAGCACCGATCTCTCGTGGCTCATGCACTTGAAGCCCGCCTCGCCGTGGTAGCTGCCCAGGCCGCTGCTGTTCACCCCGCCGAACGGGAGCTCGGGGTGCGCCAGGTGGAGGATGGTGTTGTTCACCAGGCTGCCGCCCGCCGTGGTGTTCCGCAGCACGTGGTCCGAGGCCGCCCCGTCCTCCGCAAAGACGTACAACGCGAGCGGCTTGGGGCGCGCGCGCACGCGGGCGAGCGCCTCGTCCAGCGAGTCGTAGGCGACGACGGGCAGCAACGGCCCGAACAGCTCGTCCGCCATGAGCGGCGAGTCCCAGCCCACCCCCGCCAGCACCGTGGGGGCGAGGTACCGCTCGGCCGCGTCCCGCTGCCCGCCGTGCACCACCGTGGCCCCCGCCGCCACGCCCGCGTCGAGCAGCGTGGAGAGCCTGCGGAACGCGCCGTCGTCCACCATGCGGCAGAAGTCCGGGCTCGCCCGGATGGCCTCCGGCGTCTCGCCGTAGCTGCGGCGGATGGCGGCCCCCAGCGCGTCCAGCAGCGGGCGCTCGAGGGCCCGCGGGACGAGCACGTAGTCCGGGGCCACGCAGGTCTGGCCGCCGTTGAGGAACTTCCCCCAGGCCACGCGCGCGGCCGTCTTCTCCACGTCCGCGGAGGCGTGCACCACCACCGGGCTCTTCCCGCCCAGCTCCAGCGTCACCGAGGCGAGGTGCACCGCCGCCTTCTCCATCACCTTGCGACCCACGCGGGTGCTCCCGGTGAAGAAGACGTGATCGTACGGGAACTCCAGCAGCGCATCCGCCACCGGGATGTCGCCGGTCACCACCGCTGCCTCGCGCTCGTCCAGCGCAGAGGCGACGAGCGCGCGCAGCGCCTCCGCCGTGCGGGGCACCTTCTCGGACGGGCGGGCCATCACCACGTTGCCCGCCGCCAGCGCCGCCACCATGGGCGCAAGCAGCAGCTGGATGGGGTAGTTCCAGGGGGCCAGCACCAGCACCTGTCCGCGGGGCTCGTACTGGAGGTGCGCCGACATGCCGAGCAGCGCCACCGGGGTCCCCACGGGCCTCGGCCGCATCCACTTCCGGAGCATCCTCCGCGCGTGGCGGAGCTCCGCGAGCGTGGGGGCGATCTCGGTGAGTTCCACCTCCACGGGGTGCTTGCGGAAGTCCGCCTGCATGGCCGCGCAGAGGGCGTCCTTGTGCGCGAGGATGGCGCGCTCGAGCCGGTCCAGCCGTTCCACGCGCTCCTCGGCCGTGGTGCGGGCATAGGTCCAACGGTGGGCGCGCTGGAGTTCGAACAGGCGGGCGAGCTCGTCGCCGGGCGTGAGGGGCACGGGGGCGCTGGCAGTCATGGTGCGCCGCAGCGTAACGCGGTGCCGCCGCGCCCGCTCAGAAGGTGCAGCCGGCCTGGAGGGACACGGTCCGCAGGGCCGTCACGTGGCCCCCGCCGATCCCCCCCTGCGCGAGGAACTCGCCGAGGACGAACAGCTCCGTCCCCCGGCCGACCGGCGCGCCCAGCCCCCCGCGCGCGAACACCGCCCCCTCCAACAGCGGGCCCCCGAGCGCCGAGCGGAGCACCAGGAGTTCCGGGATCTCCAGGCCCACCGCCGCGAGCAGCACCGGGTCCACCCGCGCGCCGACCGCCAGCCACGCGAGCCCGCCGGGACGCCAGTTCACCGCCGCCCCCACGTGGAGCGGCGTCCAGTGGTCCACGGTGGACTCGGGTGTGCGGAAGTTCCTCCACGCGAAGGCTGTCTCGAGGCTCCACGCCCAGTCGGAATCCTCGCCGTCGAGGTCCACGGAGGCGAGCACCTCCACGCCCGAGACCAGCGGCGTCCCCTGCCCCGGCGCCGCCGGGCCGAACCAGCCGAGCCGCAGCCATGAACCGGGGCGCCCCGCACGCGCCACCTCGGGAGGGATGCCGAGCAGCCCGTCCAGGGCCACCTGCGCCGTCACACCCACGGCCGATGCAGAGAGCGCTCGCCGCGCGCCCTGCGTGGCCTCCCCCGCGGTCGATTGCTCCAGGTCCAACAGCCGCCAGGAGAGCGCGGCCCCGATCCCCACCTCCGCGGAAGCAGGTGGAGCCCAGAGCGCGAGCAGCACGGCGGCCGCGACTCCCGTTCCGTGGGTTCGCCCCTTCACGCGGCGGGAACGATGCCCGGGGCCAGCGCGTGCGCGAGCCGGGACAGGCCGGGCACGTCCGCGACGGCCTCGCCGAGGTGGGGCACCGCCAGGGCGAAGCCGCGTCCCACCGCGAGCTCCGACTGCAGCTCCGCGAGCAACGCCGCGTCCCGCTTGCCGAGCACGAGCTCCTGCTCCGCGAAGGTCTCGAGCGTGGCCCAGGCGTCCCGCAGCGCCTCCGGCGCGTCCGCTGCCGGCCGGTGCTCGCTCGGGTGGGAGAGCCCCTCGGCGCGCACCCACGTCCGGTTGAGCACGAACCCGCCGAACGGGAGCCCCAGCTCCGCGAGCTTGCCCCGGAAGTAGCGGGCCTCCTCCAGCGCCGCCTGCTCGGGGCTCGTCACCAGCAGGAACGTGGCCTGCTCGGACGAGAGCAGCGCGCGCACCTCTTCGCTGTGCCGCCGCATCACGGCGAACATCCCGCTGAAGGCGCCCGTGAAGTCCTGGAGATCCCGGAAGAACTGGTCTCCGAACACCTTCTCGAACACGTTGCCGATGAGCGCCCCCGCCTTGCGCATCAGCGAGAAGCGGGACGGCTCGCCCGAGGGCATGAAGAGCGAGACGACCTTCTCGTCCAGGAAGCGGGAGATCTTCCGGGGGGCCTCGAGGAAGTCCAGCGCGTTGCGCGACGGCGGCGTGTCCAGGACGATGAGATCGTACCGGCCGGAAGTGCTGAACTCGTACAGCGCCTCGGCGGCGGTGTACTCCTGCATCCCGGCCACCTGGTCGCACAGCGCCTTGTAGATGCGGTTGCGCAGGATGCGCTCGGTGGCCTCGCGCGAGGGCGACAGCCGGTTCACCAGCGCGTCGAACACCACGCGCGGGTTGAGCATCCACGCGTCCAGGCTCCCGGTGGTGATGCCCGCCGCGCGCTGCAGCTCCGCGGTGAGCGGCGTGGGCTGCGCCGCGTTCTCCGGGATGCCCATGGCCTGGGCGAGCCGCTTGGCGGGATCAATGGTGAGCACCAGCACCCGCCGCCCGGAGCGTGCCGCGGCCAGCGCGAGCGCCGCGGACGTGGTGGTCTTCCCCACGCCGCCCGCGCCGCAGCACACCACCACGCGGCTCCGCGCGAGGACCGCCTCCAGCTGCCCGTGGCTCATGGCGTCCCCCCTGCGGCCGGCGTGCGGAAGCTCGCCTTCCCGAGCAGCCCGGCGGCGGACTCCACCAGGGCCGCGCCCCGGTCCGGCAGCTCCTCGAGCAGCGCGAGCGGCTGGGTGAACTCCCGGCCGAGCCGGTCCAGCATCTGCCGCGAGCGCTCGAGCTGGCCGAAGAGGCGCGCGCCCAGCAGCGGAGGCAGCCCGTCCAGCGCCGCCCGGCCCGCGCGCAGCTGCTCCGCGTTGAGCCCGCCCAGCACCACCCGGTTGGCGATGATGCCGTTCACCGGGATGCCGTGCTTGAGCACCCCCTGCACCAGCTCCAGGGACTCGCTCACCGGCAGCGGCTCGAGCAGCGTCACCACCACGGAGGCGGTGCGCGCGGGATCCCGCAGCAGCAGCAGCCCCTCCTTCACCGCCTCGCCCACGGGCCCGGTGGGCACGAGCTTGAACAGCGCGTCCGGGACCTGCGCCAGCGCGAGGGCGTGGCCGGTCGCCGGCAGGTCCACCACGAGCAGCTCGTTCTCGCGCCGGCCGTCCGGGCCCCGGCGGTTGGCCAGCTCCATGAGGCCGTAGAGCACGCCCATCTCGGCGAACGCGGGCGCCGCGGCGAGGAAGCGCTTGAGCGCGCCGGAGCGCATGGCCGCGTCCGCGAGCAGCCGCACCGGGAGCACGTCCTCGAGGAAGCGGCGGTGCCCCATGGAGGGCGTCACCAGTCCCACGCGGAGGTTGGGGGCCACCTCGCGCGGCACCTCGCCCGTGAGCTTCACGCCGAAGGCGTCCGCGACGCGCGAGGTGGCCTCGGGGTCCGAGGAGATCTCCGCGCAGAAGGCGCGCCGGCCCAGGCGCGCCCCGAGCCGGGCGAGGGCCGCGCTCACGAGCGTCTTCCCCGTGCCGCCCTTGCCCGTCACCAGCACCATCTGGCGGGTGCGGACCAGCGACTCCACCGTGACGTCCAGGGCGCCCATTCCTAGAAGGGTGCGTCCTCGTCACCGGGAGGGGGCACGTCGTCCGGCGGCCCGCCGCCGTAGTCGCCTCCGCCGCCGCCGCCCTGCTGCCGCGCGATCTCCTCCTCGATGGCGGCGAGCAGCGTGCGCTCCTTGTCGTGGAAGCGGGACTTGGACGGGTCCGCCAGGCTGCGGCGCGAACCGTTCGCGTAGAACTCGAGGTCCTGCATGGAGGCCCCGGAGATGGGCATCCCCTTGCTGCGGCCGTACGGCGGGAACACCATCCCCGAGCCGCCACCGCCACCGCCGCCGGATGGGCGCGCCGGCGCCCGCGGGGCCTCCCGCGCAGCCGCCACCGGGCTGCTGCCGATGCTCAGCTCGCCGAGCTTCAGGCTGAAGCCCTCCGCCGTCCGCGTGGCCACGCCCACCTGCACCTGCTCCGTCCGGCCGTCTGGGCGGCGCACCGCCACGGTCACGGGGAATTGTTCGCTCATGCGCCGCAACGTCCCAAGCGGAGGCCGCGCGTGTCAATGCATCCGTCACCTGCGATAGGGTCCCCGGCCCTGCCGCCGCTTGCCATGAACTTCCTGTTCCTCTCCCCACACTTCCCGCCCCACTTCGTCCATTTCGCCCGCGCGCTGCGGGAGGCGGGGCTGAACGTCCTCGGCGTGGGGGACGTACCGGGCGAGGCGCTGTCCCACGAGCTGCGAGAGACGCTCGCGGAGTACCTGCACGTGCCCCACCTGCAGGACCGGGACGCCATGGTCCGCGCCGTGGGGTACCTGACCTGGCGCCACGGGAAGATGGACCGGATCGAGTCCCTCAACGAGCACTGGCTCCTGCTCGAGTCCGAGCTCCGCGAGGCCTTCCACGTGACGGGCCTCCAGCCCCCCGAGGTCCGCCGGCTGCAGAGCAAGTACGGCAGCCACCTGCTGTTCGCCCAGGCGGGCATCCCGGACATCCCCACCGCGCAGGCCACCTCGCTCGAGGCCCTGCGCGCGTTCGGCAAGCGCCATGGCTACCCGCTGGTGATCAAACCCGAGGTGGGCGTGGGCGCCGTGGATGCCACCCAGGTGCGGACCGAGGCGGAGTTGGTCCAGCGCTTCGCCGCGCCGCGCCCGGGGCTCCTCGTCCAGCCCTACGTGCGCGGCACCATCGTCACCTACGACGGCGTGGTGGACCGCGCGGGGCGCGTCTGCTTCGCCATGAGCCACGAGTACTCCGACGGGGTGATGGAGACGGTGGCCGAGCAGCGCGACATCTCGTTCTGGTCGCTCAAGGACATCCCCACGCCGCTGCGCGCGCTCGGCGAGAAGGTGGTGGCGGCACTCGGCCTGCGCGAGCGCTGGTTCCACGTGGAGTGCTTCCGCACGGCCCCCGAGCGCTACGTGGTGCTCGAGGCCAACCTCCGGCCGCCCGGCGGCTTCATGCCGGACATGATGAACTACGCGTGCGACACGGACGTGTACCGGCTCTACGCCGCGGTGGTGGCGGGGAAGGATCCCTCCGAGTGGATCCGCCCGCCGCGCCACCACGTCTGCCACGTGGCCCGGCGCCACGGGCGCGCCTACCGCACCCCCTCCGCGCAGCTCGCCGCCGAGCTCGGGCCCGCGCTGCTGTGGCACCGCGAGCCCCCCGCGCTGTTCCGCGTGGCCATGGGGGACGAGATGTTCCTCACGCGCCACGACTCGCTCGAGGCCATGCACGAGGCCACGCGGCGCATCCAGCAGCCGGCCTGACGGCAACGCCCCGCGGGCCTGCTCAGCCGAGCAGCCAGCGGAACGCCAGCGGCAGCCGGCGCTGCCAGTCCCGCTCGTGGTGGCCGCCGCCCTGCTCGATCACGAGGAAGAGCTCGTGGTCGTGGTACCCGAGCCCCTTGAGGTGCTCGTAGAACGCGCGCGCCCCCTCGCCGTACGGCAGCGACTCGCCCTCCACGTGGAGGTGCTCGGGGTGGCCCGCGTCCAGGTACAGGCGCGTCCAGCGGCGCGTGTGCGCGGTCCACGCGCGGAAGAGCGCGTCGTGCGCCCACATCACCGTCGGCGAGAGCGCCCCGACACGGCCGAAGGCGCCGGGCCGGCTGAGCCCGAGGTACAGCGAGATGAGCCCCCCGAGCGAGCTGCCCATGACCGCGGTCCACTTCGAGCCCGCGCGGGTCCGGTAAGTGGCATCCACCCACGGCTTGAGCTCGTCCACGAGGAACCGGGCGTAGCGCTCGCCGTTGCCCTCCCGCCCACGGTGCGCCCACGGCGAGTAGTCCGAGAAGCGGCCCGGCCCGCTGTCCACGGCGACAATGAGCCAGGGCTCCACGGCGCCCTCGGCCGCGAGCCGCTCGAGCGTGACGTTGGCGCACCACGTGTCGATCCGCGCCGACTCCGGGTGGGAGAACACGTTCTGGCCGTCCTGCATGTACAGCACCGGGAAGCGGTGTTCCCCGCGCGCGTCGTACCCGTCCGGCGTGTAGACGCGCACCGTGCGCACGCCCCCCTCGGCGCGGGACGGGAATTCTCGGAGGACGTGGACGTGACCCATGGGGTGCGCGGACGGTAGCCGCACGCGGGTTCGTGCTCAACGCGCGCGTGGGGCGCGCGGCGTCTCTGAGCTTGACCGTTCGCCGCCGGGACGGTCGAATGCGCCGGATGTCTGACCGGCCCCACCCTCCACGCCGCAACACGGACGTGGACACGCTCATCGGCACGCGGATCGGCGATTTCGTCGTCCGCGAGCGCGTGGGGACGGGTGGGATGGGCGTGGTGTACCGCGGAGAGCACCCGATCATCGGGGCCTCCGTGGCGCTGAAGGTGCTCCGTCCCGAGGCGGCGGGGGACCCGGAGCAGGTGCAGCGGCTGCTCGAGGAGGCGCGGGTGGTGAACGCCATCCGGCACCGCGGCATCGTGGGCATCTTCAACTGCTTCACGCTGCCGCCCCCGGATGGGCGCCAGTGCCTGATGATGGAGTTCCTCAAGGGGCGCAGCCTCGAGCAGGAGCTCGTGCGGCGCGGCGGGCGTCTGCCCCTGGGCGAAGCGCTCGCGTACTACGAGCAGGTGTGCGCCGCGCTCGCGGCCGCGCACAAGGCCGGCGTGGTCCACCGGGATCTCAAGCCCTCCAACATCTTCCTCGTGGAGGAGCACGACCAGACGTACGTGAAGGTGCTGGACTTCGGAATCGCCAAGCAGTCCGCGGTGCCCTACGGCTTCGTGGCCCAGACCATGGTGACGCGCTTCATGGGCACCCCCGGCTTCGTGGCCCCGGAGCAGGCGCGGGCGCTGCCGGTGGGGCCGGGGACGGACCTCTACGCGCTCGGCGTGTGCCTGTTCATCACGCTCACCGGCAAGCCCCCGTTCGAGGCCCCCACGCCGTACGATCTGGTCCGCTGCCACGTGGAGGAGCCGGTCCCCACCCCGTCCAGCTTCCTGCCTGCGCTCCCGGCCTCCGTGGACCGGCTCATCCTGTCGCTGATGGCCAAGGATCCCCAGGACCGCCCCGTGGCGGCAGACGTGGTCCGGATGGAGATGGAAGCCATCCGGCTCTCGCTCGTGCAGTCACCCGGCAAGGCGGGCATCTCGCCGAGGGTGGCGACTCACACCGTGGTGTCCGTGCCCGCGGATGACGACGACCAGTCCACGGATCCCCGGCAGTCCGCCCGCTCCGCGTCCATCACGGGACAGGACGAGGAGTACTCCACGGACAGCTACAGCGGCGTCCAGACGCGCGCAGCCCCCGCGAGCATCATGGACGAGCCGACGCGCATCACCCGCGCGCAGGTGGACCGCGCCCCGGCCCCCGCGGCCAACCTCGAGACCCCCATGGCGCGCCCGCCCCCCATGGCGCGTCCCCCGGGTGCCGTGGCGCTGCCTCCGCGCGCCATCCCCTCACGGGAAGAGGACGGCTGGAAGCGCGACGCCCGCCTGATCGCCATGGGGGCGGGTTTCGTTCTCTTCCTGGTGTTCCTGTTCTGGCTGCTGAAGGCGTGACGCCCGCTCAGGCCGGGAACAGGTTCTCCACGGACAGGTAGCGCTCGCCGGTGTCGTAGCAGAACGTGAGGACGCGCGCGGTGGCGGGCAGTTCGGGCAGCTTCTGCCGCACCGCCGCGAGCGACGCCCCCGAGCTCACGCCCACGAAGATGCCCTCCTCGCGCGCGCAGGCCCGCGCCATCTCGAACGCGTGTTCCGGCTCCACCTGCACCACGCCGTCCAGCACGTCCCGGTGGAGGTTGGCCGGGACGAAGCCCGCTCCGATTCCCTGGACGGGGTGCGGCCCCGGCTGTCCGCCGGAGAGCACCGGGGACTTCGTGGGCTCCACCGCGAACACCTTCAAGTTCGGCCAGCGCTTCTTGAGCACCTCGCCGCACGCGGTGATGTGTCCGCCCGTGCCCACGCCGGTGACGATCACGTCCACCCCTTCCGGGAAGTCGCGGGCGATCTCCTCGGCCGTGGTGCGCGCGTGCACCTCCACGTTGGCCGGGTTCTCGAACTGCTGCGGCATCCACGCCCCCGGCGTCTGCGCGAGCAGCTCCTGGGCCCTCGCGATGGCCCCCTTCATTCCGCCCGCGCGCGGGGTGAGCTCGAACGTGGCGCCGTACGCCGCCATGATCCGCCGCCGCTCGATGGACATGCTCTCGGGCATGACCAGCACCAGCTTGTAGCCCTTCACCGCCGCCACCATGGCGAGCCCCACCCCGGTGTTCCCCGACGTGGGCTCGATGATCGTCCCGCCCGGCTTCAGCACCCCGCGCTTCTCCGCGTCCTCGATCATGGCCAGCGCGATGCGGTCCTTGATGGAGCCACCCGGGTTGGCGCGTTCCAGCTTCATCCACACCTCGCGCTCGCCGAACAGGCGGCGGACGCGGACGTGGGGGGTGTTGCCGATGGTTCCGAGGATGCTGTCGACTCTCATGGTCTCTCCGGGATGGACTGCACGCGCCCACGCGCCTGCAAGATTGTTATATGACCCAGTCCGCGGCGTCGTCCACCTGGCCGTGGCGCGGGCGGATTTCACTGCGGCGGCTCACGACCGACGAGGGCGGGACGGACTGGGTCAGCCACGCGTTGCCCGCCACGATGCTGCCCCGCCCCACCACGGTGTCCCCGCCGAGGATGGTGGCGCCGGCATAGACGATCACGTCGTCCTCGAGCGTGGGGTGGCGCTTGTGGTCGGCCAGCTGCTTGGTCACCACCACCGCGCCGAGCGTCACGCCCTGGTACAGCTTCACGCGGTCGCCGATCTCCGTGGTCTCCCCGATGACCACGCCCGTCCCGTGGTCGATGCAGAACCTCCGGCCGATCCGCGCCCCCGGGTGGATGTCCACGCCCGTCTTCTCGTGCGCGAACTCGGTGAGCAGCCGCGGCAGCACCGGGATGCCCATCCCGTGGAGCAGGTGCGCCAGCCGGTAGATGGCGATGGCGAAGAAGCCCGGGTAGGTGAAGATCACCTCGTCCACGCTCCGGGCGGCCGGGTCCCCCTGGAAGATGGCGTCCGCGTCCTCGCGGAGCAGCGCGTGCAGCGCGCGCAGCTCGCCCATGAAGCGGTCCGGGAGCCCCGGGGACAGCGCCGCCTCGTGGCGCAGCGCACGCAGCAGCCGCGCGAGCAGCTCCCGCACCTGCACCAGGTCCTCCTCCACCTCGTCCGCGCTGCAGGCGGTCCGCTCGCCGAAGTGCGGGAAGAGCGTCCCCAGCACCTTCAGTCCGAACCGCTGCGCGAGCGGGCGGATCTCCGAGGGGAAGGCGTGCGTCCGCCGCGCCGCGACGAGCGCGTCCACCAGGTCCTTCGGGATGCCGGTCATGGCGCCTTCCCGGCCATCTTGGCGAACCACCAGCGCAGCCCCACGAAGAGGAAGCGCCAGTCCTTCAGGAACTCGGGCGGCTTGCGCTCGAACGCGTGGCCCACGAACTGGAGGATCCACCCCACCACGAACAGCCCCACCGGCCACGGCCAGGCGCCGCGCACGAGGAAGGCCACCGGCACCAGCAGGACAGACAGCGCGATGAGGGGGATACCCACCGTGTGGCACCAGCGGTTCACCGGGTGCTGGTGGCTGAGGCTGTACTCTGCGATCCATTCCGCGGAGGTTCGGTTCCCGAGCATCCCGGATGAATAACCTGCCGCGGGCCCCGCGTGCACCCCTCGTGTAGGCTGCGGTGCTTCCCATGCGCGCCTTCCCGCGAGATCTCGCCACGCTGCTGTCCGCCGAAGGACGCGCGCTCGTCCGCGGGGATCACCCGGCGGTGGGCGCGCTCGGACGTGACGGCCGGCGCTTCGTCCCACTGCCGGGGCTGCTCGAGCCTGCACGCGCAGCAGGGTGCCTCCGGCTGCTCGAGCGCCACTTCCCGCCGCTGCTGCGTCCCATGGAGACGCCGATTCCCCCCGAGGCCACGTGGGGAATGACGGAGAACTACTCGGAGCAGCTGCCGAAGGCGGTCCGCGTTCGGACGGCGATGCTGGACAGCCGCCGGGCGCGGTCGTGGCGCGTCGCCCAGTCGCTCGGCCTGGTGTCGCTGCTCCGCTCGGGCACGTTCCACGCGCTCGCCGAGCAGCTCGCCGGCCGCCCGCTGCAAAAGCGGTGGGGCATCCAGCTGCTCTGCTACGGAGCGGGGGACTACACCGGCCCCCACAACGATCACCACCCCGAGGACCGCCAGGCCCGGGACGGCTACGTGGACGTCCACTTCACGTTCTGCAACGCCGCCGTGAAGCGGCAACTGCTGGTCTATGAACGACGCGGCCACCTCAGCGAGGTGGCCGACGTGGCATCGGTGGGCGGCGTGACCGCCTACCGGCTCCCCTTCTGGCACTACACCACCCCGCTCGAGCCCCGCCCGGAGACGGAGGGAGAGGCGCGGCGGTGGGTGTTGCTCGGGACGTTCCTGGACCTTCGCTGAACCTACTTGGTGCCGGCGTCCGCGGCGCCCGCATCCAGGGCCACCGGCTCGCCTGCGTCCGCCGCGGCCTTCGCAGCTTCAGCCGCCGCCCTGGCCGCGTCCTCGAGCGCCTTCACGCGCGCGTCCAGGTCGTCCGCCTTCTTGGTGGCCTCGGCGCCGTCCGCCTTGAGCTTCGCCGCCGCCGCCTCGACCAGCGTGGCCTTGCTGGCAGCACCGTCCGCCTTCTCCTTGGCGGCGTCGAGTTCCGGCTGGACCATCAGTACGACGGCCGCCCCGGTGATGGCCGCGGAGATGATCAGCGAGAGGACGAGCGAGACAAGGACGGGGGAGACGCCCTTCTTGGGCGCGTTCTCGGAATCGGACATGGTGCGTGTGGCTCCTGTTGGGGAGTGAAAAACGGGCCGCACCCTACACGCGGATTCCCCGCACGTCACCTTCCCTTTCAGCCCTCCGGGGGGCCCTACCCCGGCACTTGCACCCGGAGAGCTGCCGGGCGTAAGGCCCGTGCCCTCCCATGCGCACGGTGCACCAGGCCGAGGCGCTCTCGTGGCTCTCCTCGCGCGGCGTGCTCGAGGGCTGCTCGGTCATCACCTCCCTCCCGGACGTGAGCGAGCTGCAGCGCCCGTTGGAGGACTGGAAGACCTGGTTCCGCGGGGCGGCCGTGTCGGTCATGCAGGCCGTGCCGAGGGACGGCGTGGCGCTCTTCTTCCAGACCGACATCAAGTGGGAGGGGACGTGGGTGGACAAGGGCTACCTCGTCTCGCGTGCGGCCGAGGACGCCGGGCTGGCCACGCTCTTTCACCGCGTGGTGTGCCGGGCACCGCCGGGAGCGGTGACGCACGGGCGGCCCGGGTGGTCCCACCTGCTCGCCTTCTCCCGAGACGTGCGGCTGGATCTCTCCCGTTCGCTCCCGGACGTCCTGCCGGACGCCGGGGCCACCACCTGGACGCGCGGCATGGGCCGGCGGGCATGTGAGCTGGCGTGCCGCTTCGTGCTGACCCACACGAAGAGCCACACCGTGGTGGACCCGTTCTGTGGTCACGGCAGCGTGCTCGCCGTCGCCAACCACCTCGGGCTGGAGGCCGTGGGGGTGGAGCTCAGCCCCAAGCGCGCCCGCAAGGCCCGGAACCTCACGTGGGAGGCGCTCGAGGCGGCAGAGGCTTCCTGAGAACTTTCTCAGGCGACTCTCAGGCCGGGACGACGGCAGCTGGCGCAGGATGCCTCACCATGGTGTGGACGGCACTGCTCACGGGCCTGCTCGCGGGCGCAGGGGAACTCGGCTTCGAGGAGGCGGTGGCGCTCGCTGCCCGGGCACCGGACGTGGCCGGGACCGCGGCAGCGGCGCAGCTCCAGCGGAGGCTCGCCGGGGAGATCCCCACGCTCACGGCCAACCCCACGGTGCTGGTGCAACCCCAGGTGCGCCACATCGAGCAGCAGGGGCAGGGACCGGAGCTGCAGCTGGGCGTGAGCCAGGCCTTCAACCTCTCGGGGCTCGGCGCGGCGAGGCGCGAGGGGGCGCGGCGGGAAGCGGACGCCACGGCGGCGCAGGGCCGGGCACTCGAGGCGGAGCGGCGGGTGTCGGCCGCGGCAGCGTGGCTGGATGCCTGGGGCGCGCAGGCCACCGCGGTGCTCGCGGCGGAGGAAGAGGCGCAGGCGAAGGAGCTGGTCCCACGCGTGGCGCGCGCGCTCGCGCTCGGCGGCGCCACGCGCCCGGAGTTGGCGGAGGCGCAGGCGTTCGAGGCCGAGGCGCGTCTCGAGCACCTGGACTGGGAGGGACGGCGCGTCGAGGCGGGCGTGCGCCTCGGGCAGTTGCTCGGCCTCTCGCACGCCGTGGCCCGCGTCCAGCAGTCGCTGCCGGCACCGCTCCCCCCCGAGGCGCTGGCGACCGCGGCGTCCGACGCCCCCTCCCCCGAGCGGGCCGCGGATGTCCGGGCCGCGCGCGCGGGGGCGGACGAGGAGCGTGCGCGCGAGGCGGAGACGCGCGCCGAGCGCGGCTGGCAGCTGCAGCTCGCCGCGGGCGGTGCGCACGAGTACCCGAACAACTGGTACGGCTACACCGGCGCCTCGGTGACGCTCCCCGCGTGGGAACTCGGCCAACGCGAGCGGGCGCTCCACCGGGCCGAGGTGGCCCGTCGCGAGGCAGACGCGGAGGCGCGCGCGCGCGCGTGGGGCCCGGCCTGGGAGGGACTGCGCCACGAGTGCGAGCACGCGCGCGAGGTGCTGGGGATCCTCGAGCGCCACCTGGTCCCCGCCGCGGTGGAGGCCGCCACGCTGGAGCACCAGCTGTTCCTGCGCGGTGAGTCCACCTTGCCCTCGCTGCTGCGCACCCGGCGGCTCGCGCTGGCCGCACGCGCGCGGCAACTCCGGGCGCAGGCCGAGGTGGCGCTCGCGGACTTCAAGCTCGCCGAGGCCCAGCGCCAGCACGCAGCGGAGGCCCCGTGATGCCCGCTTCCACCACGCCCGACGAAGGCCGTCACCGCGCCCTCGAGGCCCACGCCTCGGTCCACTCCGCGCATCCACTTTTCGCGACGCCGCGGGCTCGCACCCTCTCCCGCCCTGTCCCCGGAGGCGCCGTGACCCGGCTCGTCTTCTCCCTCGCGTACCTGCTGGTCCTCACCCGCTGTTCGAGCGGCGCCGCGCCGCCGCCTTCCCCCACCTCGGCCACGGAGCCTGCGCCCGCGGCCAGCGTTCCCCGCGTCACCGCGCGCGACCCGGCAGGGAGCCCGCTCGCCGAGGCCCCCGCGCGCGTGGTGGCCGGGCCCGGTGGCGCCTCCGTCGTCTCCGCGCCGCTGCGCGCGCGGGTCACCAGGGTGCGCGCCCGCGCGGGCGACCCGGTCGCAGCCGGCGCACCGCTCGTGGACGTGGTGATGCCCGAGTTGCTCGAGGCCGCGGCCCGCCTGCGGGGTTCGCGGGGAAGGCTCGCTGCCGCCCAGGCGCGCGCCGCGCA